>NZ_JBMHHY010000025.1:0-160891 GCF_049739465.1 Embleya sp. AB8
GCGAGCGGGACGGCGCAAGGTGGCGGGGTGCGCGGGAGCGGAGCGAGCGGGACGGCGCAAGGTGGCGGGGTGCGCGGGAGCGGAGCGAGCGGGACGGCGCAAGGTGGCGGGGTGCGCGGGAGCGGAGCGAGCGGGACAGCGCAAGGTGGCGGGGTGCGCGGGAGCGGAGCGAGCGGGACGGCGCAAGGTGGCGGGCCGCGGCGGCCGACCCGCCAATGGCGCGCGAGGGCGGGAACGGGATTGGCGGCGCGGGGTGGTGGGCCGTTGCGGTCGACGTGGCGGCGGCGCCGGCGGTGGGGCAGGCATTCTCTGCACGACGGCCGGGCTCCTGAATGTCGGCTCAGTGGGGCGCGCCGAACCAGCGGGCCAGCGCCGGTTCCAGGTCGTCCGCGCCGGCCCAGCACACGTAGCCGTCCGGCCGGATGAGCATCGCCTCGGTGTCGGCGCCCCGGCCCACCCGGCCCACCCGGTCCGACCAGGGGTCGGCGATCCCGGCGAACGTGTCGGCCGGGTCCAGCAGGATGCCGTGCCCGGACCGCAGCAGTTCGTGCACCCGGGCCGGGCCGAGGTCCAGGTCCGGTACGGGCCGGCCGACGAGCGGATGGGTTTCGGTGCCCGGCATCGGGTAGCGGCCGGCCATCCCGGACATCAGGTCGGCGAGATGGTGCTGAACATCCGGGAGTTGGGCCATGGCCGTGAAGATCTCCCGGGCGGCCAGCACGTCCGGATCGCGGGTGCCGGCCCAGTCCATCAGCAGGCTCTGTGCCCGAACGTTGCGCAAAACGGCGGCCCCGGCCGGATGCCGTTCCGCGTGATACGTGTCGAGCAGGTTCTTCGGTGCCCAGCCGTGTACGGCGGCGCCGAGCTTCCAACCGAGGTTGAACGCGTCCTGCATCCCGGTGTTCATGCCCTGCGCGCCGAGCGGAAGGTGGACATGGGCGGCATCGCCCGCCAGGAACACCCGCCCGTGCCGGTACTGCTCGACCTGCCGTGACGCGTTGGTGATCCGGCGGGCGTAACGCAGTTCGAGCAGGCGCACCCGCGTGCCGAACACGACACTCAGACCTTGCCGGATTTCGTCCTCGGTGACCGGAATCTCCCTCGGCAGTGACCGGCCCGGCCCGCCCAGGACCAATCGGCGCAGTTGCCTGCCCTGCGGATCGGTGCCGAGCGGGAACTGTGCCGCCCAGTGCCCGTCCTCGTTCCAGGTATGCGACGTGGACGGATCGACGCCACTCAGCCGCACGTCGGCGGCGGTGATCGTCAACGTACCGGCCTGACCCGGGAAGGCGGCCCGCAGGAGCGCCCGTACGGTGCTGTGGGCTCCGTCGGCGGCGACGAGGTAACGAGAGCGGAGGGTGGCACCGCCGGTGAAGGTCGCGGTGACCCCGTTGTGGTCCTGGGCGAGGTCGACCAGTTCGTGGTCCCTCCGGGCGTGCAGGCCGTGCGCGGCGAGGTGTTGCTCGAAGAATCCCTCGATCACCACCTGCGGTACGGACCGCCATGGCAGCCGGTGCCGGTCGGCCTGGAGCGGGAGTGGGATACCCGCGAAGTGGCCGGTGGCGACGGGGTGATCCCCGGTGGCCAGCAAGGGCTCCAGCAGCCCTCGCTGGTCGAGCGCCGCCAACGTGCGGGACTGCACACCGCCCGCCTTGGACAGGTCGCTGCGCTGCGACAGTTTGTCGACCAACACGGTCGACACCCCCGCCATCAGCAGTTCGTTGGCCAGCGTCATTCCGGTCGGGCCGGCGCCGACGACGAGCACATCGGTGTCCATGGACTCTCCTCTGACGGTGTCGATCAGGACACAGGCAACGCTCCGCCTGCCGAGCCGCCCAAGCCAGAATCCGGCTCGATTGCGCCGATATCCGACACTGTCTAGGCTCGATTCGGTGGAATCCGACTACGACAACGACTACGACGAGCTGGATCGTCGGCTCGTGCACGCCCTGCAGATCGACGGCCGGGCCCCGTTCAGCACCATCGCCGAGGTTCTCGGCGTGTCGGATCGCACCATCGCCCGCCGGTACGCCCGGTTGCGGTCGGCCGGAGCGGTACGCGTGCTGGGCGGGGTCGACCCGACCGCGCTCGGCGCCATCCTGTGGCTCCTGCGGGTGCGATGTGCGCCCGCCGCGTCGCTCCCGGTCGCCGAGGCGCTGGCCAGACGCCCCGACACGTCCTGGGTGAGCCTCAGTTCCGGCGGCACCGAGATCACCTGCGCGGTCCGTACCGAGAACGAGGCGGACAGCGAGGAACTGCTGCTGGCCAAACTCCCCCGCACCCCGCGGGTGGAGGGCGTGACCGCGCACTCCGTGCTGCACGCCTTCTACGGTGGCCCGGACAACCTGGTCGGCAAACTCGGATCGCTGGACGCGGAAGCGATCGAACGACTGCGCCCGCCCGCGGTGCCGCCTCGACCCGGGCCGGTGCGGCTCGACGACGGTGACCGCAAGCTCCTCGCCCTGCTCGCCACCGAAGGCCGGGCCGGGTTCGAGCAGTTGGCCACGACGACCGGCTGGTCCCCGACGACGGTCCGGCGCCGGATGACGGAGCTGCGCGAACACGGCCTGCTCTATCTCGACATCGACGTCGACTGGCGCATGTTCGGCGTGCACGCCCGAACCCTGCTCTGGCTCTCGGTCGCCCCCGCGCACCTGGAGGAGGCCGGTCGGGCGCTGGCCGGACATCCGGAGATCGCCTTCGCCGCCGCCACGACCGGCCCGACCAACCTGCACGCGAGCGTGGTGTGCACGGACCAGCGGGAGCTGTACCGGTACCTGACCACTCGGATCGCCGCACTCCCAGCCATTACGCACCTCGAAACGGCACCGGTGATCAAGACCGTCAAGCAGGCGGCGAACCGGGCATAGCAACGGAACCGCCCCCGCCGCAGGACGCGGTGGCGGGCGCGGTGGCAGGCGCAGTGGCGGGCGCAGTGGCGGGCGCGGCTGCGAGGTACCCCGGCCTGGTGGCACGGTCCGGTGGCCGGCGCGGCGGTATGGCGCGACGGCACGGCGGCACGGCGGCACGGCGATGAAGTGCCCGGCGTGGTTGCCGCGGAGTTGTGGGTGCCGTGGCCGGCTTGGGGTCGCGGGTGGGGTGCGAGTTCGGGGGCGTTAGGTTCGGGTGGGTAGGGCACCGGTCGGGTTTTCGGATCCGGTCACGTCGATGTTTCAAGGAGTACGCCATGGCTCGTATCCCCACCGCCGCCGTCGCCGCCACCGGCCTGGTCGGCGGCTACGCCGTCGCCCGCTACACGAAGCAGCGCCCGTTGGGCGGTGCGGTCCTGGCCGTGGCCGGTGCCTTCGCCGCGAAGGGCTGGCGGGAGCAGGCGGGCACCCCCACGGCCGCCGCGCTGACCGGCCTGTACACCGTGGCCTTCGGCGCATCACACCCGTTGGCCAAGAAGATCGGCGCGTGGCCGGCGGTATTCGCCGTCGCGGGCACGGTGGCGGCGGCGTCGTACGCGGTGGCGGACCGCAAGGCGTAGTACGGGCGGCGAGGCCGGAACGACGTGGCACGGCCGGTCGTTCCACCGCCGCCGCGTCGGCGGGTGTCGCTGGGATCGCTCAGGCCGCGGACGGGCGAGGGCCCGCCGTCGGGTGGACGGCGAACCCCCTCGCCCTCGCCGGGCCGGGCCGGACCGGACCGGACCGGATCGGACCGGACCGGATCGGACCGGACCGGATCGGACCGGACCGGATCGACTCAGCTTGCCCGGCGCAGCGGTACCCGTTGCTCCGCCGCCTCGAATGTGGCCTCCTCCGCCTCGCGGAGCAGTGCGATCAGGTCGCTTCGGGCCCTGGCCACGCGGGAGCGGACCGTGCCGATCGGGCAGCCGGCGATCGTGGCCGCCTCGGCGTAGCCGAAGTCCAGTACCTGGGTGAGCACGAATGCCTCCCGGCGCGCCGGGTGCAACGCGCCGAACAGGTCGTCGAGGGCCAGGCCCTCGTCGAAGCCGGGCCGGGTGATGTCCTGGCGGCGTTCGGCGACTTCCACCCAGTCGTCGACGGCGGCGGTACGCGGTCGGGCCGCCGCCGCGCGGTAGCGGTCGACGACCGTACGGCGGGCGATGGACATCAACCAGGTCCGCACCGAGGACGCGCCGGTGAAGCGAGGCAGTGCGGTCCAGGCTCGGAGGTACGTCTCCTGGGTGAGGTCGTCCGCGCTCTGTACGTCGGTCAGATACGCGACGAAGCGCCAGACATCGCGCTGCGTACCCCGGACGAAGTCGTCGACGGCTTCGGGATCCCCGGCGGCACCCGCCAGGGCCCGCGCGGTCAGGTCGAGGTCATGCACCGGACACCCCCACGCGTCGGGTCGCGGTGAACGGGTGGGCGGTCGGGGTTCCGTCGCTGCCGGCGGCGTGAGTTCTCCGGGCCGGCACGGTGGTCGGGAGATGGTGTCGGTCGGCGGCCGGGCCGCCGGGAGAGTGCAGGGAAGACACGTTCCACGTCCTCGTCATACGGGCGGCGATCGATCGGGTCGAGCCGGATCGATCGTCGAGCGGGTGGGCGGGACGCCCGCCGGAGCCGGCCGCCCGGTGGGGCGCGGCACGGTCTCGACGGCGGGGCGTGGAGCGCCCGAGGGCGCGCCGCCGGGCGGCCGTCGCGGTCGACGCGGTGTCGGATTCGGACACGGCGACGAGCACGCCGGCGCGAAGGCGGGCGCTACTCGGGTGATGGGTACGCCTGGGTCCACCGTCGACGGCACGGACGCGCCGCGGGTCGACGCGGGCCGGGCCGGGCACGATCGGTCGTCGTGCGCGCGACGTTCACGAGTGGGTGACGTCGCGTCACGTCGCGTCACGTCGCGTCACGTCGCGTCGATCGGCGATCGGCAACCGGTCCGAGCGCGGGCGCGGTGTGCCGCGCACGTACGGGCACGGCGTGCCTGCACAGGTGCGACGCAGTACGATCCGGGCCGCGCGGCCCGGAGGTTCGGGACGACGAGGCTCGACGTGAGGCCCTCGGCCTCGACGCGCAACGCCCGCCACCCGATCCGGGACCGACAGGGCCCACCGATGGCACAACGCCAACCACGATCACCGCACCGAAGCCCGGCACGCGTCGGATGGACGACTCAGGCGAACAGCGCCGGCGGCCCTCGACCCGGCAGCGGGCGGCAGACCCACTTCGGCACGGCTCGCTCACCGCGACGCCCCGAACGCGGCAGCGCCGGCAGCCGGGTGGCGATCGGCGACGTCCAGGCCCGGACCAGCGCGAGCACCACCGCGCCCGCCATCGTTGCGAGCACACGCAGCAGTCGGAAGACCGCCTTCTCACCGTGTCGCAACCACACACCGCAGCCGAGCGCGGCGAGTACGTGCGCGGCCACCATCCCGGTGCCGCCGTGTCCAAGCACCATGCCGAGCGCGCCGTCGTGGTTCATCCCGCCGGACGCGCCCATGTGATGCCCGCCGGACGGCGGTCCGCCGAAGCCGGCCGCTGCCGGGGATTGCCGGGCCAGTTCCGGGTCCAGCCGCATCCGGGACAGGAGTTCGGCCACCGAGTGGGTGGCCGCCTCGCCGGGCCGGTCGTCGTTGCACAGCAGTATCTGCAACCACTGCGACTGGAACCGGGCCGCACCGGTCGGCTCGGCGACCGGCTGTTGGGCGAGGGTGAAGAGGGTGTGCAGACCGGCCTGGGCGGCGAGTACGGCCGCGGTGATCGCGCCGAGGCCACGTTCCCGATCGGCCACGGCCCAGGCGAGTACCGCGATGCCCGCGCCGGCGCCGACGGGTGCGGCCCAGTGGACCGGGGCGTCCGACATCAGCGTGTGCCCGAACAGCGCGAGCAACACGCAGATCACCGCGAACGTCGCGGCGCGAACAACTCGAAGCACGGACCGGGCAGGCATGGTGAAGCTCATGTTCCCACCTGCGGCCTCGGCAGGGACCCGGGGGTGTCCGCTCACTTCCGGAACTTCTCCGGAACCTTTCCCGAACCACACTCGAACTCGCGCCCGAATCCGGTCGAAAGCCGATCGGAACGCGACCGAAACATGGTCGGATCACGGTCGAACCACGGTCACGACGCGATCAAAAGCACGACCGAAGCACAACCGGGGTGCGACCGAAGCACAACCGAGGTGCGATCGGGGTGCGATCGAGGCGGGATCCAAGCACGGTCGCAGCGCGGCCGAACGACGGCCGAAGCACGGTCCGAAGCACGGTCGAAGCGCCATCGAAACGTGGTCGGCGCCACACTCGCCGGCAGCCGAGGCCCCCGGGGCACCCGACCCGAATCGGCCCCGCCGACCGGCACGGGCGACACGATTCCCGACCGGAATCACAACAGCCGGGGAACCAGCGGTGATCGGCGGCCGACTACCCGGATGCCCCGTGCCTTTGTTCACGCCCGCCCCTGGGCCCGCCGCCCGAACCGTTCCGAGACGTTTCGAACCATTCCGAGACGTTTTGAACAGTTCCACGCCGTTCCGAGCCTTTCCGATCCCTGGAGCCCGATTCATGCCCGTGTTCGCCGGCGGACCCGACCCCCGGAACCGCCCCCGGCGTCCGCGTCCGCGTCTGCGTCTACGTCTGCCGTTCCGTCCGCGCCCGGCGGCGGCCACGGCCGGCCCGACCCGATCCGCGTCGCTCGCCGCCTCCCGTACCGTGTTCGCCTTCCTCGGCCTGCTCGCCCTGCTGTTCGTCGTCGCGTTCGCGGTCGGCCGCCAGGCCGGACCCGTGGCCCCGGATCTGCGCAAGCCCGGTCCGCCCGGCGCGCCGGTGAAGATGGGCGACGAAGGCGGCGGCGGACACGGTTCGATGGGCCTCGGCGAACCCGCCGGCGCGCCGCGCGCCGCATCGCGCACCGTCGGGGGTGTCCTGTGACCACCTCGGCAGCTCTCGTCACCACCAACGTCACGGTGTCCGGGATGACCTGCGGCGCGTGTGTGAATCGGGTGGAGAAGCGGCTGGCCCGGCTCGACGGCGTCACCGCGACGGTGAACCTGGCCACCGGTCGGGCCCGGGTGGTACACCCCGCCTCCGTCGCCGTACTGGACCTGCTCGCGGCGGTCACCGAGGCGGGCTACTCGGCCACCGTGTCCGGCGCGACACCGGCCGCCGCCGACCGGACGACCACCGATCAGGACGCGGACCACGGTCGGCGGGACCTGCTCGTGATGGCCGCCCTTGCGATCCCGGTCCTGGTCCTGTCCATGGTGCCCGCGTGGCAGTTCACCAACTGGCAGTGGTTGTGCCTGATGCTGGCCGCGCCGGTGGCCACGTGGGGCGCGTGGCCCTTCCACCGGCGGGCCTGGCACGGCCTGCGCTACGCCGGCGCGACCATGGACACGCTGGTCAGCCTGGGCGTACTCGCCGCGTTCGGCTGGTCGTTGTGGGCGCTGTTCCGGGGCGGCGCGGGCGAGCCCGGGATGCGGATGGCCTTCACCCTGCTGCCGCCGGCGACCGGCACCGAGGCCCACATGTACCTCGAAGTCGCGGTAGCCGTACCGTTGTTCGTCCGCTTCGGGCGCCGCCTGGAGGAGCGGGCGCGCAGTCGAACCGGCTCGGCCGTACGGGAGTTGGCCACTCTCGTGCCCGACGAGGTGGCCGTACTGCATCCGGGTCCGCGCGGGCGCGACGTCGAGGTGACCGTGTCCACCGCGTCCTTGACGGTGGGTCAGGTATTCCTGGTGCGGCCCGGCGACCGGGTGCCGGCCGACGGCGTCGTGGTCGAGGGCCGGTCCGCGCTCGACGTGTCGCACCTGACCGGGGAGAGCCGGCCGATGGAGGTCGGCCCGGAGGACCCGGTGCCGGGCGGCAGCGTCAATGAGGGCGGCCGAATCACCGTACGGGCCACGGCAGTCGGCGCGGACACCCGGCTGGCCCGGATCGCCGCCGCGGTCGAGGAGGCGCAGGCGGGCAAGACCAACGCCCAGCGCCTGGCCGACCGGATCGCGGGCGTGTTCGTACCCTCCGTCCTGGCCACGGCGGTTACCGTGCTGGGCTTCTGGCTCGGCGCGGGCGGCGATCCACAGGCCGCGGCGGGCGCGACGATGGCCGTATTGGTGGTCGCCTGCCCGTGCGCGCTCGGGCTGGCCACGCCCACCGCGATCCTGGCCGCCACCGGTCGCGGCGCCCGACTCGGCGTATTGATCCGCGAACCCGCCGGCCTGGAACGGCTGCGCCGGGTGGGCACCGTCGTGGTGGACAAGACCGGCACGCTCACCACGGGCGGGATGAGCCTGCTGCGACACACCGCGGCCCCGGGCGTGGATCCGGGCGAACTCCTCTCCCAGGTCGGCGCGGTCGAGGCCGGGTCCGCGCACCCGATCGGCCGGGCGCTCGCGCGGGCCGCGGTGGAACAACACGGCCCGCTACCACCCGTCGCCGATTTCGGCTCCGAACCCGGCACTGGCGTACGCGGGTTGGTGGACGGGGCACGCGTCGCGGTACTGCGTCCGGGAGCCGAGGACCCGGCCGCGCTGCCCGCCAACCTGCGGGCCACGCTGGCCGAGGCGGACGCGGCCGGGGACACCGCGGTGCTGGCCACGGTGAACGGCGTGCCGGCCGGGGTCTTCGTCCTGGGCGACTCGGTACGGCCGGAGGCGGCCGGGGCGATCCGCGCGCTGACTCGGCTCGGCGTCACGGTGGTCCTGGCCACCGGCGACCGGCCGGGCCCGGCGCGGGCGATCGCCGACGCGGTGGGCATCGACGAGGTGCTGAGCGAATTGGACCCGCACGACAAGGCCGAACTGGTCCGCGGACTGCGCCAGGACCAGCCGGGGCGGGCGATCGCGGTGGTCGGGGACGGTATCAACGACACGATCGCGCTGGGCGAGGCGGATCTGGGCATCGGGATGGGCGGCGGTACGGCCGCGGCGATCGGCGTCGCCGACGTCACGCTGGTCCGCGACGACCTGACCGCGCTCGCCGACGCGATCCGACTCTCCCGGCGCACCACGGGGACGATCCGGGCCAATCTGGGCTGGGCGTTCGGCTACAACGTGGTGCTGATCCCGATCGCGGTGACCGGCCTGCTCAATCCGATGCTCGCCGCCGCCGCGATGTCGGTCAGCTCACTGGCCGTGGTCACCAACAGCCTGCGCCTGACCCGCTTCCGAGCCGCCACCCACCCCACCGACGACAACACGAAGCCGGTCCGCCCATGAAACCCGTAGCCCTGCTCAAGTCGATCGCGGGCCCCCTCGTGGCCGCCGCCCTGGCACTGACCCTGCTCACCGCGTGGACGGCGTCCGGCCAGGCCGGCAGTGCCCCCAAACTCTCCATCTCCGACGGCCGAGTCCACCTGGCCACCAACGCCGACGCCACGTCGGCCTACTTCACCATCCGCAACTCCGGCGCCGCCAACGACGAACTCACCGCCGTCACCACCCCGATCACCACCGACGTCGGCTTCAGCTTCCACACCTACACGGGCTACGCCGGCCGCATGTGGATGACCAAGTCCCTCCCGATCCCGGCCAACGGCCTGCTGGGCATGACCGCCAGCGGCGCCAACATCATGCTCGGCAACCCCCCGAAGCTCACCCCCGGCGAAACCATCCCCTTCACCCTCCACTTCCGCCACAGCCCCCCGATCCACACCACGGCCGTAGTAATCCGCCCAGGCACCTGGACCCCGGCCAAGTCCTCCTGACCCAAAAACGGCCCCGCGCGCCGACCAACCCAACACCCGGGGCCGTCACGGATGCTCACCCGGCACCGCACCATGCGCGGACGCAACAGCCTCGATCCGACGCGCAAGTTCGATGTCATGCCCGGCGACATGCCCACCCAGGTCACTGGAACTGATGCTCACGCGAACGGACTTGTACCCGAGCGTCGCGTCGGAATGGTGCCCCCAGTCGTCCTGGATCACCGCGATGTGCACAACGAACGCCGCCCCGGCGACATGCGAAATCCAGTACGTACGCTCGATCCGACGCCCATCCGTAGTCCACGCGCGGCTGCGCGAACTGCGCACCCAGGCGGGTCTGACCGGTCGCGAGGCCGCCCGCCGTCTGGGCTGGCCCCCCTCGAAGGTCTCGAAGCTGGAGACAGGGCGGCAGACGCCGACCGGCGCCGACCTCGACGCGTGGGCGCAGACCGTCGGCCGACCTCACGTCGCCCCCGAACTCAAGGCCCGACTCAGCAGGTTCGAAACGACGTACCGCACCTGGAAACGGCAGCTCGCCGCCGGCCACCGGCCCCGCCAGGAAGCCGGTGTCGTCGAGATCAAACGCACCAGGGTGCTGCGCGGCTTCGAGGCCGGGGTGATCCCCGGCATCTTCCAGACGGCCGACTACGCGCGAAACGTCCTGGGCCGCTACGCCGAACTGCGTCGCACACCGCGCGATGTCGAGGCGGCGGTAACCGCGCGCCTTCGTCGACAGGATTTCCTCTACGAGCCTGGACGACAGGTTCACGCCCTCCTGTGGGAAGGTGCGCTCCGCGTGCGCGTCTGCCCTCGGGATGTCTTGGCAGGGCAACTCGACCGACTGAGCGGCGTACTCGGTCTCGGCTCCGTGTCCCTCGGCATCGTCCCGTTCGACGCGGACCTCAGCGTCGCGCCGGGTGACGGATTCTGGATCTATGACGACCGCCTCGTGATCACCGAGACGTGGACGGCGGAGATGTGGCTCGAAGACTCCGACAACCTGTCGCTGTTCACGACCATCTGGGACTCTCTGAACGAAGCAGCGGTCTACGGTCGACCGGCCCAACTCCTCATCGCACGCGCACAAGCCGCGCTTTCCTGCGGCTGAGAATCGCCCGGACACGTTTGTAGCTCTCGGAGAAATCCGGAGAAACACGGCCGATAAGAAGAAACGCCCCGCCCTACGGTGAGCGTGTGACCTCGCCTCACGTTCACCACCATCGCCGGCCCCAACTCGCCGCCTGCGAGCAAGTGTCCCCATGAACGGGCGGGCCCGGCTGGGTTCTTCGGCCACCCTCCGTCCCCGTGCCGCATCGAGCGGCACCGGGCCCGTCCTCACCCCACTGCTCTGAACCCCACCGACCACCCCCGGCCATGGCGCCTGGCCGTCACCACCTCGTCCTCCGACCCGGATGCGCTGCCGCGGGTCGCGTTCCACCTCACCGACGCCGACCTGGCCTTCTTCGCCGAGACACTGCTCCGCCCACTGCGCCCGCAGGACCGGCCGTCCGGCCGAGCCCTGCTGATCCGGGACGGATTCGGGCTGCGGCTGCGGGTGTTCGTCGACTCCGTGGGCGGGGACCGCCCCGAACCACGCGGGATCGTCCACGTCCGGGAACACCACCGCGAGGTCCTCCTCGGCGACCTCGCCCGCCACCGCCCCGACCTCATCCCCACCACCACCCCACCCGAACCCCGCCTGTGCCCGGGCCCGATGCCCGTCACCGGACTCACCATCGACCAGGTCACCGAACTCCACAGCCGCCTGGGCCGATGGCTCGACAGCGAAGGCATCCGCGCCGCCATCACCGACCGCACCATCGCCCGCCGCCTCCACACATCGGAGCCGAACCGATGACCGACCGCCCCACCGCCCTCGCCCACCTGGCCGCAACCGCCGCCGCACCCAACCGACTCCAGGGCCGACAACCCAACCCCGCAACAACATCGGACCGGGAGCAACACGCACACCAACAGCAATGCCGCACCGCCGGCGCCGCGCTCCGCACCGCAGTTGCCAACGCCCACCACGCCGGCATACCTATCGACACCATCGCCGCCACCGCCGGCTTCTCACCCGGCTACGTACAGATGATCCTGCAACGCGAACACACCCACGAACCGAACCCCCACCAACCCCGACTCGCCTCCGCCAAGCCCACAACACCCGACGCCGTAGCGGCACCTGCACTCTGCCGGGCCGACACGCCGACTGCCGCCGCACCGAGCCACGTCGGCCCGATCCGATGGGCCGTGCGATCCGCCGACGACCCGGCCTGACCGTGTCGATCGCGCCGCCCCACGGGTACATGCTCGCCACGCGCACCAATCTCTCTCCCTCGAACCATGGCAAGGCCAAACCCCGACCCAGGGAGTCCTGATCGGCTTCGCGGCCCCACCAACCCACGCCTGGTCACAGGCGGTGGAGGCGTTGGTGAAGGTCATACGGAAGCGGTGAAGCCGGTGTGGGCCACGGGGGACCCGATGACGTCCGACCCTCGCGATGAGGCGTTGTGGGGGCCGGCGACGAACGGGTGCAACACATATGGGTCGAGCCAACGGGCGGACGGTTCGGCCCGGCCGGATCCATAGAGCAATGGCATTGCCTTTAGACCGCGAAGCTGTTCACCTTGGTCGGCGTCACGCGGACGATCACCCGCGCGATCTCGTCCGGCTCCGGCGGCGGAGCCTCGCCGAGATACCTGAGCGAGAGCGGCAGCGTTGTCGCCTGGCCGTGTGGGAGCGAAGCGCGCCGTAGCGTGAGGTCATGGCACGCACCGACTACTACGACGATCCGGGCGCCCCCTTGCCCAACTCGCTCGTCGTCGCGGCGTCCGTGGTCGTGGTCGATGCGCAAGGGCGTGTGCTCGTGCAGCGGCGCGCGGACTCGGGCAACTGGGCGCTGCCCGGCGGAACGATGAACCTCGGCGAGTCGCTCCCCGAGTGCGCCGTCCGGGAAACCCGCGAAGAGACCGGCCTCGCCGTCGAGATCGTCGGCCTCGTCGGCATCTACACCGACCCACGCCATGTGATCGCCTACTCGGACGGAGAAGTACGCCAGCAGTTCAACGTGTGCTTCGTCGCGCGGATCATCGGAGGAGAACTGACGCCGTCCGACGAGTCCACCGCTCTCGGCTTCAAGACACCCGCCGAATTGCCCGAGTTGCCAATGCACCACACTCAGCGCCTGCGTCTTCGGCACTACCTGGCAGGCGGAGACCAACCACACCTCGGCTGAGCCGCCGCATCTGCCGGTCACCATCGTCAACCCGGATCCACTTCGACAGCACGCCTGGATCCTGAGTGTCGGTTCGATTTCGGGGCAAGCCGGCGGGGGCCTATACCGGCGAGTCCTCCGCGATGAGGTCCCACGTGCCGAATCGGGTCAGGCCGGCCGATTCGGCTGCGGCCACCGAGGCGTGGTTGTCGAGTTGGCAGCGGTACTGCGGCTCGTGTCCCCGGGCGAGCGCCGCTCGGGAGATCGCGCGGACGAGGCGGGGGGCGTGGCCCCTGCCTCGGTACGGAGGGAGCGTCAGCACGCCGAGGTCGGCGAGCGGCGCGCCGTCCCACGGGTACATGCTCGCCACGCACACCAACCTCTCTCCCTCGAACGCGCCGTAGACCAGCCAGTGGTCCAGTTCGACGTACGCGTCGTCGCGATCCTGCTCCGACGCCGCCTCCTCGAACTGTTCGAACGCCCGTCCGTCGGCCTCGGTGAGCACCCGGATCGAGGCGGCGTCCGGCTCGCCGAGCAACGTCTCTCGGGCCTCGTCGGTGAAGTAGAACACGTTGTCGGCCCCGTTCAGCGTGATGCCGGATCGTGCCAGCCGCTGTCGGAAGTCCGCCTCGTCGATGGGCTGTCCGTCCTGCAGGCCGATCGTCCCGGCGACCGCCGGGGTGAGCAGCACGCGCGTCGTCCCGTCGGCCGTGGTGCGGATGGAGAGCCGTTCGTCCTCGTCGAGGGTGGCGTCGGTGAAGACCCGGAAGGTGTCGTCACCGTAGTGGAGCCGACTCGTCGGGGAGGGGCTGAGCCAGAAGTCGGTGATGGTGGAGGGGTACACGTCGGGTGCTTCCGTCCGTTGCGGTCGGGCGGCGGGTCGGGCGGCGGGTCGGGCGGCGGGTCGGGCGGCGGGGTCAAGTGGGGATGCCGTGGGTGGGGGTGCCGCAGGTCGGATCGACGGACGTCCGAGGAGCCGCCGCCGGCCCCGTCCCCATCCCTGGCGGCGCGGATGGCGTCCGGGGCGACGGCGGCCGACCGAGGGGGAGCCGGATGGGCCGCCGGCCCCGGGCGCCGGTCAGAAGCGCTTCACGAGGCTGACCGAGCGGTCGGTGATGGTGAAGCCGAGACTCTGGTACAGGCCGAGGGCACCGGTGGGGCTGTCGGCGTCGACGTCGAGTACGGCGTGGCCCAGTCCCTCGGCCCGCAGCGTCCGCAGCACGTTGGCCAACAGCGCGCGGGCCAGCCCCTGCCCCCGCGCTTCCCGCCGCACGCCGACGGTTGTGAGATAGCCGAACGGGCCGCCACGCAACGGCCATTCGTCCCGCGCCACGTCGACGAAGACGAAGCCGACGACACGTTCGCCGTCGGATGCGTCGGGTGCGTCGGAGGCGACGGGTGCGACGGATGTAACGGACGCAACGGCGAGTACGGACAGGTCCGGGCGGAATGCCTCGAGGCGGTCTCCGGCGGCCCATTCGGCGGTGGTGACCGGCTGACTGCCCCAGTGGTCGCGGAAGGCGTCGTTCATCGCCGACCTGGCTCGCTCCTGCCACTCCTCCCCGTACGGCACCAGCCGCACTCCGGCAACCGCCGGCGGCTCCGCTATCGGCGCGGCCAGATCACGCTCCAACTCCAGCCACCGCCGCGTGCGTTCGTAGCCGTGCGTTTCCAGAAGCCGGATGGCGGAGACCGCGTGGTCGGGCGCGCCCGAGGCGAGCCACCCGGGTAGGGCGTCGGCACAGGCCGCGAGATGTTGGCGCCCGCGCGCCTCCTGCCAGGCCAACAGCGCGCTGCCGATGCCCTCTCGACGACGATCCGGAGCCACCGTTCCGTCGAGGTCGACGCAGACGATCGTCTCTCGGCTCGTCGGAGCCACGGCCGAGCCGTACGCGACGGCCCGCCCGGCGGAGTCGACGGCGATCACGGCGTCGCGCTCGGGATCGAAGGAGGCCATCCCGAACTCCTCCACCAACTCGTCCCGCGTCACCAGCGAGCGTGGATGATCGATTCTTCCGGCGGCCCGCTTCAGGTCGAGGATCAGGTCGATGTCGGCGGCGGTGACCGGTCGCCAGGTGAGCCCGTCGCCGACCGTGGGCAACTCGACGGACGACGGAGCGGCCACCCGATCGCGCAGCGCACGGAGTTCGGGAATGTTGTGTGTCGTCCCGCTCACGAAGTGTCCTTTCTCGGCGCTGCCCACAACACCCACCCGCTGCGCGCGTGCCGTGGCGGCGAGCCGAATCCGGGAGTGGGCGCAGCGAAAGGCTCGTGTCCTGCGGGGAACCGCCCGATGCGGTCACCGCGTCGGCCACGCCCGGCCCGTCGGGCTGCGCTCATTGCTGCTCCACCATAAGCACCGACGGCGGCGGGCTGCCAACGGTTTTGCCGGCCCGCGTCGATCATGGTCAACACCGCGCTCGGCACCGGGGCGAGTTCGTCGACGCAGCCCATCACCGCGATCCGGCCCCGGCGAATCCCCTTCGGGGACACCGACGTTCGGGTCACGACACCCGGTCGTTCGGACTCACCTCACCCAACCTCACCCAACCCCACCCAACCTCACCCCACCTCACCCCACCTCCTTCTTCTCCGCCGCCGCTGCTGCCGGGGCGCGGCTGTCGGGCGCAACCACCGTGGGTCGGGTCCGGGTCCGGGTCAGGCCCACCCCCACGAGCACCACCACCATGCCCGCGATCACCCGGAGGGTCAGCGGCTCGTCCAGGACGATCGCGCCCGCCGTCACCGACACCACCGGCAGCAGATAGCCGACCGTCGCCGCCGCCGTCGGCCCCTCATCGGCGATCAGGCGGGAGTTCAGGTGGAATGTGACCCCGGTGCCGAAGATGCCCAAGACGATCACGGCGAGTACGGCGGTCGGCGTCGGGCCGCCCGGATTCGTCGGGCCGGCCGGCAGCGCGAGTGCGGTCAGCCCGGTGGCGCACAGGAGTTGGGCCGCGGACAGCGCGAGGGGCTCGGCGCCCCGGCCGATCAGCCGACGGGCCATGTACGCGAACGCGACCGCGTACGAGACGGCCGCGCCGAGCAGGGCCAATGCGCCCCAACCGCCCGGGCCGCCTCCCTGCCAGGGCGCGAAGATCACCAACGTGCCGGCGAAGCCGAGGACCAGGCCGACCAGGCGCAGCGGATGCGCGCCGCGATCCGTGCCGAGGCCGATCCCGAGGGCCAGGGACCACAGCGGCGTGGTGGCGTTGAGTACACCCGCCACCCCCGAGTCCACCGTCTGCTCGCCGACCGCGAACAGGAAGAACGGCAGCGCGTTGCACAGCAGCGCCGCGAGGACCAGTCGACCCCAGGTACCACGATCACGGGGCAGCCGTTGGCCGGCGGACCGGGCCAGCGCCAACAGCGCGGCGCTGCCGAGGGCGCAGCGCACCACGGTGATGTGCAGCGGGGCCAGGCCGCCGTTCAGGGCGAGCTTGATCCACAGGAAGCCGGAGCCCCACAGCAGCGCCAGGACCGCCATTCGCACGAGCGTTGCGCGTGAGCCGCCGAGCACGGTTCGCCTCCGGAGGGGTGGTTCATACGATGGGGTGGTTTGTTTGTACGGTGTCGGACCCTGTCTCTTAAGGCAAGCGACAATGTCTACATGAACCATTAAGCTCATCTGCATGATCGATGTGCGGCGGATGCAGATGTTGCGGGCGGTGGTGACCAGCGGCTCGATCACCGCCGCCGCGCGGAATCTCGGCTACACGCCCTCCGCCGTGAGTCAGCAGCTCGCGACCCTGGAGAAGGAGGCCGGGATCGCACTCCTCGAACGCATCGGGCGAGGCGTACGACCCACCGAGGCCGGGCGGCTGCTCACCGAGTGTGCGGCGGTGATCGGCACCCACGTGGCCGCCGCCGAGACCGCGCTGGCCGATCTTCGGGCCGGGCGGAGCGGGCGGATCACGATCCACTACTTCGCCAGCGTCGGAGTCGTGCTCGTGGCCCCTGCGTTGGCCGCGCTGCGCCGGGAACACCCGGGCGTACAGGTGCGGTTGCAGCTGTCCGAACCCCGCGATCCGCTCGCCGAGGTACGCGACGGCCGGGCCGATGTGGCGCTCGTCGTCCGGCCGGACGACCGGCCACCGGTCGAGGACCTGCGCCTGGAACACGTGCTCGACGTCCGGTATCGCGCCGTACTCCCGCACGACCACCCGCTCGCCGCGAAACCGGCACTCGACCTGATCGAGCTGGCCGACGAACCGTGGGTGGCGAGCGAATCGGCCGGCCCGTGTCTGGACGTGCTGCTCAACGCGTGCGGTGCGGCCGGGTTCAGTCCGGACTTCGTGGTGGACAGTCAGGACTACGCCACCGCCCAGGGGTTCGTGGCGGCCGGTCTCGGTGTCGCGCTGATCCCCGAATCGGGCCTGGAGACGGGCGATTCCGCGACCGTGGTCCGGGAGTTGCGCAACCCCGAGCCGATTCGCCGGGTCTACGCGGCGGTTCGCCGATCCGCGCCGCCCCAGCCGGCACTGCGGACCTTCCTCGCCGCGCTGCACGAGGCCGCGTCCGGCTGATCCACGCCCCGCTTCGCGGTCCTGCCGCCTCGGCGTCCGTCCTCCACCGTCCGCCGCCCATCTCCCCACTGCTTCGCAGCCCACCCCGTCGCCCCGCGGCCCAGCCGTCTTGTCCCCCGCCGTCCTGCCTCCCCATCTCCCGTTGTCCCGGCGCCCTGCCGCCCTACCACCCAGCCATCCCGCCTCCCGCCTCCGCCTCCCGGCCGCACTGCGACCCTGTCATCCGTGTCCAATCCGCTTGCCGGGCAGGCGAGTTCCCGCGTTGTGCCGGATCAGCACGGATGTGCGAGCTCGTCCGGAAATGGGAATGGGAACGGGAACGGGAAGGGAACGAGGGCGGGGAGGGTGGGGGCGGTGGCGGCCGTTGGGGATGGTGGGTCCTTGGCGCGGCTCGCGCGTGACGCGCGGGAGCAGGAACGGGAATTGCATCGGAAGTGGGCGGCAGCCCAGCGCACCGCACGCCGCTTCGAGGCCGCCTCGGCGGCGGAACAGCGGGTCGTGGCACGCCTGTTGCTGCTCACCGAGGATGGCTGGCGACTGGCCGCCGATCGCCGGTGGCCGGGTACGCGCGCGGCGAACGTGGATCTGCTGCTGGTCGGTCCCGGCGGGGTGTACGTCGTGGACGTCAAGAACTGGTACGACGCCCCGCATGTGGTCGCGGGCCGGCTGTTCGCGGGCGAGCGACCGCGTGACGCCGAGGCCTGGAAGCTGCTCGCGATCACCCGGATCGCCGAGGCGGCGGTGAGCGCGCTCGGCGTCTGGCCGCTGGTGGTCGTCCCGCTGCTGGTGTTCGCCGGACATCCGGTGGACACCACGCTGGGCCGGATCCGCCTGCTGGGCGAGGCGCAGGTCGGCCCGGACCTGGTGGCCCGACCACCCCGCCTGGACCCGGCGTCGGTGGTCGCGATCGGAGAGCGGCTGGAGCGGGTGTTCCCGGCCTACGAGGACCTCGCCGAGTCGGCGGCAGCGGCCCCGACCGCGTCCCTGTCCCCGTCCCTGACCCGGATCCCGACCCCGCGCCCACTGCCGCCGCCGCCGGCCGCGCCCGGTGGTCGACTCGACGTGGCGTTCGACACCCGCGGGTTCGCCGCCGCCACGTTGCGGGCCGCGCGGGGTGGGCCGATCGAGCGCTGGATGACGTATCTCGATCCCGCCCAGTGCGACCTGGTCCGCGCCGACTGGGCCGGGCCCGCCCGGATCACCGGCGCCGCCGGCACCGGGAAGACCGTGGTCGGCCTGCATCGGGCCGCCTACCTGGCCCAACACGGCGCGGGCCGGGTGTTGTACGTGACCTCCACCGCCAATCTGCCCCGCGTCCAGCGCACATTCCTGGCCACGATGGCGCCGGTCGCGCTGGACCGGGTGGACTTCCGCGGCCTGCACGCCTGGGCGCTCGCGTTCCTCGACGAACGCGGCGCCCCGCCGACCGACCTCGACCCGGGTCGGGCCGCCGCCGCCTTCGACCGGGCCTGGGCCGAGACCGGGCGCGACGGCGGATTGGCCGGGATCGCCGCCTCGCCCGGCTACTGGCGGGACGAGATCGGGCAACTGATCAAGGGGCGCGGGATCGACACGTTCGCGAAGTACGCACGATCGCCACGACCCGGGCGACGGGTCCGGTTGACGCGCGCGGGGGATCGCGCGGCGGTGTGGCGGTTGTACGAGCGGTATCGGCAGTTGCTTCGCACGGAGCAGGTGTGCGACTTCGACGACGTGTTGGCCGCCGCGCTCCGGGAGGCGCTGCGTACTCCCGGGCGATCGGTCTACTCCTCGGTGCTCGTCGACGAGGTCCAAGACCTCACGCCGGTGGGAGTACGCCTACTCCACGCGCTGGTCGGCGACGCCGACAACGGCCTGCTGCTGCTCGGGGACGACCAACAGGGGGTGTACCCGGGCGGGTTCCGGCTCGCGGAGGCCGGGCTCAGCATCCCCGAGGAGCGAACACACGTATTACGGCGCAACTATCGCAACGAGCCCGCGATCTTGCGCGCCGCGCTGGCGGTGGTCGGTGCGGAAGCCCGGACGGATGGCTTCGCGAGCGGCTTCGAGAGCGGCGCTGTGCACGGCTTCGCGGATGGCTTCGCGAACGCGGAGCCCGTCGGCGCCGGCGATGAGGATGGCGTCGGTGGCACCGTCGGTTCCGGTTCCGGTTCCGGTTCCGGTTCCGGCGTCGGTGCCGGCGCGGCCGGCGACGCGGTGATCCGCGCCCACCACCCCACCGTCGCCGAGCACGATGCCGCCCTCCTCGCCGCGCTGCGCGCCGACCCGGGCGCGTGGCCGGATACCGCCGTACTGTGCCGCTCCCGGGGCGACGTCGCCCACTACGCGGATGTGATCGCACGGGCCGGGATCCCGATCCGCCTCCTGACGGAGTACGAGGGCCTGCCCACGGCGGGGGTCAAGGTCGGCGGCTACATCCCGGCCAAGGGGTTGGAGTTCAAGCACGTACTCCTGCCGAGGTACGACCTGGCCAACCCCGCCGGCGGCGGATCCGGCGACGTGGTCCGCGAACGCGCCGAACTGGCCCGCCGCAGGTTGTACGTGGCCATGGTCCGAGCGCGCGACACCCTATGGCTGGGCCATGTCGACCCGCCGGCGCCCATCCGCCCGGGCACGGGCCAGGGTCAGGGCCCGCGAACGCGACCATCGCCGCCGCTGTCGCCGCCGCTACCGCGCAGGCACTGAGCGTGCCGAGCCGATTCCAGATCGACATCGACGAAACCGCTGCGCGGCCCGACCCGGTCCGGTCCCGGCCCCGGTCCCACCCGACCGCCGAACCGCGCACCACGCACCGCGCACCCCCACCCATCGGGAACAATGGGGGAGCACTCCGAGCCACCCCATCCGTACAGGAGCCCCCGCACCGTGCCCGACCAGCGCGACCCCGCCGTACCCGGCACTGGCCCAGGCCCCGGCCCCGCCCCCGGCCCCGACCCGGGCCTCGTCGACGTACGCGCGCACGCCCTGCGCGCCGACTGCGCCAACTGCTTCGCGCTGTGCTGTGTCGCCCCCGCCTTCGCGGCCTCGGCGGACTTCGCCATCGACAAGCCCGCCGGCCGGGCCTGCCCCAACCTGCGCAAGGACGACTTCGGCTGCGGTGTACATACCCGCCTGCGCACGATCGGCTTCGCCGGCTGCACGGTCTACGACTGCTTCGGCGCGGGCCAGCAGGTCGCCCAGGTCACCTACGCCGGGCAGGACTGGCGTCGGGCGCCGCGTACCGCGAAGCAGATGTTCGAGGTGTTCCCGATCATGCGGGACCTGCACGAACTCCTGTGGTACCTGAACGAGGCCCGGTCCCTGCCCGCCGCGCGCCCGATCCACGCCGACCTGGACGCGGCCTACGCCGACACCGAGCGGCTGACCGCCGGCGAGCCCGCCGCCCTCCTTCGCATCGACATCGGGGCGCTGCGCCACCGCCTGAACCCGCTCCTCCTGCGCGCGAGCGAACTCACCCGCGCGGCCGTCCCGGGCAAGAAGAAGGACCACCGAGGCGCCGACCTGATCGGCGCCCGCCTCCAGGGCGCCAACCTGCGCGGCGCGAGTCTGCGCGGCGCGTACCTGATCGGCGCCGACCTCAGAGACGCCGACCTCCGCACCGCCGATCTGATCGGCGCCGACCTGCGCGACGCGGATCTGCGCGGCGCGGACCTCACCGACGCGATCTACCTCACCCAAGCCCAACTGCACGCCGCCAAGGGCGACTCCCGGACCAGGCTCGCGGCCCCCCTGACCCGCCCGACGCACTGGACCGCCTGACGGGATCAGCCGTCGGGATGGCCGTCCGGATGCCCGTCGGGACCGCCGTCGGCCCGTTCAGCCGTAGACCCGGCGGACCTGGTACACACCCACCGCGACGCGATTGGAGCGGGAGCGGAGCAGCAGGGCGATTCGGGGCGGCCAGAGGGTTGTTCCGGACCAGATCACGCCGGCGAGCAGGGTCGGGTCGGTCAGGTCGAGGCGGGACAGGTCGGCTCCCGAGGCGTCGATCCCCTCGGTCCGGACCTCCTCCTCCAGGCACCTGGCAAGGCGGACGGCGGACGCGACGGCGGCGAACGCGGCTGTGCACGGGATCGCCGGGGGCAGCACCGGTTTTGGTCGATCCGGGTCGCACGCCGCCCGCAACCGGCCCTGTGCCGCCTCCGATTCCCGCCCGCTCTCGGCCAGCGCCGTGCCCAACGCGGCGACCAGCGCGGCCGGTCGGGGATACGTCGGCGGTGGCAGCAGGGTGAGCCGGTTGCCCAGACATCGAGCCTGGGCGGCGACCAGGGACAGGGCGATCAGCGCCTCCGTCCGACCTGGCCGAGCACTCGCCGTGCGGCACGAGTCGAGCACCCGGAAGGCCCGCCGTACCGCCGTCGCATGCCCGCACACCCGTTCTCGGATGTCCCGGGTCCGCACGCGCAGCACGATCGCCCTCTCCACCGGGCTTCCGTAGAGGTCGAGCGGTACGAGCGGGTCCGCGTCCGTCGGGCCGGCGCCGCCACACTCGAGCCGGTTGCACAGCACCCGGCTCAGCGAGTCGCCGAGCCGCAACCAGGCCTGCCGCTCGGCCGGCGACCCGACACCGACCTCCGTGGCGACACCCACACCGACATTCGCCTCCGCCTCCGCCTCTGCCTCTGCCTCGATGGTCAGCAGCACCCGCCGATCGCCCTCGGTGAATGTGCGTCGTTCCTCGTCGAAAATGCCCATCGAGCCGCCTCCTGCTGTCGCATCTCGAACCGCAAGTCGAACCGCGCGTGGACCAGAGGGCCGAACAGAAGGGGCCGAACCGAAGGGGCCGAACACAGATCGAGCACGAACAGCGGCCCGCAGCCGTCGGCACCGGGCGAGACAGAAACTTTATGAACAAACCCGCACGCCTATCCTCATAGCTCACGCTATCAGCCGACATCCCCTTTCCTCCATGGATGCGACACCCACAGTTACTTCACGGATCTTCCGCGTCACCTGAATCCGCCCGGCGCACGCTCGGCGCACCCGGAGCGCGCACCGCGCACCGCGCGCACGACGGCGGCCCGCGCACGAGGAGTGAACTCCTGCACGCGGGCCGCCGGTTCGGCCGTCCGGCCGGAACCCGGGTCGGTGCACCGCGGCGGCCGGCCCGAACTCGAGCCTGGGACCCGGCGCCTGCCGGACGTCAGCCGCTCAGGTCCGGCCCAGCACATACTCCAGGGTGTCCGAGCGGGCCCGGCCGAGCACCTGTTCGCGCAGCGCCTCGGCGAACTCCTCGACGGTGACCACCCCGTCGCCGTCCGCGTCCATCGCGTGCAGCCAGGCGATGCGCTGCGTCGGCACGCTGTCCGGGCCGAGCAGGCGCGCGTAGTCGGCCTGATCGATCCGCCCGTCGCCGTCCCGGTCCACGGCGGCCGCGACCCGGACCATCAGTGCGGCCATCGCCGCTCCCGGCGCGGCCTCGGCGAGCACCCGATACTCGTCGGCGTCGATCACCCCGTCGTGGTTCGTATCGGCCGTCGCGCGCAACTCGTCCCACCAGTCGTGGAAGGCGGCGTACATGGCCTCCTCGTCCACCGCGGCCAGCTCGAGCCGATCGCTGAACACCCGGGCCAGCGCGGCCAGATCCGGCCAGGACAACACGCCGTCGCCGGTCTGGTCGAGGATCCGCACGAAGGTGTCGGCCAGTTGTGTGGCCGGATCGGCCGAAACCCGCCCGCGCGGGCCCAACCGCCGCAGCCCACGCGCTGCTTCGCGCTTGGCGGTGATGTAGGTCGCGGCCAGCGGCATGTACACCCACTTCGTCGGCAACAACTCGGCGGCCACCGAGGCGGTACGGCAGGCGAGCGACACCGCCGTCTCGACCCCGATCGGCAACCTGGCGCGTTCGCCCAACCGTTCGCGGTAGACGGCCGGCAACGTCGCGGTGATGACCGCCCGGACGCCCATGCCGAGCATCGCGGAGACCGCCTCCCACACCGCGTCCGGCAGGAAGGACAACCGGGTGGGCGCGGGCAACCGGCCGAAGGCGTCGAGGAGTTGCTCGACACCGGCACTGGCCACGAGCCGCTCGCGCACGGTCGCGTCGAAGTACTCCCGATACGCGTCGAGCGTGGCCGGCATCGCCTCGGCCGGCACCCCGAACTGCCGCCCCACCAGCAGCCATTCCGCGTACAGCTCGGCCTGCCGGGCGTCGTCGAGCGGATCACCGCCCAGTTCGCACATCAGCACCATCGCGTCGAATATGGTCAGATGCACCCACGCCTGCGCCTCGGGGTCGAGCGCCGTGTACGAACTACCCGACGCATCCACCCCGTTGATGTGCCCGTGCAAGCGGCGCAGCCTGGTCGCCTCGTGCTCGCGGTCGGTCGAATCCTGATAGAGCAGTCGTTGGAGGCTGAGCAGGGTCTGCTCGATCCGCCGCCAGGGGTGACGCCTGTAGGTGGAGAACTCCACCACTCCGGCGCTGACCACCGGATGCGCGGTTTCGAGCACGATGGCCCGACCGATGGTGGTGAGCAGTCGCCACTGGCCCAGATAGCGCCAGGTGAGCGAGCCGGCACCGGGGAAACGCTCGGCGCGGTCCGAAGGCTCGGGTACGTCCGACATGTCTGACCTCTCGCCGATCGACTGGTAGTCGCGACGATACAATCCGTGACCTTCCCGTCGCGGCCGATCGGCGAATCCGCACCGCCCGGGCGGCCGATCGCAGGCCTCCGGATCAGCCTTGCCGGAGCAGAGGAGAACTCACCGACTCGCTCCATCGGCTGGTGCGTATCCGCAGGCATCTGGGCCGCAGTCCGACTCGTGGTCTCGGCCCCAGAGCCACGTGTCCCGCTCGGTGGTGCGCGCGATCAGCGCCAAATGGCGTTGCCTGAGGCGGGACACCGTCGAGGGCAGGGCGGTGAACGTCTCGGGCAGCACGGCGAGGCCGCTGCGTACCTGCTCGCCGTCGACCATGTGCAGGAGCACACTGCACTGCCACCAAGGGCGTCCCGCGTCGGGATCAGGCCAGTAGTAAGTGGCGGGATCGGGGAACAGGAAGTGCGCGGCGTCGGGGTCGAGGTGTGCGTGGAGCCATGGGCTGTCCGATCCCAGGCCGAGACGTCGACGCCCCGCTTCCTGGTAGAGAGCGAAGATCGCTGCACGGTCCAGGGCCTTGAGGACGCGTGCCTGAGGGGGCAGTTGCCGACGGCCGGGGGGTGTCCTCACCGGCCAGCCTCTCAGCAGGCCGACCTGCCGCCACATGCTGACGGCCGGCGCACCCTTGCGGGGCGTTGGAAGTGGAGGCGGGGGCGTCCAGCGGAAGCCGGCACTATCGATGTGACGGACGATCCAGGCGCGTCTCTCGGGGCTGCTGACGTTCCATGGATAGCTCATCGGCCGATCCGACATCGCCTGTTCTCGTCTGCTGGGAGAGCCGTGAGAGGAGCGCCAACGCTGCTGCTTGGAGATCCTCAGCATCGCGTGACAGAAGTCGGCCCAGTTGTTGATCTCGGCAGCCTCGGCTGATGAATCCTCTTCGGTCCGCTGCCTTCCGTGCGCGGTCAGGACGCGAATCTCCCAGAGTGCTCTGTCCGCGAGCAGCGCGGCCAACTCCCTGTCACCTATCTCCTGCACACGAGCCCGGCCGCGAGGTATCCACATCCGTGGAGTCTGCCACGAACGTGGGTTCGGTCATCGGTTCGGCTCCGATGTGTGGAGGCGGCGGGCGATGGTGCGGTCGGTGATGGCGGCGCGGATGCCTTCGCTGTCGAGCCATCGGCCCAGGCGGCTGTGGAGTTCGGTGACCTGGTCGATGGTGAGTCCGGTGACGGGCATCGGGCCCGGGCACAGGCGGGGTTCGGGTGGGGTGGTGGTGGGGATGAGGTCGGGTCGGTGGCGGGCGAGGTCGTCGAGGAGGACCTCGCGGTGGTGTTCCTGGAGATGGATGATCCCGCGTGGTTCGGGGCGGTCCCCGCCCACGGAGTCGAGGAACACCCGCAGCCGCAGCCCGAATCCGTCCCGGATCAGCAGGGCCCGACCGGGCGGCCGGTCCTGCGGGCGCGGTGGGCGGAGCAGTGTCTCGGCGAAGAAGGCCAGGTCGGCGTCGGTTAGGTGGAACGCGACCCGCGGCAGTGCATCTGGGTGGGAGCACGAGGACGAGACGGCCAGCCGCCAGGGCCGGGGGTGATCGGTCGGGTTCAGATGGATGTCGTCGAGACGCCAGGCACGGCAGGCTTCGGTGATGTGGGCGCGCGCGAGGGCGGCGGACGCGGGGGCGCGGGGCAGCCATGTCGTACGGCATTCGATTCCGGGCAATACGTCCATGGTTCGACGTTGGGGCCGGAAATACGGTGACCGGGGACGGATAGTCCCTGGTCGCTATGTGTATCCACGTGGTTGCTATGCGGCGAGTAGGCCCACGTTGGCGGCGAGTTTCAGGGCGTCCTCCCGGACCGTGGCGCCGCCGTTGTCGACCAGGCTGGTGATCAGGGAGCGGCCGGTCGGGGAGTAGTTCAGGGTTTCCGAGCTGGTGCGCCAAGAGCGGGCGAGCAGGCTTGTGGTGGCGATGTGGTCGCCTCGATGGTGTGCGCCGCGGGCCAACTCGATCCAGTGTCGGGCCCGTCGTTCGACGCTGGGGATCAAGCGCGGGTCGAGCCGGTCGGCCTTGCGTTGCGCCTCGCCGGATTGGCCGAGTTCAACGTCGATCATGATGTCGTACAGGTGGACGACCGCCGGCCCGAAACCGTGCCACGGGTGCGCGTAGCCGTCCGGCAGGCGGGGCACGACGGCTGCGGCCCGGTCGAAGTAGCGTCGGGCGTCGCCGGGTTTGTGTTCGCGGGCGGCGGTCAGCGCGGCGCACAACCAGAGATGTCCGTACATCGGCAAGATGCGCTGGGGTACCGCATCGAGTTGTGGGCGCAGCAGTTCGGCTCCGCGCGTCACCAGGCCCTGCGCCTCCTCCGCGCGGTCGCAGGCCCTGATGAGGTGGGCGAGGTAGAAGGCGGCGCCCGCGAGGGCGAGCGGCTCGTCCGACGCGCGAGCCGCGGCCATCGCCCGATCGGAGACCATCCATACCAGTCGGGGTTCCGCCTGCCACGCCAGGTACGCCTGGGCGAGGTGGTAGGTCTCGGCGAGCAGGGCCTGTGCGGTGCGGTGGTCGTCGCCGACGTGGGTCTCGGTGGCCCGCTCGGCCTCGCGCATCAGGCCCGGCAAGGCGCGGCCGATCTCGCTGCGCTGTCGGGTCGAGGTGTGCCAGGTATGCCAGGCGCCGTCGAGTCGGGCGCGTACGCGGTCGAGCGTCGGAGGCTCGTCGGTCGGGGTGTCAAGGGGGTAGGCCATGAGCGCGCGACGTACCCCGTCGAGGGTGTCGTGTCCCGGACGGGTGTAGTCCATGGTGCGGACCCGGCGACCGACGAGCTCGGTGAGGTCCGCGACGTGCAGCACCTCGGCAAGCCGGAGCAACATCGGAAGTGGCGTGCTCCGCTTGCCGATTTCGATCGACTTGAGCCAGTCGGCAGACTTCCCGCAGGCCGCCGCGACGGCGACGCGGGTCATGCCCTGTTGCGTACGCCGGTCGCGGATGCCCGGCCGATCTCTTGGGTGTGGTCGTCGGCCACTGTGTCCCCTACCGTGCGGTGCGGGCCCGGCCCCGAGGGCGATCCATCGTTCAGCGGGGGAGGTGCCCTGCCTGTGATGTAAGTGATCGCCAGATTGCGCCTGTTGTGGGGTGGATGGTCGGTCCACGCGAGCAAGGGCATGGTCCCGAGGGTCATGGGTGCGGCGGTAGTTGTGTCCGAAACGTTTCGTACGGAACGGCGAAGTGCCGGGCAGCGTCGCGCGCTTGGCGGCCGGCCGGCACATCGGCCGGATTGTCGGTCAGTTCCATACCGAGGGAACGGTCACCTGGTCTCCAACCGCCACGCGGTGTGCTCGAAACCGTGTGTGAAGAACTCGGTGATCGCCCGTCCGGTGATCGGATCGGACATGTCACTCACTCCTCGGGCGCAACTCCGTCGCGGGCTGTGGATCGTGGTCACGTCAGGATGCCGAGTGCGAGGAGCAGGAGTGCGGTGAGCGCCAGGAGGAGCAGGCTGCCGCACCCGTTGCCCGAGCCGGATGTCTTCTTGGAGTGCCTCGATCCCCCGGGTCGTTTGCCGCCGGAGTGTTTGGCGCAGTAGCGCTCGCCCGGCCGGGCCTTGTTGCCGCAGGTTTTCCCGCCCTTGCTGCCTTTTGTCGTTCTCTGGCAACTGCCCATGAGCGCCCCCTCGATCGATGCTCACTCCATGTTGTCGAAACCTCGCACCGCGTGCGGGACTTCGCCCAAATTGGACAGCCGGAGGCCGGCATGGTGGGCGCGTGGAACCGGACCCCTCCCCGGACCGGCCTCAGCGCTCCCCCAGGACCGCTGTCAGGGCCTCCACTGCTGCCGGCCAGGTGTGAAGTGGTGGGGCTGCGAAGCCGATCAGGACGCCCTGGGTTGGGGCCTGGGCGTTGTGCCATAGGTTGCGCACGCCGCGTAGGGCGATTCCGTGTGCGGCGGCGCGGCTCAGGAGTTCGGGCTCGGTGGGGGCGTTCGGGGGCAGGGTGAGCAGTACGTGCAGGCCGGCCGGGACGCCGGTGAACTCGGCGCCGGCCCAGGGGTGTTCGGTGGTGAGGCGGCGGATCAGGTGGGTTCGGCGGCGGCGGTAGTTCAGGCGCATCGCGCGGACGTGGCGGTCGTAGTCGTGCCGGGCGAGCAGGTCGGCCAGGACGAGTTGGCCCAGGCCCTGGGTGTGCCAGTCGGCGTGGAGTTTGGCCCGCACGACCGGTTCGACCAGGTGGCGGGGCAGCGCCAGCCAGGCCAGGCGCAGGCCCGGGCCGAGTGTCTTGGACACCGAGCCGCAATACGCGACGTGCTCCGGCGCCATCCCTTGCAGCGCGCCGATCGGCCGGCGGTCGTAGCGGAACTCGCCGTCGTAGTCGTCCTCGACGATCAGCCCGCCGCTCGCCCGCGCCCACGCGCACACCTCGTGGCGCCGGGCGGGCCGCAGCGGTACGCCCGTCGGATACTGGTGCGCCGGGGTGAGTACTACCGCGCCCACCGCCGGATCGGCCAACCGTTCGAGGCGGGCGCCGGCGGCGTCCACGGGCAGCGGCACGATCGTGTGTCCGGTGCGGCGGACCACGTCGCGGTAGGTGTCGTGGCCCGGGTTCTCCATCGCCACCGCCCGCACCCCGGCGGTCTCGGCCAGCACCGACCCGAGCAGCCCGAGCGACTGGTAGAAGCCGGACGTGATCACGATCCGGTCGGGCGTGGTCAGCACGCCACGCGTGCGTCCGAGGTGTTCGGCCAGCGTGGTGCGCAGTTCGAGCCGGCCCTGCGGATCGCCCGCGCCGTGTACGTCGACCGGCGCGGCCGTGGTCAGCACCCGGCGGGTCGAGCGCAGCCACGCCGCGGTCGGGAACGCCGACACGTCCGGCAACCCCGGGCTCAGGTCGAACCTCGGCCGCGCCAACGCCGGCGCGCTGCCCGAACCATCCCGGGCGACCGACCCCGGCAGCTCCGCGACCCGGGTGGCCGCACCCTGCCGGGCGATCAGAAAGCCCTCGGCGACCAGTTGGTCGTATGCCGAGGTCACCGTCCCGCGCGCGAAGCCCAACTCGGCGGCCAGCCCACGCGTGGACGGCAACGGGGTGCCCGGCGCCAGCCGCCCGGACCGGATCGCCGCCCGCAGCGCGCGCTCCAGGCCGATCCGGCGCCCGTCGGCGGTGTCCACCTCGACATGCAGATCGATCGCCGCGACCGCGTTGATCGAATCAACCGCCTCGACTGCCTCGACCGCCTCAACTACCTCGACCGCGAAACTGGACCAGTCTTCGAACATTTCACTGGATCTTAACGATGGTCCGGTGGCTCGCGTAGCGTCGCCTTCATCACGCCCCGGTAGACCGGAATCGCCGGAATCGCCGGAAACCCGCATTCCCCACCCCCGAGGACCGCCCGCATGATCGTGTTCGCACACCTCAGTGACACCCACATCGACGGCAGCCCGCGCGCGGCCGAACGCACCCGGGCCACCATGGCGCACCTGAACGCGCTCCCCCACGACCTGGACGCGGTACTGGTGACCGGGGACATCGTGGACCACGGGACACCCGCCGAGTACGCCGAGGCGCGCGAGTTGCTCGCCTCGCGGCATCCGGTGCTGATCCTGCCCGGCAACCACGACGTACGCGGGCCGTTCCGCGCCGAGCTGCTGGCCGAGCCCGCCGCCGACGGGCCGATCAACCGCGTACACCGCAGCGCGGGCGCGGTCTACGCGCTGTGCGACTCGTCGATCCCGGGCCGCGACGACGGCCTGATCGCCGACGAGACGCTCGCCTGGCTGACCGGCGTACTGGACGAAACCCCCGCCTCCGTACCGGTGTTCGTGGCCTTCCACCACCCGCCGGTGGAGCTGGGCAGCCCGGGGATCGACGCCATCCGCCAGTTCGGCGCGGACCGCCTGGCCGCCGTGGTCGCCGACCGGCCCAACGTGGCCGGTCTGCTGTGCGGTCACGCACACACCCCGGCGGTGAGCACGTTCGCCGGCAAGCCGCTCGTGGTCGCCCCGGGCGTGGTGTCCTGCATCAATCTGCCGTGGGAACGCGCGGACGACGCGGCCCCGTTCGTCAACCCGAACATCCCGCCCGCACTCGCGTTCCATGTGCTGGCCGACGACGGGCGGCTGACCACGCACTTCCGCACGGTGACCTGATCCCCCGATAGCGTGCTGCGGGTACGTCAATCGCAGCCAAGGGGGCCGCTGATGTTCGGACGACGCCGGCAGGAGACCGGGACGACGACGGGCGACTTCACGGCGGGCCCGGTGCGGGTGCGCGCGGCGGCCGGGACGGTGGTCGGCACCAAGTATCGGGCCAACTTCGATGTGCCGGTCCTGGCAGCGGAGTTGCGGCTGGCCGCGGTCGCGGACGGGATGGGCGACGGGCCCGGCAGTACGGCGGCCGGGCGGATCACCACGACCGAGTTCACCTCGGCGATCCGCCGGGCGCGGGGCGAACCCGGCGGCTGTGGGCCGGAGTCGCTGCGCGCGAGTGTGGCCGCGATCCAGGAACTCGTACTGGCCGAGGCAACCGGGCTGACCGGCTTCACCGGCTGTACGCTCACCGCCCTGGTCGCCGAACCCGGCGCCGCCGCCGCCTGGTTGGTACAGATCGGCGATTCCCGGGCGTACCGACTGCGGGCCGGGCAGCTCGACCTACTGACGGTGGATCACACCGAGGCGTGGCTGGGCGCGCTGTACGGCTGGTATCCGGCCGATTCGCCGCAGGCCGCCGCGGCGCGCTATCGGCTCAGCCGCTATGTCGGGCACCCCGGTCGGCCCGAGCCGGACGTCCTCAACGTCACGCTGCGGCCGGGCGACGTGTATCTGCTGTGCACCGACGGTGTCGCCGAACAGGTGGACTACCCGGCCCTGGGCACCCTGCTCGCCGCGCCCGATCCACCCGCCGAGGTCGTCCCGCGCCTGTTGGCCGCGACGCTGGCGGCGGGCGGCCACGACAACGCGACCGCGATCGTACTGCGCGTCGAGGAGCCTTCCCCGGGTGCCCGGGCCGCGAACTGATCCGAGTCGGCGATCGCGTTCGCGAGCACATCCGCATGCCCCCATCCGCATGCCCATCCGCGTGCGCATCCGCGTTCGCCCTCGTGCTCGCCTTCGTATCCGTGTTCGCCTTCGTGTTCGTGATCGTGTTCCCCTTCGTGCGAGGATTCCCGCACGTCCGGTAGCCGCAACCGACCGAGGGACGACGCCGATGCGCGACGACAAGATCAGCGAATACCTGGAACGCCTCGCCGACCGGGTACCGGCGCCGGGGGGCGGCGCGGCGGCGGCGCTGCATGTCGCCCAGGCGGCGGCGCTGCTGGGCATGGTCGCCCGCTACACGTCCGGCGACCGGTACGCCGAGCACGCCTCGTCGATCGCCCAGTTGATCGCGCTCACCGACGAACTCCGGGTACTGGCACTGCGGTTGGCCGAGGACGACGCGGCGGCGTGCGCCGTGGTGACGGAGGCGCGCCGGCTGCCCGGCGACACCGAGGCGGCCCGGGCCACCCGCTCCGTGGCCATCGCCGGCGCCCTGATCGGCGCCGCCAAGCCGCCGGCCGAGGTGATCGTGGTGGCCGCGGCGTGTATCCAACTGGCCGAGAAACTGCTCCCGATCGGCAATCCCGACGTGGTCACGGACATCGCCGCAGCCGCCGAGGCGGCCCGGGCGGCGGCCGCTACGGCCCGGGTGAACATCGAGACCAACCTGGCCGGCATCAAGGACCCGCAGGCGCACGCCGACCTGACCGCACGAGCCGCCCGCGTCGACGACATCACCACCCGCGCCGACGGCGTCACCGCGGCGGTCCGCGAACGATTCAAACGGTAGGGCGTGGCTCGAACGATGGCGCCTGGACTCGAACGGTAGGACGTGGACTCGAACGCTGGGGCGCGACTCGAACGGCAGGGCGTGTCGCGTGTCGCGTGCCGTCAAGCCCTCGGCGCCGTCACCACCGGGCGACGCGGCGGCCGTCGCGTTCGTGCCAGCGGCCGGGGAGGTCGATGATCTCGGCGCCGGCGGTGGTGAAGCGCTCGGCGATCGCGCTCGCCCGGTCGGGGTCGAGGGAGAAGACCCACAGACCCGGGATCAACACGATGCGCACCGCGCCGGCCAGCACCTGGGCCAGCAGGTTCTCCAGCGCCGGGCGCTCCTCGCGGGAGGAGACGCCGTTGTCCAGGCAGACCAGCGGGCGGCTCAGGCCGAGGCCCTGGGCGTACCTGGTCAGCGCGTTGCGGTGCGCGGCCATCTCCCACGGGTCGCGTGGATAGCACCGCAGGTAGGCGACCGGCGCGCCGACGTACGGAGGGGAGACGGTCGTCATGGCGACTGGTTCCTTCCGGTGCGTGGCGCGGACGCGCGGTCCCACCGACCCGTGGTTCCGCTTCGGCGCCAGTCAACACCGTCCCGCCCGAAAGGTCTATACCAATATTGCCACTTCTATGTGACAGTCCGAAGTGACAGTCCGATGTGACGGTTCGAGACGGCCCTGGGCCGGCCCCGCTCGACGGCCCCGAGACGTACCGTTTAGACATGAGCACCAACGATCCGGGCGGCCCCGGTCGCGGTGGTGCCACCCCGTCCGGGCCGGTCCCGTCGCAGCGGCGACGGCGCAAGCGCTACTTCGTGATGATGGGCGTGTGTCTGACGTTGTTCCTGCTCGCCGGCACCGTGGTCTACCGGTGGTCGATTGGCGCCGCCGCGGTCATGGCGATCGTCGCGATGGCGATCCCCCCGTTCGCCGCGATCGTGGCCAACCGCCGCGAGCCGGGCGACCGCTGGTGGGACGAGTAGCCCGGAGGGCGCGCCGGGGGTGCGAGGTTCGGGGCACTCGTGGAACCGCGAAGTAGGGTCGGTGGCCGAGCGGTCGGGTGCGGTCGGGCCGCGTCCAGTCAGGAGAGGACGTCGTCATGGGAGTCACGGGAGTCACGGGAGTCACGGGACCAGTCATCGCGGTCACCGGAGCCAGTGGGCAGATCGGCGGCCGGGTCGCGCGGCGGCTCGCCGAGGCCGGTGCGACGTTGCGATTGGTGGGTCGTGACCCGGCCCGACTGCCGGAGTTGGCCGGGGCGGTCAAGGCACCGCCGGCGACGTACGACGACGGTACGGCGATGCGCGCGGCCTGCGCCGGAGCGGACACGTTGTTCCTGGTGTCCGCCCGGGAGAGCGCCGATCGGGTCCGCGAGCACATCTCGGCCGTGGACGCCGCAGTGGCCGCCGGGGTCGAGCGGATCGTCTACGTGTCCTTCCTGAACGCGGCCCCGGACGCGACCTTCACCTTCGCCCGCGACCACTGGCACACCGAGCAACACATCCGCGGCACCGGAGTGCGGCACACCTTCCTGCGGGACAGCCTCTACCTGGCCGCGCTGCCCTCGATGGTCGGCGCGGACGGGATCATCCGCGGCCCGGCGGGCCACGGGCGGGTCTCCGCGGTGGCCCACCAGGACATCGCGGACGGCGCGGCGGCGGTGCTGCTCGGCGGCGCGGAGCACGACGACGACGTCTACGACTTCACCGGCCCCGAGGCGATCACCCTGGCCGAGGCGGCGGACGTGCTCACCCGCTTCGCCGGCCGCCCGATCGGCTACGTCGCGGAGACCCTGGACGAGGCGTACGCCTCCCGCGCCCGCTACAACGCGCCGGCCTGGGAAATGGCGGGCTGGGTCAGCTCGTACGAGGCGATCGCGACCGACGAGATGAGTACCGTCTCCACCGCGATCCCGACCCTGACCGGACGCCCGGCACAGAACCTGGCCGCCTACCTGACCACCCACCCGCAGTCCTGGGACCACCTGAAGCCATAGGCAGTGGTACGCAGTGCGCCGCTCCCCCGAGCACGCCGTGCCCCGCCCGTCCGAGTACGCAGTGCACCGCTCCCCCGAGCACGCGGTTCCCCGCTCCCCCGACCGGCCGTGCCCGGGTGCGGTCGGCTCGGGGGGCGGGTCTGCTGGGGGCTATGCACCCCACGCACCCGATCATCGAGCTGACCGAGCTGCTGATGCGCGAGACCGATCTGCCACAGGATCGCGCGAGCGCCCTGGTACATCGCATCTGGGACGCGGGCGTGGCCGAGGGCACCCGCCGGATGACCGCCGACCTCGCCGCGGCCAACCGCGAGGCCGAGGAACTGCGCCGCGCCCTCGACGACCAGTGACACCAAGGAAGCGCAACCAGGCGCCGCAGACATGGTGTCCCCGTTCGAGAGACGTGGTGTCCCCGTTCGGGGCCGGACCGGGACACCACGCCCGTCGGTGGCGCGGGCGACGCACCTACAGCCGGGGCAGCGCGCCCGCGATCTGGTTGACGCCGCTCAGGCTGTTCAGGCCGTTGGGGTAGACGGCGGTCGGGACGCCGGTGACACCGCCGGTGTTCGGGGCCGGCTCCTGCGCGGGAGCGGCTGTGGCGGCGGACGCGGCGAAGGTCACGGCGATGGCGGTGCCTGCCAGAGCGGCGGCTGCGATGCGCTTGATCATGTCCCACCCAACGAGAGCGCGGCCACTTGGTCACCGCGCCGCGCGCCGGCGGCGCCCGGTATCACCTGTTCGGCGTTCGTAGCCCGGCGCGCATCGGGAACACGAGCACCGTGCGGATGGCAGCGGAATACCCGAGGCACCTGGAACTGGCCGGCTGGTGGCAGGACACGATGATCCGCGACGGCCGACTGCCGATGTCCCTGGCCTTCGCGTCGCTGCTGCTCACGTTCCTGATCACTCGGACGATCACCCGGCTGATCCGGGCCGGCCGCGGTCCGTTCCGCAACCTGGACAGCGGCGGCGTACACATCCACCACGTGGTCCCCGGCATCGTGCTCGCGCTGATCGGCGGCTTCATCGGGGTCGGTTCCGGGGAGTACCTGGTCGGCCGATCGGTGGCCGGCGTGCTGCTGGGGATCGGCGCGGGGTTGGTCCTGGACGAGTTCGGGATGGTCGTACACCTGGCCGACGTCTACTGGACCGAACAGGGCCGCATCTCGATCGAGGCCACCGTGTTGACGATCGCCGCGGTCGGCCTGGCGGCGAGCGGGTTCGTCCCGTTCGACGCGACCTCGAACGGCCACACTCTCGACGACCGGGTGAGCTGGCTGATCGCGCTGCTGATCGACATCGCGATGGCCACGATCACCTTCGCCAAGGGCAAGGTCGGCACCGGCGTGATCGGCGTCTTCATCCCGATCGTCAACCTGGTCGCGGCGATTCGGCTGGCCCGCCCGGACTCCCCCTGGGCCCGCCGTCGCTACGCCGACAACCCGCGCAAACTCGCCCGCGCCGGCAACCGCGCGGCCCGCCACGACGCCCGCTGGCGCCCCATCCGCCGCCGCCTCGAGGACACCATCGCCGGCCCCCTGCTCCCCGTGAAGCCCACCCCCGAGACACCCCCGACCGCACGCCCGAGGCCCAGGGTGACCGGCACCCACCACACCCTGACCCGGGTGGCCGCACCGCCCGCCGCCACCTCTCCGAGGGATCGGCGCGCCGTGTCCGGGCCCGGGGATCGCGGTACGGACGCGTAGGGTTTTGGTATGAGTAAATCCGCTTATGTGCTTGTCCCCGGGGCCGGTGGTGCGGCCTGGTATTGGCATCTCGTGGCGGGCGAACTGCGGGCGCGGGGGCGGGACGTGGTGGCGGTGGAGCTGCCGGGGGAGGACGAGAGCGCGGGGCTCGCGGAGTACGTGGACCTGATCGTGCGGGCCGCCGCGGGGCACGAGCGGGTGGTGGTGGTCGGGCAGTCGCTCGGCGGGTTCAGCGCGTCGTTGGCCGCCGACCGGTTGCCGGCGTCGTTGCTCGTGTTGGTGAACGCGATGATTCCCCGGCCCGGCGAGACCGCCGGGCAGTGGTGGGCCGACACCGGTCAGGACGTGGCGATGCGGGAGAACGACGAGCGGGAGGGGCGGGCCGTGGACGCCGGGTTCGACCCGCTCGTCTACTTCCTGCACGACGTGCCGCAGGCGGTGATCGACGAGAGCCTCGCACACCAACACGGCCAGTCCGGCGCGGTGTTCGACACCCCGTGGTGGTTGCCCACGTGGCCGGACGTACCCACCCGGGTGCTGGTCGGCCGGGACGACCGGTTCTTCCCGGTCGGCTTCCAGCGCCGGGTGGCGCAGGCACGACTCGGTTTCCTCCCGGACGAGATGCCCGGCGGCCACCTGCTCGCCCTCGGCCACCCGGTCGAACTGGCCGACCGCCTGGAGGCCTACCGCACCGAGGTGGACGCCGCCGAGCGCGCCTGAACCGAGGGCCCCTGTACCGAGGGCCCCTGTACCGAGCGCCCGAGGGCCGGGCACTCCCGAACCCGAGGCCGAGCCCGAACCCGCCGACCCGGCGTCACCCCTTCCCGGCGTCACCCCCGTCCCGCCGATCGGGCGCCGCCCAGACCCCAGAGCCCAGAGCCCAGAGCCCAGAGCCCATCAACCATCAAGCCCAGCCCCCGCCGAACCCAACCCCCGTCGCCCCGCCGACCGCACCGCCCCGCGGCTCGCCCGCCCCCGTCTCCCCCGCCCCGTCCGGCTGTCGTTGCCGCGCCGCCAATACCGCGATGTCGTCCTCCGGCTTGTCGGTGATCATCCGCGCGATCAGCGTGTCCACCAACCGCACCAGCGGCGTGTTCGCGGTCAGCCCCGCCCGGCGCAGCCGCTGCAACGATTCGCCGATGTCCTCGCCGCGACGCTCGACCAGGCCGTCCGTGTACATCACCAACACCCGATCGGGGTGGCTGCTCCGGCGCACCGAGGCGTAGCCGCCGAAGCCGGTGCCCAGCGGCGGCCCGACCGGCATCTCGACCAGCTCGATCGCCTCGCCCGGGCCGACCAACAGCGGCGGCAGGTGGCCCGCGCTGGCGAAGGTGACGGTGCGTGCCGCCGGGTCGACCAGTACCAGCAGGCATGTGGCCACCCGTTCGATGCCGGCCTTGGTACTGGTGCGGTCCACCGCGGCCAAGATCTCGTGCGGTTCCAGGTCGGAGCGGGCCTGTACCCGCAGCAGCGCGCGGAACTGGCTCATCTCCACCGCCGCCGCGACGCCGTGCCCCATCACGTCGCCGACCGCGAGCAGTGTGCGTCCGCCGCTGAGCGCGACCGCGTCGTACCAGTCCCCGCCCACCTCGACGCTGCTGCCCGCGGGCCGGTAGCGCGAGGCCAGTTCGATGTCCGGGTGCGGCGCGTCCGGCGCGGCGAGCAGCGCGTGTTGCAGGGCCAGGGCGATGTCGTGCTCGTGTGCGTAGCGGCGCGCGTTGTCCACGCTGAGCGCGCCGCGTCGGGCCAGGTCCCGGGCCAGCACCACGTCCTCCGGGGAGAACGCCTCGGCCGCGCCGTGCCGGGCCAACATGACCATGCCGATCGCGCTGCCCCGGGCGATCAGCGGCAGGGCCACCACCGAGTGCAGGCCGACGCCGCGGAAGACCGCGACCCGATCGGCGCTGGAGACCTGCCGGGCCAGTTCCTCGTCGTCGGCCCGGTTGACCACCACGGGACTGCGTTCGCTCAGCGCGCGCGGCACCATCGAGCCCTGCTGGTAGTCCACGTTCTCGCCGGGTTGGCGCAGGATCGCGGCCTGCGCGGCCATCCCCGGCTTGTGGGACAGTGCGGCGCGCCACATCCGGACCAGGTCGAGCGGCTGGTGCGGGGTGCCGTTGGCGCCCTCGACGGCGAATACGTCCACCGCCGCGACGTCGCCGAGTTCGGCGACGAACAGTTCGGCGAGTTCCTCGCAGGTCTCCACCAGGTCCAACGTGGTGCCCACTCGGGTCGCGGCGGTGTCCAGGAAGGCCAGTCGGCGGCGGGCGGTGTCCAGTTCGAGCTGGGTGCGCCGGGATTCGGAGACCTCCAGGAGTACGCCGACCAGGCCGACCACTTCACCCTCGTGCTCCAGGCGGTGGTAGGCGCCGTGCCACCAGCGGCGGCCGGGCGGGCCCGCGTGCGTACTCCCGGAGGAGGTGGCCTCGCGCGCGGTGCCGTCCCGCATTACCGCCCACAGCACCTCCTCCCGGGCCTCCACCCCGGGCAGCACCTCGGCGATCGTGCGGCCCAGGTGTTCTTCGGCGGGGAGTCCGTTCATCCGGGCCAGCGCCGGGTTGACGTAGAGGTAGCGCATATTCGGGCTCATCACCGCCACCGCCGCGGGGGTGCCGTCGAGCAGACCGCGAAGTACCGCGTACGCGCCGGCGTGCCTCGGGTCGGCGCTGTCGGCCCCCACCAGGCGTGCCACCGCGCCGGTCACGGCGTCCACTTCCGGCACCGTCATCGGCGGGTCCGGGTATTCGTCCAGCGCCACGCCTGTCCTCTCCGGCTTCGGGGCTCGGCGGGCGCCCGGCCCTGGAAGCCGTCCATCGGCTTCCAGTCTGGGCCACGGCAACCCGAACGCGCGAGCGGCAGGCCGCCCGCCGTTATCCCATCGTGGCCAGGATGTCCTCGACCATCGCCATCGTGGTACCCGGATGCAGGAAGGCGAAGCGGGCCACCGTCTCGCCCTCCCAACCGGTCGGCGTGACGAAGCCGATCTGGCCCGCGAGCAGGCGCTTGGACCAGTCCAGGTAGTCGGCGGGCCCCCAGCCGGTGCGCCGGAACAACACCGCGGACAGTTCGGGGTCGCGGATCAGTTCCAGGTGCGGCGTGGCGCGGATCAGCTCGGCGGTGTCCCGGGCCAGGGTCAGCGCGGTCTCGATCGCCTCGGTGTAGGCGTCGGTGCCGTGCACCGCAAGGGAGAACCACAGCGGCAGGCCGCGGGCGCGGCGGGTGAGGTGGTAGGCGTAGTCGGTGGGGTTCCACTCCTCGGGCGCGTCGGTGTGCAGTACGTCCAGGTAGGAGGCGTCCTGGGTGTGCACACCCCGGGCCGGGCCGGGGTTGCGGTAGAGCAGCGCCGCGCAGTCGAACGGCGCGAACAGCCACTTGTGCGGGTCGACCACGAACGAGTCGGCCAGCTCGATGCCGTCGTACTTCGCCCGCACGCTCGGCGCGAGCAGTCCCGCGCCGCCGTACGCACCGTCCACGTGGAACCACAGGTCGCGCTCGCGGGCGAGCGCGCCGATCCCGGCCAGGTCGTCGATGATGCCCGCGTTGGTGGTGCCCGCGGTGGCGACCACGCCGACCACGTCGTCCGCGTCCGGGTCGGCGGCCAGCGCGGCGCGCAACGCCTCGCCGGTGAGCCGGTGGTCGGTGGTCGGCACCACCAGCGCCTCCATGCCGATGATCCGCAGCGTGTTGCCGATCGAGGAGTGCGCCTGGTCGCTGACCGCGATCCGCAGCCGGTCCCGCGCACCGGTCCCGGTCCGGCGCCGGCCGATGTCGCGGGCGACCACGAGCGCGGACAGGTTGCCGGCCGAGCCACCGCTGACGAAGCAACCACCGGCGCTCGCGGGCAGCCCGGCCAGGTCGGCGATCAGCCGCAACACCTGGTTCTCCGCAGCCACCGCGCCGGCCGCCTCCAGCCACGAGATGCCCTGCAGGGACGCGCAGGAGACGACCATGTCGAACAGCAGCGCGGCCTTGGTCGGCGCGGCCGGGATGAAGGAGAGGAAGCGCGGGCTGTCGCAGGAGATGACCGCCGGGGCGAGCTGGTCGGCGTAGACGGACAACACCTCGCCCGGATCGTTGCCGTGCGCGCCGATCAGGCCCTCGAGCGCGCGGTCGAGCTTGTCCTTGCGGCCGGGGTGGTCCAGCGGCACCGGGTCCAGGGCGAGCCGTTCGCGCATGTAGTCGAAGACCAGGTCGGCGAGCGCGGGATCGTACTGGTGCATGCGCATGTGGTGGTGCTCGACAATCTCTCGGCGCGCGTGACCTCGCCGTGAGTGGACGGCGAGGTCACCAAGGGGAATCAAGGACGCCGGGAGGATCCACACCGGCAGCTCAAACCCTACGTACGCGTGTGCGACCGGGCCAAGCCGTCGATCTTGCGCGTCGACGCCGATCTATTGCGTGTCCACGCCCTGCCAAGCCGTTCCATTGCGCCTGACCAGGCGCGAAAGCACGACAGAGCTCTTCGAACGGACCACGAACGGCTCGGCGGCGATCCGTTCCAGGACCTGTTCGAAGTGTTGTACGTCGGCCGCGAGCAGGTGCACCACCGCGTCCGCGTCGCCGGTGACGGTGCTGGCCGAGACCACCTCGGGAAACTTGGCGAGGGCGGCGCGGATCTCGCTCGGAGCCGTACGCCCGACGCAGTACAGCTCGACGAACGCCTCCGTACCCCAGCCAAGGGCCGCCGGTTCGACCGACGCGGAGAACCCGGTGATCACGCCGGTGGCCAGCAACCGGTCCACCCGACGTTTGACGGCGGACGCGGACAACCCGACCCGGCTGCCGATCTCGGCGTAGGTCGAACGCGCGTCGTCGATGAGCGCGGTGATGATCCGGCTGTCCAGCTGGTCCAGCGCCATCGGTCGGGTCTCCTGGGTGCGGTCGGGCGCGCAGCGCGAGTAGGCGGTTCCGGTCGGGCGGGCACAGTGACGGTAGCCCACCCGGGCACCACCACCCGATTCGTGCCCGTGGGCGAATCGGCTACGGCACCCGCGATGATCTTGGTCCGCTCGGTTGTCCGATGGCAAGTACCGTCCGTTCTCCGGGAGTTCACTTCGCGGCTGCTCTGGTGCGGATTAATCGAGCCGTACTCGGGGGCCCGGCGACCGATCGCCCGGGCATCCGCCGGGTCGGGGGTGCGATGAGGACGAACGACACGAGGGTGCTCGGCGCGGGCGCGACCGACACGCTGCCGGTGCTGCCGCCGGGATACACCGACGCGCGGGTGTTGTGGGACCGGCCGTGGGGCGTGGCGCTGCGCTGCCGAGACGGGGCCGGTGGCGCGGTGCTGCTGACCGTGCCGCGGATCGGCCCGGCCACACCCAGGCGCCGGTTGGCACTGCACACCGAGCTGCTCGCCGCCGCGACCGCCGCCCGCCATCCGTGCGCGGCGGAGCCGACCGACGTCGGGTTCACCGTCGAGGACCTGCCGTACCTGGTCCGCCGCGAACACCCGGGCGAGCCGCCGAGGATCGCGGGCGCGGCGAGTGCACTGCCGGTGGCGGACGTACTGGTGATCGGGGTACGGGTGGCCGCCGCACTGGCCGCGGCACATCGGCGCGGCGTGCTGCACCTGGGCGTTCGCCCGGACTGCCTGGTCCCGGGTCCGGACGGCGAGATGTTGCTCGCCGACCTGGGCCTGATCGGCGCGCTGCGCCGGGCCGCGCCGGACATGGCGCCCGAGATGGACCTGCGGTACGCGCCGCGCGAGCAGGCCGGGTGGGAGCCGCCGGGGCCGGCGAGCGATGTGTACGGGCTGGCCGCGACGTTGTACGCGCTGCTCGCGGGCGAACCGCCCTATGCCGCGGCGGCCGAGGCGGGGCCGGCCGCGCTCTACCTGGCGGTTACCGCCGGAGAGCCGGCCGCGCTGCGGCGCGCGGATCTGCCGCCCGCGCTGGTGGCGGTGTTGCGGCGCGGGTTGGCGGTACACCCGGAGGATCGGCCGTCGTTGGCCGAACTGGAGAGCGTGCTGCGCGGGTTGGTCCCGGCCGAGGACCGGGGCCGGCTGCCGGCCGCCGTGCCCGAGCCGGAATCGGTGGACCCGCTGGGGCCGGAGCCGGCCGAAGTGCCGTACGCCGACGACGAGGACAGCGACGCGGGCGCGGATCGGGCTCGGCGGCGGCGCCGTTGGATGCTGGTGATCGCCGGATCGGCGACGGCGCTGTTCGTGGCCGGCGCCTTCGTGCTGACCCAGGTGCGGGGCGGCGGCGGGCCCGCCCGGAAGACGCCGCCGCCGGCCGCCGCACCCGCGCCGGTGAACACGGCGCCCGCGCGCCTGTTGTCCGCCTCCGCCGGCCGGCCGTTCGTGGTCACCGACGTGACCACGGCGGCCTTCGGGGACAGCGTCCAGGTCGCGTGGCAACCACCTCGGGACGCCACCCGGGTGGTCGGCTACCTGGTCCTGGCCGCCGACCCGGCCGGCACCCAACTCGACCGCCGGCAAACCCCGGCGGGCACCGCCAACGTGGTCTTCGGCGGCACCGGAATCGGCCCGGACACGTGCTTCACGGTCACGTCCCTGATCCGCACCGACGACGGCACGCTGGGCCTGGCACCGGCCGCGCCGGTGTGCCGGGCGGGTCGGACCGGGGCGCCGAGTCCCGGTGGCGGGGGCGGCTGAGCGCGGGGCGCGGGGGGCGGGGGCGGCCGAGCGCGGAACGCGGGGCACGGGGCCGGCCGAGCGCGGGCGAGGGACGTCGAGTCCGGGTCGCGGGGCAGCCGAGCGCGGGACGTGCGGTGGGCCCCGTCCCGGGCGGCCGGTCGTGGAGGGCGGCGACACCGGGCTCGGCCGCGCCGGTGTGCGGTCGGCCGTAGCGGCCTCCCGGGCCCGTCGAGCGCCGGGCACCACGCGTCGGGCGCCGGGTACCAGACACCAGGCGTCGGGCGTCGGGCGTCGGGCGTCGGGCGTCGGGCGTCGGGCGTCGGGCGTCGGGCGTGCGAACGCTCGGCCCGGGTCGAGGAGTTCCGGGCCGAGCGTGGCGGGCGTGGTCAGTACTGGCTCGGGGTGTTCGACCAGCGGTCGTAGGTCTTGTCCAGGCCGGGGATGGCCTTGGCCACTCGCTTCGTGCCGACCTCGATGGTGCGTTCCAGTTGCCAGCCGGGCTTGGCGCGGATGTCGTCCAGGTGGAAGTGCAGGTTCACCGGGCCGGATCCGACCTTCGGGCCGTTGAGCGCGCCGGCGCCCCAGACCGTGAACGGGCGTTGGTGGAGCTGCTCGGCGCTGTGCTGCATGCTGCCGCCCGCGAAGCCGGTGGCCGCGCTCAGGCCGACGTCGCTCCAGTTCACGTCCTTCTTGTGCTCGATCTGTTGGAGGTAGGCGAGTTCGGCGGCCTTGCCACCCGCGCTGGAGATCATGCTGTTGACGCCGCTGCCGATGAATGTACGGCGCGTGCTGAGCGTGTCCGCGATCCGATTGGTGAACCGGTCCGCGCGCTCGACGTAGCGTGGCGCGCCGTCGCGGTCGTTACCGGCCAGCAAGTTGTTGCGCGCCTTGACCTCCTGGTCGTGCCGGGTCTCGCGGACCCGCTCGCTCGGGCTGTCCGCCTTGGCCTGGGCGTGCGCCGCGGCCCGGTCCGCCTCGGCCGCCTCCCGGTGCGCGGCGGCGGCATCGTCCCGGGCCTGCTGCACGTCCCTGCGGGCGGTATCGGCGTGCCCCTGCTGCTCGTCGGCCCGGTGCTTGGCGGCGTCCGCCTTCGTAGTCTCCGCCGCCGCGTCCCGGTGCGCCGCGTCCGCCCGGTCCTGCTCCGGCTTGACCGCGGCCTTGGCCTCGTCGGCGGCCTGCCGCGAGTGTGCCGCGTCGCGACCGGCCTGGTCCCGGTCGCCATGCGCCTTCGCCGCCGCCTCGTCCGACGTGCGGGCGTGCTCGCGGGCGGTCTGCCCGTCGTCGTGCGCGGACTTGGCCTGCCCGTGCAGGTCGTCGGCGCGGCCCCGCTCGTGTGCGGCCTGCCGGTCCGACTCGTGGGCCTGCCGGCCGGATTCGGCGGCGTTGGCCCGGTGTTCGGCGGCCCGGTCGGGGTCGGTCCGGGCCCGGTTCTCGTGCCCGGCCGCGTCCCGGGCGTGCGCGTCGGCGGCGTCCCGGTGCCCGGCGGCGGCCCGTTCGTGCTCGCCCGCCCGCGACCTGAGGTCGTCCGCCCGCCGGTCGTGCGCTTCGGCATCGCGCCGGTGGCCGGCCGACGCGTCCTCGTGCGCTTTGGCGTCCCGGCCGTGTTGGCCGGCCGCATTCTCGTGCCGGGCCGCGTCGCCGCGATGTCCGGCCTCGGCCTCGCGGTGCTCCTTGGCCCGGCCCGCATGGTCGGCGGCGGTCTGCTCGTGTCGCGCCGCCGCCTCGCGATGTCCGGCCTCGGTGGCCCGGTGGTTGTCGGCGGCACGCTGGTGGGTGTCCGCGTCGTTGCCGCGCTGGGTCGCCCGGGTCTCGTGCTCCCCGGCGGCCGTACGGGAGTTCGTCGCGGCGTCGCGCTGCCCCTGCGCCTCGCGTTCGTGCGCGGCGCGATTGTTGCGGATCGTGTCACCGGCGGCCTGGTGCCGGTCGGCCGCCCGCTCGTGGCGGTCCGCCGCCCGCTGCGAGCGCGGCGAACTCAGCTGCGGTGCTGGGCTGTTCTTCGGCCCGGACGCTTGAGCGTTGTGCTGCTGACCAGGCGCTCCAGGGGCCGCCTTGAACCTGCCGGCCAGCCCCTCGCCGAACCTCTTGCCACCGACGCTGATCACCGAGCCGACCCCGGCGTTGATCGCGTTCTTCATGCTGAACAGGTCGACCGGCTTGCCGTTGAGCTTGTCGGCGGCCAGCGTGGTGGCGTACTTCCCGGCGAAGTTGGACGAGAACTGGAGGCCGTACTTGGCCGCTCGCCCTCGCTCGCCCTTGTACGCGGCCTTCAGCGCGGTGCCCCTCTTCCCCGCGAAGACGAGGTTGCCCGAGCGCAACCCCGTGGCCGTCTTCTCCAGCCGAAGTGCCGCCTTGACCCAACCCGCTTTGCTCGCCACCAACTTCAAGCCGTCGAACAGCACGCCGAGCCCCTTCACCCCGGGCAGCAGGTCCAGGACCGACATCAACAGATCACCCCACCCGGCCCGGCCTCTGGCCAACTCGGTGATCGTGTTCACCAGGACCAGCGCGGCAAGTCCCAGTACGAGCCAGGTCAGCGGGCCACCCAGGATCATCGCCAGGATGCCGAGCACGGCGGTGGCCACCTGGAGCCAGGGCAGGATCTTGTCGTGGAAGAAGTCGTTGACCTTCGCCCACCAGCTCAGGTTGCGGATGCCCTGATGCGACGCCTCGTGCAGTTTGGTCGACGCCGTCCTGGCGGCCGTGTCCCGGATGCCCTCGGCCTGCTTGAGCAGCGTCTTGGCGGCAGTCAACTGGCCGTTGGCCGCGTTCAGTTCACCCAGCGCGGTGGACTCGCGGGCCTGCGCGGCGGCGACCGCGTCGGTGGCCGCCTTCAGGTCCTGCGGGGTGACCGTGACACCGGACGCGCTCTGTTGGTTGAGCGTGTTCACGTGCGACTGCGCACTGCGCGCGTCCGCCTGCGCGGTGTTGCGGTCGGCGTCGTGCCTGCGCTGCGCGGTCTTGGCGGTACCGCCGTTCTTGAGCGCGGTGGCGGCCTGCTGTTGCGCCCGGTCCAACTCGTCCGCGTACGCCTTGAGCGCGTCGGCGGCGGTGTGGTGCGAGTCGGCGATCTTCTTCAGATCCTGCGGGACCTTCTCGAAGCGCTGTTTGTAGACCTCGATGCTGTCGCCCTGCCACGTGGTCGAGATCACCCCGTCGCGTAGCGAGTCCACCTGGCCCTTCGCGGTCTCGGCCCGATCGCCGAGGGTGCGGAAGTAGTCGGCGAGTGCCCGAACCGCGGCGGAGTCGCCGGGCACGGGGTCGACCCCACGATCGAGATCGCTCCAGTCGATCGGACGCCCCATGTCTTTCTTCCCCCATGCGGTCGGTACGAACCGGCGGTGACGGCGCGCGTGTTCGCGCCATTGGCGAGCGTGTTCGTGGCGGTGGCAAGCGTGTTCGTGGCAGTGGCGAGCGTGTTCGTGGCAGTGGTAGGCGTGTTCGTGGCAGTGGCAGGCGTGCTCGCGGCGGTGGTAAGCGTGTTCGTGGCGGTGGCATGCGCGTTCGCGATGGTGCGGGTGGGCGGACCGGTACGTGGTCCACGGTCGGCCCACCCGCACGCGGGTGGCGGGCGGACCACCGGTGGGCCCGCCCGCAGGTGTTGCCGGTCTCGACGGATTCAGCCCCGCAGGCCCTGGCTGAGCTGATCGTCGGCCGTCGAGAAGGTCTCCGCCGCCTTGTGCAGGTAGTCGGACATGCCCTTGAGGCCCTCGAGGGTCTGCGTGACACCGTGGTTGAACTCGGTGTACGAGGTCTCGAACTGCTTGCTGGAGCGGTCCGTCACGTAGCCCTCGGCGACCAACTGCTGGATCAGGCTCTGCAGTGCGGTGAGCTTCTCCAGGATCTCGCCCTGGCCGGTGACGAGGTGGTTGCCCGCGGTACGCATCTGCTCGTAGGTGACGTTGACATTCGCCATGGTGAAGTTCCTCTCCCCGTTGGGTGCTCCGGGTGGTTTCCCGGGGCGTGCTTGGTACTTGGTGCCTGGTACTTGGTGCCTGGTGATTGCTGGTGTGGTGCTGGTGTGGTGGTGGCGTGGTCAGGCCGGTGGCCCGAGGCCGTCGAAGCGGAATGTGGACGTGATGGCGTCGAAGAGTTCGAGCAGCGGGTCGGCCAGGTCGACGGTCGGGCTGCTGCCGCTGATCACCGCAACCCGGTCGGCGATGCCCGGGATCGGCACGAACGTCTGCATGGAGACCAGCCGTACGCTCCGACCGGTCGACCCCGCGACGCTCACCACCCCCTCGCTGCGCGCGGCCGGCCCGACGTCCCGGATCTCCACCAGGCGTACCGACTGCCAGGTGTCCTGCGGGTGTTCGGCCCGCTTGGGCTTGAGTCGCGCGGCGATCGCGAGCGGGTCGCCGTCGGAGAGATCGCCGTCCGGGCCGCGCAGCGACGCGGCGGCCATGGTGATCGACGCGTTGACCCTGATGCCCTCGATCTCCTCGGCCAGGCAGCCGCAATAGATCGCGCCCGCCTCCCAGGCCTGGCCCGCCATCGCGCGCAGGGCGCGGACCAGATCGCCCCGCCGCTCGGCGAACGCGGGGATCTCCCGGGCCCGGGCGGCGACCGCCCGCCGGATGTTGTCGTCACGGGTCGCTGGGTGCAAATCGAACTCGTACCACGTCGCCGGCACGCTCAGCGACATTCCCGGTACGACTTCGGGTCGTGGGCGCGTTCGGGGTTCCCCGTGAATACCCCGTCCGGTTCTTGCCCGCGCTTTGCCCATGATTCCCCTCTGTCGGCAGCCCCCTCTATCGGCTCCCGACAATATTCGGCGCCCTCCGGTGATGCCAAGGAATCCATTGGGTGAACAATTATGGAACAGGCGTTGCTCTACTGTTGATAATGGCCGTCTTGAGCTGCTGGTCGGTGTCCTCGAGGCCCCGGACGATCTGGTCGGACATCGTCACCAACGCCTCCAGTGTCTGGTCCATCCGATGCCGACCGTCCTTCCAGTTGTCCTCGAAGTAGTCGAGGGCGGAGGCCAGTTGCCCGGACCCGAGGAAACCCCTGGCCTGCTCCACCCGCTGTGGCGCGCCCAGCAGGGCGCCCCGGATGGCGTCCAACCGGCGGCCGAAAATCTCGAGTTCCGGCAGATCGACGATGAGTTTGTCCGACACGGTCGACATCCTTTCGGCCAGGGCGGGAAATTTGACGGCGCAAATGCTTTTCGTGCGCCGATCGAAGACGACGAGACGACGAGACAACGAGACGACTCCACGAAGATAGGCGACCATCCGGGCAACCGTCGACCGTGCTTTCTCGCTACGGTGGCGGTGCGCGATAAATTCCCGGTCGGAGAAATCGGGCGGGCGCGGGAAAAGGGGACGGCCGGCGCATGGAAATTCAGCTCACCGTGGTGATGGCGGATCCGGAGGCGCGGGAGGGGTCCGGCGACGCGGGCGACCGCAGCGGGTGGGGCACGACCGCTGCGCGGGGTGCCACTGCGGCGACGGCCGCCTGGGGCACGGGGTGCGAAGGCGACGCTGCGCAAGGCGGAGTCGCGGCTGCGCCGGGTGGGGACGACGGATGGCGCACCCGCGCTGCGTGGGGCGACGGAACACAGGCGGCCGGCAGCGGCGAGGCACGGAGCGAAGCCGTGGGGCGCGGTGGGCTCAAGGGCGTGACGGGCGACGGCGGCGAGGCGCGCGGTGGGCTCGCGGGCGTGGCCGGCGCCGCGTCGGTGCGGGCGGACTTGCTGGTGGAGGTGGATGGGGCGGCGTCGGTCGGCGACCTGGCGCGTGAGCTTGAGCGGGTGCTGGGCCGCACGTCGTCGGGGGATCGACCCTCGGCGCTGTACGTGGCCGGCCACCGGGTCGCCGCCGACCTCGCCGTGGAGTCCTCGCCGCTGCGCGACGGCGTCGTGGTCGGGCTCGGCTCACCGGCCGGCTGCGCCCCCGCGCGGGCCCAGGGCAGCGCCGAAGTACACGCCACCGGCGGCCCGGACGCGGGTGGCGTGCACCGCCTCGGGCCCGGCGTCGCCGTACTCGGCTCGGCCCCGGACGCCTGGATCCGGGCCGCCGACCCGGTCCTGCCACCCGCCGCCGTCGAGGTGGACGTCGCGCTCGACGGCGAGGTCGCGGTACGGGCGGCCACGGAGGGGATCGACGGCCTCACCCTCGACGGCGAACCCCTGGACACCACCTGGCGCCCCTGGCCGATCGGCGCCGTACTGGCCGCCGGACACAGCACATTCGAGCGGACCGTGCCCGGCTTCCCCGACGCCGCGCTGAGCCCCACCGCCGGGGGCGGCGGCCTGGACTTCAACCGGCCGCCGAGGCTGCGCCCGCCGCCGCGCCGCCGCCGGTTCCAGATCCCGGCCCGGCCCGAACAGGGCGATCCCCAGCCGCTGCCGTGGATGATGGCGCTGACCCCGGTGGTGGGCGCGGTGGTGATGACGTACATGATGCACAACACCCGGATGCTCTACCTGGCCGCGCTCAGCCCGCTGTCGATGCTCGCGATGTACGTCACCAACCGCCGACACGGCCGCAGTTCGTACCGCCGCCGGCTCGCCGAGTACCGCCTGCGCAAGGAGTCGATCGAGGCCCAGGCCGCATACGCGATGCGCGTGGAGACCCGGCAGCGTCGACAGTCCGCGCCCGATCCGGCCGCGCTCGGGCTGATCGCCGGCGGCCCGCGGCAACGGTTGTGGGAACGCCGCCGTGCCGACGAGGACCGGTTGTCGCTGCGCGTCGGCACCGGCGAACTGCCCACGGACGTCGAGGTGATGGACCCGAGACGCGAGGAACATCGCCGCGACGACCGCAAGTTGCTCGCGCACGTCCCGGTCTGCGTCCCGCTGGCCGAATGCGGCGTACTCGGCGTCGCCGGCCGGGCCCGGACCACCCGCGCACTGGGCCGCTGGCTGGTCGCCCAGGCCGCCGCACTGCACGCCCCCAGCGACCTGACCATCTGCGTACTCACCGACCAGGCCGCCGGCGGCGACTGGGAATGGGTGCGCTGGTTGCCGCACGCCACCCCGCCCGACGCGGGCCACGCGGTGACCTTCATCGGCGCCGACGCGGACACCATCGGCCGCCGGATCGCCGAACTGCTCGCCCTGATGACGGCCCGTCAGGACGCCGCAGGGCAGCCCTCTTCGCAGACCTCCTCGAAGCCCCTCTCGCAGACCCCCTCGAAGACCTTCTCGCAGAGCTCCTCGCAGACCTTCTCGCAGACCTCCTCGTCCGACGCCGAACCGGCGCACCCGGCCGTACTGATCGTGCTCGACGGCTCACGCCGACTGCGCGCACTGCCCGGCGTCACCCAGCTCCTGCGCTCCGGACCGGCCGTGGGCCTGTACGCGATCTGCCTGGACACCGACCGCCGCACCCTCCCCCAGGAGTGCGCGGCGGTGGTCGAGGAGGACGGGCAGGGCCTGTTCCAGGTCTCCCGCACCGGCGCCGAGACCGTGCGCGAGGTCCGCCCGGACGGCGTCGACCCCTCCTGGGCCGAGGAGTTGGCCCGCGCGCTGGCCCCGCTGCGGGACACCCGCGAGGAGGACGACGCGACCGTCCCGGACAGCAGCCGGCTGCTCGACGTGCTCGACCTCGAACCACCCACGCCCGAACTGATCGCGGCCCGCTGGACACTCGGCGGACGCTCGACGCAGGTGGTCATCGGCGAGGCGTTCGACGGGGCGTTCGCCGTCGACCTGGTCCGGGACGGCCCACACGGGCTGGTCGCCGGCACCACCGGGTCGGGCAAGTCCGAACTGCTCCAGACCATCGTCGCCTCGCTCGCCGTGGCCAACCGCCCCGACGCGATGACCTTCGCCCTGGTCGACTTCAAGGGCGGCGCCGCGTTCAAGGACTGCGTACACCTCCCGCACACCGTCGGCATGGTCACCGACCTGGAAGCCCGCCTGGTGGAACGGGCGTTGGATTCGCTCGCGGCCGAACTCAAGCGCCGCGAACACATCCTGGCCGACGCGGGCACCAAGGACCTGGAGGACTACCTGGTCGCGATGCGGCGTGACCCGACCCTGACCCCCCTGCCCCGACTGCTGATCGTGATCGACGAATTCGCCGAAATGGCCCACCAGATGGGCGAGGCCGTGACGACCCTGGTCAACATCGCACGACGGGGACGCTCACTCGGGATCCACATGCTCCTGGCCACCCAGCGACCCGGCGGCGCGGTCTCCCCCGAGATCCGGGCCAACACCAACCTGCGGATCGCACTGCGGGTGACCGACACGGCGGAGAGCGCCGATGTGATCGACGCCCCCGACGCGGGCCGGATCGCCAAGTCCACGCCGGGGCGGGCCTATGTCCGCCTGGGCGCCGCCTCGCTGCTCCCGTTCCAGTCCGCGCGCGTGGGCGGTCGGCGCAACCCGACCGAAAGCACCGGAGACCGGCCGCTCGACGCGATCCCGGCCCCACGCGCGCTGCCGATCGGCTGGACCGACCTCGGCCGCCCGGTCCCCCGCCCGGCCGGTACCACGCGGGAAAGCGACGACCTGGTCACCGACCTGGGCGTGCTCGTCGAGGCGATCCGGGCGGCGAACGAACGGCTGGGCATCCCGCCACAGCACAGCCCGTGGGCTCCGCCGCTGGCCGACTCGCTGACGCTGGCCGAACTGGAGTCCGAGTCCGAGGCCGGTGGCGGTGAGTCGGGCCGGTCGGTGGTCTCGGCGGCGTCGGCGGCGTCGGCGGCCTTGGCGGCTTCAACGGCGGCGTCGGCGGCGGATGGGCTGGTGCCCGCGCCGTACGCGATCGAGGACCTGCCGCACGAGCAGCGTAGGCGAGTCCGCACGGTCGACCTGGCCACGTTCGGGCATCTGCTCGCCGCGGGTGCTCCACGGACCGGGCGATCGCAGTTGCTGCGCACCATCGCCGGTTCGTTGGCCCGGCACAACTCGACGGCGGATGTGCATCTGTACGGCCTGGATTGCGGCAATGGTGCGCTGCTGGCACTGACCGAACTCCCGCACTGTGGCGCGGTGGTCAGGTCCACGGACACCGAACGGGCGATTCGGCTGATCGGGAAGTTCACGGACGAGATCCGTCGGCGGATGGCGTTGCTCGGGGAGCATGGCTACACGGACATCGCGGAGCAGCGGGCGGCGGCGGGTGCGGGTGCGGGTGTGGGGGCGATGGCTGCGGGGGTGATGGCTGCGGGGGTGATGGCTGCGGGGGCGGGGGCGGGGGCGAGTGCGGGTGCGGGTGCGGCCGGTGGGCCGCTGCCGCATTTGGTGCTGTTCCTGGATCGGTGGGAGGGGTTCAGTGCGACGCTCGGTGCGGCCAATCATGGCGAGATCACGGACACGCTGCTCCAGATGATCCGGGAGGGTGCGAGTGTCGGGGTGCATCTGGTGATCTCCGGCGACCGGACACTGCTGACCGGGCGGATCTCGTCGCTGACCGAGAACCGGTTGACCCTCCAACTCGCCGACCGGGGCGACTATTCGCTGATCGGGCTCAGCCCGCGCAAGGCCCCGGAGACCATGCCGCCGGGGCGTGGGTACGGGCCGGGCGTGGTCGAGACACAGGTCGCGCTGCTCGGGCCGGACCCCACCGGGCAGGGCCAGGCGGGCGAGTTGCGCGAGATCGGCCGGGCGGCGGCGACCCGGGATGCGGAAGTGCCGCGTGGGCAAAGGCCGTTCCGGGTGGACGTACTGCCCGCGAGCGTGGACTTCGAGACGGCGTGGGCGCTGCGCGTACCGGGACACGGGCCGATGTGGGCGATGGCGGGTGTCGGTGGCGACCAACTCACCGCACTGGGCCCGGATCTGGCCGGTGGGACGCCCGCCTTCGTGGTCGCCGGACCGGCCCGCTCCGGGCGCAGTACGGCGCTGCTCGCGCTGGCCCGTTCGTATCTGGACGTCGGTACCGAGCTGGTGGTCCTGGCGCCGCGCGAGTCGCCGCTGCGCGGGCTGGCCGGGCGGCCGGGGGTGCGGGAGGTGTTCGCGTCGCCGCACGTGGACGCGGACGACTTCCGGACCGTGCTCGACAAGCTCACCGGGCCGGCCGTGGTGATCGCCGACGACGCCGAACTGCTGCGCGACTGCGACGCGGGCGCCGATCTGTTGCTCCTGGTCCGCCGCTCGTTGCGGCCCGAACTGGGCCTGGTGGTAGGCGGCGATGCGGACGGGGTGTGCGCGGGCTTCTCCGGCTGGCAGGTCGAGGCGAAGAAGGCCAAGCGGGGGTTGTTGTTGTCGCCGCAGAACCTGGTCGACGGGGAGTTGGTGGGGGCGAAGCTGCCCCGGGCCTTGGTCGGACAGCCGGTGCTGCCGGGGCGGGGGGTGCTGCATTTGGGCGGGGGCGAGTTGACGGCGATTCAGGTGCCGGTGCCGTAGGCGGGGGTGGGGGTTGGGGTGGGTGGGGTGGGGTGGGGTGGGCAGTTGGTGGCCGGCGTGGGGTGTCCGCTTCGTGGCGCGTACGGCCATCTTGGGAGGGGGTTCCGGCGCCTAGCGTGAAGTTTGGCGCGGTGGCTCGGTGCGGGCTCGGTGGCTCGGTCCGGGCGCGGTGGGGCCGGGTGCCGGGTGCCGGGATGGTTGTACGAACAGAGTTGTTGCTCGGGTTACACCAGCAGAGGACAGAGGAGTCGGCATGAGCATCAAGGTCACGGTGATCTACCGCGACACGGCGCCGGGTGTTCGGGCCCTGGCCGATGCGGTGGCCGCGGTCGCCTGGAACACGGGGGCGGACATTCGGCTGCGCCGACTACCGGAGACGGTCGGATCGGAGCAGCAACGGGACGGTACGGCAGCGGATCCACCGGCGACGGGTGGGGATCTGAGCTGGGCCGACGTGGTGCTGCTTGGGGCACCGGCTCGGGATGGGGATGTCGTCGGGCTGTTGCGCCGGCTGTCGTGGTCCGGAGCGCCATCCGACGAGTGGGGGTGTCGGGCCGAGGAGCAGGTGTTCGGGGTGTTCGTGACCACGCCGGAACCCGGCACGCGGCATGGCGGGCTGATGCGCAGCTTCGCGATCGTGCATCCGCCGTTGGTCGGTGACCCCGAGGGTGGGCCGCAGCGGTCAACGGCGACCCTGGCGGCCGAGGCGGCCCCTTCCTGCGGCATCGCCGATCCGACTCTGCTGTCCCTCGACCTGGCGCGAATCCAGACCCGACGCTGCGTCGAGATCGCGGCGGCGCTGCGGGAGGAGCGGGTGGTGGCGGTGTGAGGGGTGGGCGGGCGTCGTCAACCCCGATTTTCGATGGCCAGGTGGGTGAAGGTGATCTCCCGGATTCGGTCCACCGCTTCGGGGGCGATGCGGGTGAGGACGGGGAGGGTGTGCTGCCAACCGGTCCCCGCCAGGGCGGCGCGGAGGAAGGGTTCGGCGTGCGCGTCGGCGTCCGGATGCGCTGTCGCTACGGACAGGGCCAGGATTCGAAGGAGTTGGAGGGTCGGATCCGGGTCGGGGAGGTGCGGCGCGGGCGCCAAGTGGGCCGGCACACGGTGAAGGTGGGCGGCCACGGCGGCGAAGGCGGCTGCGCGGGTGGCCGGGGTGGTGAGGCGGTTTGCTGCGGCGTAGGCACCGGCGAGGTCGCCGAGCAGGGCGTGTACGACGGCCAGGCCGGCGAGTGGGCATTGCTCGGGGTGCAGGTGCCGGAAGCCGGCGTCTGTTCTGCGTACGAGCTGACGTAGGGCGGTGGCGTGGTCGGTGCCGCGCTCGGCGGACAGTACGCCGTGGATGAGGGCGTCCTCCATCCGGTTCTGCGCCGGCTCGTCCGGGGAGCCGGCGGTGCATTCGATGGCGTCGAGTACCCGCTGCCGGGTGGGCGGATCGGTGGTGACCACGGCGAGCAGGGTGGCGAGTTGGACGAGGGCATCGGGCACCTGGGCGAGGCGGCCGAGTCGGGTGTGTTGGCCGAGTAAGCGGGTGAGCTCGGTATCCACAAACTCGATTGCGGCGGTGGAGTCGTGGTGGGCGAGGCCGGCGATCACAGCAGTGTGGGCTTGGCCGACGGGCTTCCGGCGGGGCACGTACGCGGGTTGCTCGGTGCCGTCGGGGCGGATCGGCCGGGCGATCCTGGTCGCCAATTCGACCGCCCGCGTGTCTTCGCCCGCGTAGGCCAAGGCCTGTGCGGCGTACGCGCGTACGGCGACCGCGTCGCCGTCGGGCGTCCCGAGGCGGGCCGAGCCACCGCCGTCCGGGACCTGCTCGGCGGCGTCGGCGGCGGCATGGGCCAGACGTTGCGCGAGGGACGGGCGTTCGGTGTCGGTGGCGGCGAGGGACGCGGCGGCGTAGGCGCGGGCTCGGGCGGCGGGGTGGGTGAGGGCGGCGGTGAGGGTTTCGGCGTCCCGGGTCGCGTGGATGGCGACGAGGGCTGCAGCGAACTCGGGGGCCCAGGCGGGTGGTTTGACCCCTGCTTGTGCTTGCCGGACGGCCGTGACCTCGTCCCATCCGGGCCGCGCCGGCGGGAAGATGTCGATGGGCTCCAGGCCGTCGTCCTCCTCGGCGCTGTCCGGGGGTGAGCCGACGACGATCGCAACCTCTCCGGGGTCGAGAACGAGATCCCGCAGGTGCCCGGGCATCGAGGCGACGAGTCGGCGTACCTCGTCCTCGTCGCCCGTCGTGTGCCGGACCGCCTGCACGACCCAGTGGAGGGAGGTGCCGAGCCCGGGGTCCGCGTCGGCGGGGGACTCGGATACCCGAACGGCGCGCTCCACTCTGCGTCGGGCCAGGACCGCGAGTTCCGCCGCCTCGGACCGGCGCTCGGCCGGCAGGGCCAGTGCGGCACGGGCCGGGGCGTCGATGGAGGCCGAACTGCCGGTTGCGTGCCGGGCGTAGGTGATGATCCGGACGTGCGCCCGGTCGGCGCGGTCTCCGTCCGCCACTTCGGCGATGGCGGCCCAGGCCCGGATCGGCTCGGTCGGGTCGTCGTCATCGGGTTCGGATTCGAGCTGCTCCGCGATCTCCGTTGCCTCGTCGAGGAGTTCGGCCGCGCGCATGGCGTCTCTATCGCGGAGCTTCCCGGCCACCTCGGCCAGTACCTGACAACGAACGATCTCCTCCAGCGGCGTGGTCCGCAGCAGTTCGAGGCCGCCGTCCGCCTCGCCGGTCTCGAACTGCACGAGGGCAGCGGCGACCACCGCATCCTCGGCGTCCGGCCGGACCATCCCCAGCGGCGCGGCCTCCTGCCTTGCGCGCTTCGCCCACTCGGCGGCCCCTCGTGCGGTCTCCGAAGCCAGGTCGTGACCGAGCCCACCCAACGTACGGGCCACGTCGGCGAACGCCGTTGCCTTGCCGTCCGGTTGCGGCTCGGCCTGGGCCAGTTGCCAGGCGCGCCGCACGTCGCCACGCCGCGCGACGTCGCCCGCGTCCCGGGCCGGCGCGGCGGCGCGATGGGCGGTCAGCAGGTCGCGGGAGGCGGCTGCGGCAGCGAGTACGGCGAGATCGGCGGGTTCGTTGCCGGTGACGGTACGAACGGCCGACTCGAGGTCGGCCAGCGCGATGTCGACGCCGTCCCGGGCCACCAGGCGCAGCTGGCGTCGCGGGTCGAGGGCCAGGGCGATTAGGCCGTCGGTGTCGTGCGTGCGGCGGAGCAGGCCGACGTAGCCGTTCAGGAGGTAGTACGGCGTTTCGGCGGGCCACCCCTCGGCCCGGTAGCTGGCGGCCCACCCGCGCAGTTGCCGTCCGTACCTATCGTCGGCCGCTGTCCTGCCCAACGCGTCCAAGGCGGCTTGTTGCAGTTCCTTGTGGCCCAGGACATGCCTGTGCAACCCGGCCGGGGTCTCGTCGATACCGGCCGTGCGCGGCACGAGACTGCGACCGGAGATGCCACGCAGCTTCTCGTCGATTTCGTCGGGGGGTACCCCGAGCAGTTCCTCCAACTCGCCGGTCGTCAGGCCGCTGCGGGCGACCGCGAGCAGACCGACGAGGTGACGCCCCACGACGTTGTCGTCGAGCAGCAACCGGAGTTCGCGCAACGCGATATCGCGGACCGACACCGCTGCCGGGGACGCGATGAGCCGACGGATGATCGTGGCGTCGCGGAGTGGGTGGTCGGCGGGTACATCGGCGGGGACCGGCATGTTCGGGCGGCCGGTGACGACGACGCGGAGTCCCGCCGGCGGGTTCTTGGGCAGCAGGGCGGCGATGCTGTGCCCGCCGAGGGTGGCCCCGGCGTCCTCGTCCAAGCCGTCCACGGCGAGCAGGAGGGTTCGGCGGCGCCGGGTGCAGACTTTCGCCGCATCCTCGTACAGGGCGGAGAGCAGGTCGGGGCTGCGGTCCTGGTCGGGCGGGATGTCCACGCCCGCGATGGCGGCAAGTTGGTCGGTGACGGCGCGGAGGAAGGAGTCGCGGTCGTTGGTGCCGAGCCGCTCGGCAATGAAGTACGCAACCGTGTCGACCCTGGCCGGGCGGTGTCGGAGTACGAACCACGACAGCAGGGCCGTCTTGCCGGCCCACGGTTCGCCCTGCCACCACGCGTATGGCGTCCCACTGCCGGACGCGACTTCGGTGAGACCGAGCAATTCCGGCTCACGGTCGAGTAGTTGCTTCGGGAGGATGTCCTGCTTCACGCGGGTCAGGTGCGACGCGGCGACCAGGCGGGTCGAGATGGGGTGAGGTGCGACGGCCTGTTTCTTGTTGCGCTGCTCGGCGGATTCGACCTCGCGGACGAGCCGGCGCAAGAGGTCGAGCCGTCTGGCTTGGAGCTCGTGATCCTCTCCGGTACATGCGTCGACAACGGCCTCGATGATCTCCTGTGTCAGACCGACGCCTCGCAGCGCCTGTCGCAGCTGGTACAGCGTAGGGATGCTCGCCGCGAAGTGCGCTTCGGTGAACTTCTCGCGCACTGACGTGACGTTCAGACCCGCGTCGCTGATCCACTCCCGCAGTTGCCTCACCACGGCCTCGTCCCGAGGGTCGAGACCCTTCGGGGCCTTCCATGGCCTCCCCCGCAGCGTCACTCGGTCCGTCCCGACGGCGAATTGTTCCAGCCGACCTGCGCCGTTCCGCGATTTGTTCGCGAACAAATCCGCCGTGCTTGGCCCCGCCCTCGACCACCCGCCAAAGTCGAGTCATCGCCACAGCAGGCGAGTTCGCAGATCGGGTCCGCGTCGCGAGCAACCGACCGGCCCACACCCTCAGGGAGGCCCTCATGCACAACGTCATGCCCCGCGCCACGCGCAGGCCCCGGCCGAAGGCCGTCCTCGTGGTGGTCGGCGCCGCCGTGTCCGGAGTGGCGAAGGCCGTCACGGCGTGGTTGCTCGACCACTTGGCCGGATAGTCGTGGTGCCCGCATATCGCCGTTCCCCATCCCCCGTCCCCCGTCCCCCTTCGAACCAACCCGACGCCTCGACCCGACCCGTCAGTCCCGAGTCAGCAACAGCCCGCACCCATAGGCGCGCGCCCGCCCGATGCCCTCGGTGAGCGTGTTGACGAAGGTCTGCGGGTCGGTGACCGTCAACGCGCCGCGAATCTCGGCGCGGGCGATCCGCAGGCCCTTGTGCGGGCCGGAGCTGCTGATGGCGGGCAACATCCGCACCCCCAGCGAGTCCGCGTCGGCGACCGCCCCGATCCGGGCCACGCCCTCGGGGCCGGCCGCCGGTTCGCCCGCCGGTTGCAGGCGGCGGACGAACCACTCCCGGGTCTGGTCGGGCGTGGTGTGCGGCACACGCGCCCCACGGACCTTCTCCGTGCCGGGATTCTCCACCCGCCGGGTGCGGGTCGGGTTGATCACCGTACGGAAGTGGAGCACATCGCCGGTACGTACGGTGCGGTCCACGGTGATCGTGTGCGGCTTGGCGGACAGGGCCGCGCGCGGTACGCGGGACCAGTCGCCCGGCACGCGCGACTGGACGACCAGGACCAGGCACGCGTTCTTCAGGTCGACGGACCACGTGGACAACACGCCCATCTGGGCGCGGGCATCGCGGTGGCCGTCCTCCGTCCAGCCGTAGAAGCCGCTCATCACGTTGCGGTGCATATCCTGCGCGTCGATGAGGGCCTTGGCCGTGTACGGATGCGTGGCTTTCAGCGTGAGGATGGAGTGGGTGGCGACGAACCGGGCGGTGCCGCCCGCTGCGGTGCTGGTCACGGAATGACGTCCCATTCGGTGGCGCGGTCGGCGATGCCGATCCGGGAACGGGTTTCCCAGCGCGTGGTGTGGGCGCGCGCGTCGGGATCGAAGCTGACCGGCTGGTCCTTGGTCGGGGAGGTACCCGGGGTGTTCGGCGCGGCCTCGATCCAGGCCCAGGGGTTGGCCGTTCGGCCCAGCGGGCCCGCCACGACCCCCTCGGGCAGCGGGAGCAGCGCAGTGTTGGCAAAGACCGTCTCGATGGTGCCCGCATGCACGCCGCCGGACAAAGTCCCCGACGGTGGGCAGGACTTGCGGCCCAGCCACAACAACCGGGCGGGCTTTTCCAGGGCCGCGCCGATCAGCGCCAACCATTCGCGGTCGGGGTGTTGGAGGGCGGCGACGAAGGCCGCGTCGGCGAGGTACCAGCGTTCGGTGAGCAGCGCCGAGCGGGTCACCTCCGTCGATTGCAGGCCGCCGGTGGCCCGGTCGGTGGCGATCTTCTTGGGCGCGCCGTACCAGCCCGCCAGGTCGTGCCGACCGAAGGATTCCCCGGTCCCGGTGGCGAGTGTGCCGGCCAGCGCGTCGGCCCGGCGGTGGTCGGTGAGCACGTCGCGCGGGCGGATGGGATATCGACCCGCACCGACCGTGTGATAGTCGCGTACCGGCGTACCCGGGTGGTCGGCACGTACCCCGAAGCGCAGCGCGGCCAGGTCGACCAGGGCCGAGGCGTCGGTACGCGAGCGGCCGAGCGCGGCGGCACACATCCCGATCACGGCGGACTTGGTGGGCCGGCTGTGGGTATCGCGGCGGGAGAAGTGCGACGCGAGCCCCCAGGACTGGAGTGGGCCGGCGAGGCGGATGAGCAGGACGTGGGTGCCGCTGTGGCTGTCGCTGTGGGTATGGGTATGGGTATAGGTATAGGTATAGGTATGGGTGTCGCTATGGCTATGGCTGTCGCTGTGGCTCACGCGATCAGTTCCTCCACGGAGACCGCTTCCTTGGCGAACAGGGCGTCGGTGGCGGCGAGTTCGTTGAGGAGGGCGTGTACGTCCGGGTCGTAGGTCAGCACGCGCCCGCCGTCGATGTCGGACCGCCGCTGGGTGACGAATCGGTGATGGGCCATCAGGCGGCGTACCGCGACCTCGCCCGCCGGGCCGTCGGCGGCCTCGTCGATCGGCTTCTGGAAGGCCGCCGCGTAGTTGAACGGCCGGTCGCCCTCGAAGGCCAGGACCAGGCTGGGCAGCGTGCCGGTGGAGGCGGTGGAGTTCTTCTTCGCCTCGGGGAACGCGTCGACGAAGGCGGTGACGAACTCGGCCTCGGCGGCCACGGCGGCGCTCTCGGCCTCCGCCTCGGTCATCCCGGCCACCCGCAGGTTGACCCGGAGTTGGCTGCGGTCGAGGACGGCGTGTCGGTAGAAGGTGCCGGAGATGAGCGACTGATAGCCCGTCATACCCGCGCCCGCGTCGTCGGCAGCGTCCAGGAAGTCGAGCGCGTTCTTCTTCCGGTCCAACTTGGCATCGTCGGCGGCGGCGAAGAAGTCGTCGACCTGCTCGGCCTGATGGACGGTGAACGCATGGCTGCTCTGCACCGCGCCGTCGACGTTCGGGGAGTCCGCGATCTCGGCCAGGAACCGGCCGTAGAGCGCGATGTCGATCGCGTCGCGGGGGGCGAGGGCGGTCAGGACCGCGTCGCGGAGTTCCTTGCGGAGGGGTGGCAACTTGGCGTCGGCGGGGGACTGTGCATTCGCATTCGCATTCGCGGACTCGGTCTCGGTGCCCTCGGCCGGGTCGTCCGGCTGCTCCTGCGGATCCTGCCGTCCTTGCTGTCCCTGCTGTCCTTGCTGCTTCTTCTGCTTCTTGGGCTTGGTGGTCGCGACCTCCTGCGCCGCCAGGTATTCGGCGGTCCAGGCGACGACTTCCTCCCGGGCTGCCTGGATGTGCCCGGCGATCCGGTCGCCGGCGTCCTTGGGGGCGAAGACCAGCACCTTGGTCAGGTTGGCGACGGTCTTCTTGTCGAGCGGGCCGAACTTCAGGCCGGTGGCCTCGATCACCGCGCGGGAGGTGCGAATCGCTTCCGTACGGTCCCAGCCGTGTGCCGATTCCAGTGCGCGCGCGGTGATCAGCGCCCACTCGCGGGTACGCACGCCCATGGTGGCGCCGGCCAGTGCGCCGACGCCCGCATTGGCGCGGTTGCGGGAGTGGATACGTTCGGCGCGCCGCCGGGCCTGACTGGTGATCATGTGCCGTTCGGCGCCGCCGTAGACGATCGACTTGGGGGCGCCGTTCTCGTCCCGGACCGGCAGTACGGCCGCCATCGTTTCCAGCAAGTGCAGCGAGAGGTATTGGCGCGTGGAACCGGTAGCGGCAGCGGTGTTGGTGCTCGTGGTTGCGGTTGTGGCGGCCGTGCTCACGTCGGTCATTTCGCGGTGTCCTTCTTCGTGGTCGGGCCGGCGGGAGCGCGCTTGGTCTTGGGAGCGTGGAAGTCCACGGCCCAGTCGTACGGGATCCTGGGACCACGCTCCCCCCGCCTGGGGGCGCGCCGGTTCCACAGGACGAGCTCGTCGGCGAGCTGCGCCCAGTTGGGCGGCTGCTTCTCGCAGGAACGGAGCCGGGCCACGGCATGCTGGAGGTGGCGCCAGGGAATCTCGCGACTGGCCAGGATCCGGTCCATCAGCCGGGCTGCGCCGGGGTCTTCGGGACCTCGACCGGCGGAGGTCCCGATACGACGCGCGGCCTCGCCGAGGTTGCCATAGCCACGGCGGGGCTCGGTGGCGCCGCGATGGTAGATCGCGAAGAGGAAGGCCACCTGGCGGAAGATCTCGTCGTGGTCGAGGTCGTACCAGGTGGCCCGGATGTGGGCATTGGTCACTCGGCCGGAACGCCGAAGCTCGGCGAGTTGGCCATGGTCGCGGGTCCTGACCAGGGTGACCAGCCAGTCCGAAAGGCGCTGACCGGGGGTGCGGCCGTCGTGGTAGGCGGCTTCTGCTGTCTCGGTTCCGGCTGCTGCTTCGGTTTCGGCTGCTGCCTCGGTTTCCGATCCTGCCTCGGTTTCCGATCCTGCTTCGGGTTCCGATCCTGCCTCGGCTGCCGACTCGGCTTCGGCTTCCGGCGCGGGATCGGGCGCGGCTTTGGTGGTCATGGCTTCCTTCTGAGCGGTTCCGGGGCCTTGGGGCCGTCCAGCTCGTCGTTGAGACGCCGTTCGGCCGCAGCGCGCGCCTGGAATCCGCGCGAGTTATCGGGCAGTGAGTCGAGCCGGCGACTGAGGAAGTCGGCTGCGGCGTCCCGAAGTTCGGCCGCATAGGCGGCAACCACCTGCGCGGTGGGCTCGGGCTCGGCGCCGGCGATCGCCTCCAACGCGGCGTGGAAGGGCTCGGCCGCCGCGGTCCAGTGGTCCCCGCGGGCATCGAAGCGGGCCACCTGCTGCGCCTTGTCGGCCGGCTTCGGGTTGGGGTACGCGATGGCCCAGGCGGTGTAGGCGGCCTTGATCAGGCTTGCTGCCACGTACTCGGCGATCCGGGAACCCTGCTCGGCGACGTAGCGCAGTTCCACTTCCCGACCCGGCACGAAGGGGAACGAGTCGGAAACCCAGGCGATCGCGGTGGCCTGCTTGGCCACCAGTCCGTCCGCGCGCAGGCGAAGTTCCCGGGACGGCAGTCGGGCGAGCCGGCCATAGAGGTCGACACCTTGCTCGCGCTCGGCGACGGCGGCGTACAGGGCATGCGCCTCGCGCCACAACGCACGGGAGGCGGATGGCCACAGCGGCTTGGGTGTTCCCGGTCCGGCGGTGACATAGACCGCGTCCTGTTGGTACTGCTCGGGCAAGGGCGCGAGCAACTCGCCTGCCCCCATCAGCACGCGGTCGACAGCGATTTCGCCGTCGGGGGTGCCGTCGAGGATGACGATGGGCCGCATCAGGATGGAGCGGCCGAGGACGCTGTGCAGGTCGGCGGGACCGTTCACGTGTCGGCCCGGAGGCTTGACCCGGAAGCCCCGGCGGGGCGGATCGGCCGCCGTCCAGGTGCGGTTGAGGGTGCCGGCCGCGGCCCGGGGCGGCGCCATGTTGAGGCGCAGCGTGTCCCCGAGGTTCGCACCGATGGCCAACACCCGGACCCGGGCACCGAGCCGGCCCACCGCGAGATTGGTGATGGTCGGGCCGAGCGTCTCCTTGCCGGAGATCCGGGCCCGGCCGCCGGGACCGTAGGCATGTTGCGTGAGCATGGCTCGGAATGCCCGGTCGGCGGGCAACGCCTTAGGGTGTTCGAGGTGGTGGTGGTCCAGGAACTGGTTGTAGTCGCCGACCCGTTCGATGACCAACTGGGCCGGTCCGGCGCCGTGTTGGTCGAGGTAGGGAGCGAGCAGCGCGTTCTGGCCGAGTGGGGCGGTGGGGTGGAAGAGGTCCCAGTGTTCGTCGGCGTCCTTGTCGAGCGCGTCGGCGGCTTCGCTCAGGGGGTGCTCGTCCTCAATCCACTCGAGCCACTCGTCGTCGTCACCGGGATGGATCCCGAACGTGTAGCAAATTGCCAGCAAGTACTCGATCAGGGCGACGTATTCGCCGGGAGTATCGGCGGAAATGTCGCGCAGCTGGTTCGCGTCGTACAGGATCGAGACGAGGTTGCGCAGCTCCGTATCCCCGGTCATGGACAGTGCTGTGATGCAGTCTTCCCGTCGGGGGTCCCACCGTGGGCGGGTCACCGTTCGGGGTAAGGCGTACGTCTCTGCCACCAAGTCACCAAAGGCTTCCTTTTGCCAACGAGGTATGTGGCCACAAACCGTAGCAGCGAACCTGGAGCGACGTGATTGATTCGCATGAACCCAACAGCCGTGCGTACGCGTACTGTTGGGGCAAGACCGATCTCCACGGCGTATCCGCGCAATGCGGTGGCCCGGCCTGGAACCCACTGCTCGCTCACCTATTCGATGTGGGCGCCACTGCCGGACAGCTCTATGTCCGCTTCCTCTCGCCTGCCGCGCAACACCGGTTGGCCGACGCCTTCGGCGCGGGCCGGGAAGCCGAGGCCGCGCGGGTCATCGCGTTTTTCGTCGCATTACACGACCTCGGCAAGGCTTCGCCCGCCTTCGTCCGGAACTTCGTCCCGGGCCGTTTCACCCCTGCGCGGGTGCAGGAGGAGTACCCACGCTGGCAGGAAGCCGCCCGAGCTGCGGGCCTTCCGCTTCCCGAGCCCGGTACCGGTCTGCCCCTGCCCCTGGTGGTACGCCACGAGCACATCACTGCGGCGCTACTTCCCCGACTATGCGGCTGTGACTGCCCGGATTTCACCGACGGAGAGCGCTGCCGGGAGCGCCGACACAAGGGCCTGAACAACGTAGCGCTGTGTCTGGCCCAGCACCACGGGCACTTCCCCAACCTCGACGCGGTGGCGCGGGCCGTCGGTGGCGCAGGTGGTGGCGAGTGGCGTTCCGTACAAAACGATCTCGTCTCGGCGGTCGCTGCGGCAACCGGGGTGGAACGCGGTCGGCTCGCCGATCTGGTTACGCCGGCCCGACCCTCGGCCCTGGTGACGTTCGCTGGGTTGGTCATCCTCAGCGACTGGATCGGCTCCGACGAGAGCCGGTTCCCGTACGGAAGCGTCACCGACGGCGAGGCGACATGGTGGGCGGCAAGCCGCAAGAACGCCGAAGAAGCCCTCACCGCCCTGCGCTTGGACCGTTGGCAACCGACGACCGATGCCACCTGGGAACAACTGTGGCCGGGCACGACACCGCGCCCATTCCAGGCGGACGCCATGCGACTGATGCCCGAACGTGGGCCGGCGTTGGTCATCGTGGAGTCGGACACGGGCTCGGGCAAGACCCGACTCGGGTTGTGGTGCGCCCACTACCTCACGGTCCGGAACGGCTACCAGGGCGTGTACCTGGCCATGCCGACACGAGCGGCAACGAACCAGGCGGCCCTGGAAGTACGGGAGTTCATGCGCACCGCACTGGACGCGGAGGCCGCGAACCTGGCCGTCGTACACTCCACGGCATCCGCCACGGACCTGGTCCACGGCCTGATCGACGCGCGCCGCCCGCCGGAGGGCGGGGGTGGGGGCGAGGGCGGGTCCGGGGGCGGGGGCGGGCCCATCGAAGGTCTGCTGGCGGGTGTGGACGCCACATACGGAGATTGCGCCGGCCAGGAGAAGCCCACATCCGCGTCCCCGTCCCCGTCCCCATCGGCATCCGCATCCGCATCCGCACCCTCGGCAGACCGGGGGCAAGCCGTACTGGATCCCTGGTACCTGCGCCGCTGCCTGGGCCTACTCGCCCCATTCGGAATCGGCACGATCGACCAAATCGTGCTCGCCGTGCAACGCTCCCGCCACTGGACCCTTCGAATGCTGGGCCTGTCCGGCAAGACCGTCATCATCGACGAAGCACACGCATACGAGCTGTACCAGCAGGAACTACTCGGCGCCGCAATCGAATGGCTCGCCGACGCAGGCGCATCCGTGGTAATCCTGTCCGCCACGCTGCCGTCGTCGGTCCGGACGGCGTTGTCGGTTGCGTGGTGCCGGGGGTTGCAGGTCGCTGCGACCGACACCGGGACGACAGGTCCCATCACGGTGATCGACGGAAAGGGCTTGGTCCGTCGGGGCGGGCCACCCCCCGACGAGGCACCCGCACTGCACACCACGATCCGGCTCGAGCCCGAAGGCGAACCGGCAGCCTTGGCCGCCCAGTTGCTCACCGAGGCCCGGGACGGCGGCTGCGTAGGCGTAATCCGCACGAGGGTCGCATCGGCCTTGGCCCTATACAAGGAGGCACGCGCCCAAGCACGGTCCTACGGCTGGCAGCCAAACGAGGTAATCCTGCTCCACAGCCGCTTCACACCCAGAGATCGACAGCCCGTGGACGACCGCTTGGCCGACGTACTCGGCCCGGGAAGCAAAGAAGACAACCGCAGGGCAACGCACAGCCCCAACCCAAAACGCCCACAACGCCTACTCGTAATCGCCACCGACGTCATCGGCCAATCACTCGACATCGACTTCGACCACATCCTCTGCGACCTCGCCCCAATCGACCTCCTCATCCAATTCCGAGGCCGCGTACACCGACACGCCGTCAACAACGCAGCACGCGCGGCCCGATACACACGCCCAGCACTAACCGTCCTCTACCGTCCCAACCCAGAGAACCCGGATCTACCAGAGGTCGAACCACCGCCCCCCGACAGCGCCATCGGCAACCCAGATGGTTTCGTCTACGCCCCGTACCCACTGGCCGCCACGTTCCGCACCCTCCACTCACGCACAGACAAGGGCGGCCTGATCCAAATCACCACCCCGCACGACAGCAAAAGCCTGCTGGAGTCCGTATACGGCGAAAAGCAGACCTCGAACAACGCCGCCGAGGCCACCCTCCTCAACCGCACCTGGCAGTCGTGGCAGTCCACACTCCACAACGAGCAACTGGCCGCCGATAGCCACGCAATCCACCCGTACCACCCCCACCGCGGCTCGCCCATCTCAGCAATGGACCTGGCCTCAGGCCGACACCACGGCGACGGCAACGGCACGGGCGGGGTGGAAGGCATCAAAGCAATCTCCCGCCTCAGCGAGCCATCCTTCCCGGTCGTCATCCTCTACCAACAGAACGACGACACCCTCACCTACGACGCAGCCGGCACATCACCCGCCGACCTCCGCAGCTACAACACTTCCCCACAACAACTCCCGGCCCGGCGAGCACAAGAACGCGACCTGCTGCTGAACACGATCAACGTGCCCGGCAGCTGGCTCCAAGGCAAGCACGCCCTCCCACCACTACAAAACTGGTCCGACCTCGATGCCCCACCGCTCCGCCGAACGCACGTCCTACTGCTCGCCCCAAGCGGGCATTGCATCTCCGGCCCGGTCGGCCAGATCCACTACAGCCGGGAAACCGGCTTGCAGCGGCTCTGAACAACACACCTCCGCGTACGTGGGGACTTCGCCGGGAGGTCGTCGAGGGGGACGTCGACAGGACGGTTCACCCCCACGTACGTGGGGACTTCGACCCACGCGACATCGACGTCGTCACCCGCCACGGTTCACCCCCACGTACGTGGGGACTTCGGCGGCGCTCTCGGCGTAGCAGTTCACGACCGCGGTTCACCCCCACGTACGTGGGGACTTCGAAGCTCGCTGGAAGGGCTCGATCGTCGTCGACGGTTCACCCCCACGTACGTGGGGACTTCGACGGATCACTCGTCGGGTTGCGTCCTGAGAGCGGTTCACCCCCACGTACGTGGGGACTTCCCCATCCTCTACGTCGACCCCGACCCCGTCGGCGGTTCACCCCCACGTACGTGGGGACTTCGGCCGATGCGAGAGGCTGTCCGAGGGAAGGCACGGTTCACCCCCACGTACGTGGGGGGACTTCCCGAGCCGGGTGTCCGTGGCCAGGATCGCCGTCGGTTCACCCCCACGTACGTGGGGACTTCGTACGACTGCATGTAGTACCGCTGTGCGAGCCCGGTTCACCCCCACGTACGTGGGGACTTCCGGACCTGCGGGATGGCGGTCATGTCGAAATCCGGTTCACCCCCACGTACGTGGGGACTTCCAGGCTGTGCTGTACCGGGTCGAGGGCGGCAACGGTTCACCCCCACGTACGTGGGGACTTCGGTGGCCAGCGGATTGCTCCGCCGGGGTGACCCGGTTCACCCCCACGTACGTAGGGACTTCCCTTGCTGACCTGCGGGTTCTTGGGAGCTTTGCCAATCCGTGATCCAACGAGGGGCATTGTGGCAAAGTTCTTGCCTGATTCATCGTGAGCAGCGTAAAGGATGCTCCGTAGAGATTCTGCCTCGGGTTCGGCCCTCCTTCGCAGGGCCGACACGCGTCGCGTCCATAGTGCATGCTGCCGGACCTATAGGCCCATCATGTCGGGGCGTGCTCGCGTTCCAGGATCATGTGGACGTATTCCGGGAGAACCCGGTGGTGGCGGCGATCGCATCGACCGGCACACCGTCGCGGTTGGCATCGGTGCCCCCGTCTCGAACTGCGGCTTCGGCGTTGCGGCAGCGCTCCCGGTGGGCGTGCTGCTCGACGTCCGATGTCGTCCTCGGGTCCAGGTGGGTGCCGTGGAGCAGGTCGTGCTTCGCAGGGGCTACGGCGAGGAGCGCGACGGCGGCCGGCCTGTCGGTTGGCGGATACACGGCGCATCCGGACTGTTGGTCGGCGATCAGGGCGTGGCGCCTTGCCCGGCCGGGCGTGCGGAGGCCTTCAGGGCACCCGCCCGGGCAGGGGTCGAGGGCCCGGTCCCGCAGCTATGCCATGACTGCGGAACCGGGTGCCGCCCGCCGGAAGCGGTCGCAGCGGGCGGCTCGGGCGTTGCTCAGGCACCCGAGTTCGGAGGGCCGCCTCCGAGCGGCGAGGGTGGGCACGTGCGCATCAGGTGCATCTACGATTTGTCCACCAGCGCGGCATGCTCGGCGCGCGTCGCGTCGAACGGCACGCGGCCAGCTGCGGTGATCCGGATCGGCCGATCCTCGTCCCCGGACGGAGTCACGGAAATCAGGGAAGCCTCCCGCGAGGACGTGGGGCCGGTCCCGCAGTCGCGCCCAGGACTGCGGGACCGGGTGCCGCCCGTCCGACGCGGTCGGAGCGGGCGGCGGCAGGGGATAGATCAGGTGCCATCGGGGATTGCCATCCGACCGACCACAGTCGGGACCGGCACCGGACCCGGAACCGGAACCGGGTACAGCAAGTGGCGGCGGATCTCGTGCTGGAGCGCCACCAGTTCGTCGTCCGTCACATCCACCGACGCGCGCGATCGGGCAGTGTCATCCGAATCGGGCGGTAAGGGTCACCGGACGGGCCAACGTGCGCCCCGGGACTGCTGCCTTGCATGACGCGCTCCCATCGTGCGGTGCTGATCGGTAGGTCGATCATGGCCGGCCGTGAGCTGCGATGCGATGCCGCTGTTGATGGCAAACCACGGGCATTACCGGACCGTTCCGCCATCCCCGGGACCGCGCCGCCCCTACCGCGGTGTCACCATCCGCGCATGAATCCGAGGACCCACGGCGTTCAACCGCACACCCAACAGTCGACTGCGCGCGGTGCGCGAGGACCAGTGGAAACAGTCGCGGACAGAGTTCGCTCTCGAACTCCAGGCCAAGGCCGACGAGCTCGGTGAGCGCCAGGTTTCCGTCGACGCCCGGCTGATCGCCCGCTGGGAAGACGGCGACACCGCCCGGCCGCGGCCGATCTACCGGTGACTGCTCGTCGCCCTGACGAGCCTCACGGAAGCCAAACTCGGCATCGGTCCGAAGCGCCCCGAAGCACCATCGGATTGCCCATGCCCACTGCTTAGCGTGGAGCCCGTGGACCGAGGGCAATTCCTCGCCGTCACAACCCTTCCTCTCGCCACCTCCAGCGCCGAACCATCCGGCCGGAGCGCGGATCCCGCGATAGTGGACTACTTCCACCAGCAGCTCGACGGGCACCACCACGCCGACGTCATGCTCGGCCCGCGCCATCTGATCCCCACCGTGATCGTGCAGTACGAGTTCATCGTGAGGCTCCTGGAGCGGGCCAGCGGAGGCGCGAGGCGACGTCTCCTCCAAGTGGCCGCGGCCTACTGCGGACTGGCGACCTGGTTGTACCAGGACACCGGAGACCTCGGACAGGCGACCGTGTGGGCGAACCAGACCCTGGAACTCGCCCACCGTGCCGACGACGCACAGCTCGTGAGCCACGCCCTGACCAACAAGGCGATGGGGCGAGATGGACGCCGGCGACGGGCGTTCGACGGTCGAGCTGTCCTCGTCGGCCCTTCGGGACGGTCGGCTGCTGTGCCCGAAGGTGCGAGTGCAAGCCATGCAGCAGGCGGCACGCGGCCACGCGATGCTCGGTGACCGCGCGGAGGTCGACGCCCTCCTCGACAGCGCGGCCAGGCTGATGGGGCGCGTGGACGACGAGTACCCCCGGGGCAACGCCTGCCGTCGCACGGAAGACTACGTCGAGATCCAGCGCGCGACCTGCTACAGCCGGCTCCACCTCGGGGCGGCGGCAACCGGCCTGTGGGAACGGGTACTCAGTGCCCTGCCGCCGACGTCACGACGCGACGGCGGCGTCTTCCTCGCCCGCCAGACATCCGCGCTCGCGGATCAGCAGCGCCTGCCGGAGAGCGTCGATGCCCTCGTCGGTGCCGTCCGGGCCGCTCACGAGACCGGATCCGCGCGCCTGCACGGCAAAATCAAGGCCACCTGGCGGCAACTTGCCCCTTGGCAACACGAGCCCCAGGTGTGGCAGGCCGAGCAACTCGTGGCCGGTCTGGGTGGCCGGTCGGCAAACGGCTGAGGAGAACTTCATGGGCAAGCGCGCACCCCCCGACCCAGCCGATGTGGCGGCAAGGCTCGCGGCTCGGGACGACTGGTCGGGAGACACGACGCGTATCTCAAGGCTTACGCGGTCGACTATCACGACGGCGTACGGTTGATCACCGAGGTCGCCAAGGTCACCGAGGTCACCGAGGTCACCGAGGTCACCAAGGAGGTGGAACAGCACCGTGACGTCGAACGGCACTGGCAGGAGCTGTGCTTCAGCATGACCACCTACACCGCAGGTGGAGTGGCGACCAAGCTCGACTTAAAGCTCGCCGACATCATCGATGCGATCGTCAAGGGCTAACGCGCCGTAGCATCAACCCACCTTGCGGTTGCCGGACCAGGCCGGAGCCGGACAACCGGATCCCCCACCCCGAGGTGGTGGCGGCAACAGAAGCCGCAGAGCGCACACCGGGTCACGTACCCCGGCCGTGTGCACCGGCTGCCGGTCACGGGCGCCGTAGTACCACGCCGACGGCACGGATCAGCAGATCCGAGACCCGCGCGAACCGGACGTCACCATCCACACCGGATCCACACCGGCGGTCCCCAATGGCCGCGACCGCCGACCTTCGCACCGAGCTGCTGCCCGAGAGCGTCCATGCCGAGTTCGAGACGGAGTTCGCGAACACCCTCGACCACACCCGCGAAACCGGCCGCCTCCACCCAACTCGCCAGAGAGCGTCCCGGACGCCAGCGTCGCCTCATGCTCCGCCGACCCGGCAACTACAACCGCGTCATGAAACGCGCCGCCCGCCTGCTCGCCGGCGCCTCGCCAAGACGACGCAAGCCTTCGGCCCACTTGGGCGGCACGGTCTACCGCATGCCGTCCGGTGTCCAGCGAAGGGTCATGTCGGGCAGGTTCTCCATGTTGCGATCACCGTCGTTGGTGTCGAAGACGGTGAAACCGTGGCGCTCATAGAACGCGCGGGCATCGGTGTTCCGCTGAAAGACGTGCAGGGACACCCCATCGGGGCTGTGCCGCCTGATCTCGTCGAGCAGTAGCGTGCCGATTCCCTGCCGACGGGCGTCCGGGCGCAGATAGAGGTGTTCGAGCATGCCGCCGTCAAGAGCCGCGTAGCCGATGACCTCCAGATCACGCACGGCGACCCAGGTACGACATTGCCTGAGCACGACGTCCTGGACCCAACGGGTCACCTGCTCGTGATTGTGCTTCTGCGAGGGCAGATAGGGCATGGTCGCCGACCGAGAGGTCATGTGGATGCTCGCGATCACGGCCGCATCCGCCTCCTCCGCAAATCGGATCCGAGTCTTGCCGTCGTCACTCATGCCGGGAACCTACAAGGCATGCAAGGACTCGATCCAGCGGTTAACCCGGTTAACGTTGCCGGTCACAGCACTCGCCTGGAAATCGACGCTCCCCGCGCAGACGGAGAGCCCTGGAAAGGTTGGGGTAGACGGCAAGGAAGCAAGCTCCGTACGAGTCCACCGCCCGGCACGGCAGCGCTGCCCGCCAACCGACGAAGTATCAACAGCGAGCCGAGGCCACGCCCGAACAGATTCGGACGATAGTGCGCCGACTCCGGGCCGGCGCTACCGCCGCAGACACCGCTGCGCGGCAGCCATGCCGTGGCGCCCACTTACGCCCTCGCCGAGACCAACAAGCCCATCGGCTCCCGGCTTGTACCCGCAAGACGAGAAGTGGGTCCGCTCACCGGCTCCGTCACACGACCTGGGCTCCGGGCGCGATGGCGCTCGGCCAGACCGACCGGCCTCACTCACGAGGAGACGCGCAGGCGGCCCAGCTCGATGCGCCGATGGTCGTGCCGGGGCCAATCCGGATCTCGCCGCGTCCCAGAGGACGCGAAGGGGTGATCGATGGCTGAGGTGCAGCGGGGCACGGTTCATCCCCACGCGGGTGGGGACTTCATCCCAAAGAGGTTGACGGAGGAGACGACGTCCGGTTCACCCCCACACGGGTGGGGACTTCGCAAGCTGGTCACGGTGTTGTTGGCACAGGGCCGGTCCACCCCCACGCGGGTGGGGATTTCGACGCGCTCGAGTGCATCGAAAACCTGCTCACCGGTTCACCCCCACGCAGGTGGGGACTTCACTTGCTGACCTGCGGGGTTCTAGGGGGCTTTGCCAACCTATGATGCAATGAGGTGCACTGCGGCAAGGTTCTTGCCTAATTCGCCGTGGGCAGCGCGCAGGCTGATTGCTAGGGCATTCTGCATTCAGGTCGCCTCCTCCCCGACAACAGCACAGGTTGCGTTCATAGTCCATGGCCGATCTTCGTTTGCCGAGAAGTGGTGCCGAATTGGAGACGACTGTCGCATCGTTGAAGAGGTCCGGCCATCGGCTCGACAGCTTGTCGCCTACCTGCAACCTCGCGACGGTCTGGGTCGGTCGGGGCGTGCGGTGTTGGCATGGGGCGGCGATGGATTGCCCGATTTGCTCCGGCTCCGACGGGCGATCGGGCTGTTCGAGGTTCTGGTTGATCGCTCGGCGGAGGCGATTGGTGGCTTGTTGAGGAGTGCTTCGACGTGGGACGTCATCTGGCGGCCCTGCGACCTTTGACCAAGCGGGTTGTGACCAGACTGAGTGGCGGGATCAGCCTGGTTGATGTCGACCGCGAACATCTTGAGGTCGCCTACCCCCAACCGGTCCGGCCACCCGCTGCTACATGCCGAAGAGCGACGGTAGTGCGCTCGGCGGCCTTGGTGAACTCACCTGATGCCAGCCTCAGTTCATTGACCAGTCCCGGTTGCCTCGGATCCAGGCGCCCATTCCTCGGATGTAGCGGGTCAGGCGTGGGTCTCCCTCCTCTGCCAGGGGCTTGGCCAGAGCCGTGAAGCGGTGCATTCGGGAGTTGTACATGCCGACCGCCTTGTCGAGGGTCTCGGACAAGGGGCGGTCGAGGTGGTCGGCGAGCACCGTGATCAGGTTTGTGTGGCCGGGCCAGTACAGTTCGCGCATCCCGGAGAGGATGTCGTGTGTGTCCGCGATAGCGCGTGCCGCGGCCGGTTCGCAGCGGCGTACCTCGGGGCGGGCCCAGAGTAGGCCCGGGAGGTAGCAGTCGTCGGCCAGTTCGATGATGACGAAGCACACGCCGCGCATCAGAATCGTGGATTCGCGGAGGCGGAGGTACTGGCCGAGGTCCGGGGTGATGCCCCTGGCCCGGTAGATCACCCCCGCTGCCACCGCGCCCAGGTAGCAATGAAGCCGTCGGCGAATCGCTCCACCTGTTCCTGAGTATTGCTCGGACGACGCCGGGGATTGCGTGATCCGGGTGTGCAACACCCGTTGGGACCACAGGATGTGTTCGGCCAGATCCTCGATCCGGTCCTGGGCGGGGGCCAGTTCGGAGAAGCGGTCGTCCTGGAGGAACAGCCACACCATCAGCTGGGCCGCCAGCACCGCACCTGAAAGGTTGTCGTGCGGATAGGTCAGCGCGCCGAGTTCGCCGAACTGGGCCGCTCGGGCGGCGAGTTCCTCGGCGAGTGAGGTGATGTAGCCGAACCGCCGCATCAAGTCGACGGTTGCTCGCTCACCTCCTCGGCCTCCGGGTGGCAGGCCGGTGCGATCGGGGCACCACGCGTCGGGTGCGGTGAGCCCCGCCGCCGGATGGTGCGGGTGCGGCTCAGTCGGCGGCGGGAGTTGGATGGACGACCGGGCAGTGGAGTGTGGTGGGTTCACCTGCGACCTCCTTGTGCCCTTGGGTCCCCGTCCCTGCCCCCATCCCCGCCCCCGCCCCCGTCCGCGTGCGGGCCTGGCGCGGCTCGATCGTGAGCGTCAGCGGGACCGGGGAGAGCGTCATGCGCAGGAGCGGCTTGGGATCGGGCGCGCCTGGATGCGCGCCAGGCGCAGCGCAGACATGATGCCGGCGGCCGGCGTGGCCTCGGTGGGGCCGTACGCATCGCCGATGCGCTTTCGCGTACCGGAGCCGAACGGGATGAACACCTCGCGCTGCGCCTGCGTCACGCGGCCGGGCAAACACCGTTCCGGGTCGAAGAGTTGCGGGTCGGGGAAGACGTCCGGGTCCCGGTGCAGGTAGTACGGGCTGAACATCACCTCGTCGCCGGGGACAGGGATACCCCGTCCAGGACCACGGGTTGGGTGACCTGGCGGCTGACTACGGACACCGACAGGTACAGGCACAGCGTCTCGGTCAGCACCCGGCCCAGGTGCGGCAGGCGCGGGATGTCGTCGTAGGCGGGGGTGCGGCCGGCCACCAGTACGGCGTCCAGTTCGGCGTGCAGGCGTTGCTCCAGTGGGCCGTTCGCGGACAGTACGCGGAACGTCCAGGCCAACAGGTCGGCCGTGGCCGGGATGCCGCCGATCATCAGGGTGGCGATCTGGTCGCATACCTCGTCGTCGGTGAACGCCCGGCCGTGCTCGTCCTGCGGGGACATGATCGTGGACAGGCCATCGCTGAGGTCGGCGCCGTGTTCGCGGTAGGCGGCCCACCATCCGCTCGATCAGCGTGCGGGCCTTGAGTCGGGCCTGCTCGAAGCGGTGGTTGGCGGGCAGTGGCGCGCGCGGTGTACCAGGCGGACCGGGATGACCATCTGCCACCACATGCCGGGCATCAGGACGGTGTACGCCTCTTCGATCTCGACGGTCAGCTCGGCCTGGGCCGGGTCGGCGAACAGGGTACGGGTACGGGTCAGCGCACGGCAGGCGGGTCGGCGCATCTCTCGCCATACATCGATATACGTTGATATACATCGATCACTCGGCCGGGCTGCCAGGAGGCGACGGCCTCTTGGACGCAGCCGACCATGGCGCCGGTGTACGAGACGATCCGCGGTTGGCGGAACGCCTGGTTCATCAGCGGCCGTTGGTAGCGATGGTCGGCCGCGGCGCAGGTGCCCGGGCCGTCGCCGATCAGGGTGCGGGCGGTGTCGACGAACGGGCCGCCCTTGTGGAGGGTGTGCTGCCCGGTGACCAGGACGCGGCGGACCGGGTCGGGGCGGGTGATCAGGTGGATGAGTTTAAGGCCGAGGAGCAACCGCACCACCGGGGCGAGCGCGTGCTGTTCGAGGAGGAACGACATCGGATCGCGCCACATCGGCGCGTATGGCCGACGATCGGGAGCACCTTGCCGGCCATGGGCGGGGTGAGGGTGGACATGGGTCCGTGGCGCCTTTCGTTCTCGGTTCTGCCTGCGTTCTCGGTTCTTCTTTCGTTCTCGGCTCTTCTTGGTTCACAGGTGCTCGTTCACAGGTGCGCAGGGCTCACGAAGGCACGGGTTCACCTTCCCCTGGGGAGTAGCGGGGGCATCGGCCCCGCGCCTGTCCTTGCATACGTGATCGAGGAGGTCGCCGTCGAACGTCCGCTGCTGCCGAAGGTGGTGGGTCGGCTGCCGCTGCCGCATGTATGTCGCGGGGACGAGGCGATGGCCCGGATGCGTACGGTGGTCGACGAGGCGGTGACGGCGTGCCGGGCGCGTCCTCCGGTGGGCGAAGGCGACGTGGTGGCCTACCTGTTGGCGGCCCGCGACCCGGACACGAGTGAGCCGCCGAGCGAGGACCTGGTGTGCGACGAGGTGATCGCGATGTTGATCGGCGGGGCGGGCAACGTACCGACCACGCCGGCCTGGGCGTGGTACCGCTTGGCCCTGCGTCCCGGCACGGCGCGGCGCGGCGGACCGGATGTTGGCGGAGATCGGCGAACTGGGCCGCAGCGCGCCGACGTTGGGGGATCTGGCGAAGCTGCCCTATACGAGGGCGGTGATGTACGAGGCGATGCGGCTGCACTCGGTGCAGTTGGTGACTCAACGCACCACGGCGGCAGTGGAGTTGGGCGGGGTGATGTTGCCAAGCGGACGGACACGGCGTACAGCCGGCATGCGCTGCATACCGACCCGCGCTTCTGCCGACGCCCGGAGGCGTTCTCCCCGGAGCGGTGGTTGGCGGGGAGTGGGTGGGAGCCGGGACGGTATGGGTTCGTTCGTGCCGTTCGGCGGGCCCGGTTCAAGTGCATCGGCGACAACTTCGCGATCGCGAAGATGCTGGCGACGCTGGTGGCGGTCGGCCAACGCCGGCACTTCCGGCAGCCAGCGGACGCCGCGCAGGTGGCGTCTCGGTCCGGGAGCCGATCGCGAGCCAGACGGAATTGCGGCTGATCCAAGAGCCGGTGGGCGCGGGGCGGAGAGCGCGGGGCGGAGAGCGCGGGATGAGGCCGAGGCCGGGCCGGCGACTACAGCGGGATGTACGACAGCGAGGGCGAATCCGCCTCGCCAAGCTCGGCGACGCTCACCGTCGCGGAATCGAATCCACCACCACGCGCGTCATCGACGGAGGCCTCCACAGCCACGGATCCACGGAGGTACGCGGCAAAAGCAAACCGTGACGGCAAGGAGGTACCCGTGGCCGGCGCGATCCTCCTGTACGAGGTCGGCGTCGGCGTACTCGTCACGTCCGTACCGCGTGCCGTGGCGGTCCGACCGCACCGTCGGACCGCACTGTCGGACCGCCGACTGTTTCACTATTCGGATGCCATTTCTCGCGATGTGGGCTGCTCGTTTATCCTCTTACCCTCCTGACCTGGTCATTTCCCGACCGAGTGAGAGGTAACGACACATGATCGAGGCAACGGCACTTCCGACGCCCTGGCAGGTCAAGTTCCGGACCGACGAGAACGAGGGCCTCGCCGACACCCTCAAGGGCGGCGTCGGTGGTTCGGCCGGGATGCGACCGCACGAGCTGCTGGAGGCATCGCTCGCCACGTGTATGGCCATCTCCGCGCGAATGGCACTGGCGGATCTGGGTGTCGACGGTGCCGAGGTGAGCGTGCGGGTGCATCTGGAGCGCGGGGAATCGACAACCGGATTCCGGTACGAACTCCTTCTCGACCCAGCCCTCGAGACCCACCGGGACGCGGTCCTGGAGCGCATCGAACGCTCGCCCGTACGCTCGACCCTGAGCAAACAACTGACCTTCGAGCCGGCCTGAGCGAAGGCGAGGCGATGCGCGAGGCGATGGGCAAGTCGATGCGCGAGGCGCCGGGCGAGGCGAAGTAGCCCTGCGGGCGACGCCGGTCCGGTCCGGTCCGTTCGGTCCGGTCGGGTATTGGACCCACCCGGGCCGGCCGTCGCCACAACCGCACTGCCCAGTGCTATTCGCCGTGCGATCGGTCGGCAGGTTCCTGGTCGTGTACCTCGTCGAGGAAGGTGCGCATCGCGGCGAGCCATTCCTTCGGGCGTTCGACGAAGGGTAGGTGGCCGGATTCGAGGGTGGTGAGTCGGGATTCCGGTATGCCATCGGCGAGTTGGTGGTGGTGGTACGGCGTGGCCAGTTGGTCGAGCGTGGTCGAGATGACGAGGGTGGGCACCCGTACCGCCGGCAAGTCCGCGCGTACGTCCAGGAGTTCGGCGAGTGCGACGTGGTCTGCGGTGCCGGGTGGGACCGTGGTGGCGGCGTCGTTGAGCAGTGCGTCGAGTGCGGCCTGGTCGAGGGCATCGAGTACGGGGGCGCTGACGCCGATCAGGGCGAGGAACGCGGCGATCCGGTCGGGATCCTGGTCCATGGCCTGCAAGTGGCCGAGCCAGGCGCGGGCGGCGAGCCGCAGGCGTGGGTTCTGGGCGGCGAATCCGGCGGTCAGGACGAGGGCCCGGACACGATCCGGATGCCGGGTGGTCGCGCGGATCGCGAGCGGTACGCCCATCGAGTAGGCCGCGATCGCGAACGTATCCAGGCCCTCCTCGACGGCGGTCGCCACGAGCTGGTCGGCGAGGATGTCCGGGTCGAGGGGTTCGGTCGCGCGTGGCGTGCCGCCGGTGCCGGGGTAGTCGGGGCCGACGACGGTGTACCGCTCGGCGAGGCCGTCGAGAACGGGGCCGAAGTTGGGCGCAATGCCGCCGCCTGCGCCGTGCGCGAGAAGCAGCCCGGGTCGGGTGCGTCCGCCTTCGCCTCCGCCTCCGCCTCCGCCTCGGACGATGCGGGCGAGTGGAGATACGGGTAGGGGGTGGGTCGTGGTCGTGATCATGGTCGTACTCCGTTACCGGGGTGTGTGATGGGTGTGTCGTGGGATGTGTGCTGGGGTGTGTGTTGCGGATACCGGGATCGGGCGGCGGCGGCCAGTGCCGGCAGCAGTGCGGCGAGGGTGACGAGGGCTCCGAGCCAGGCCAGATCGGACAGTTCGAGGCCGCTGTCGAGGGACCGGCCGCCGATGGACGCACCGCTCGCGATGCCGAGGTTGAAGGCCGAGGCGCTGACGGCGGTGACCAGGGTTGGCGCGCCGGGGGCGGCGTCCAGGGCGCGTTCTTGAAGTAGCGGGATCAGTACGGCGGAGGCAGCGCCGAGTACGAACATCGCGCCGACGGTGGTCGGTTGGGTATGGATCGCGCCGGCGAACAGGGCCAGCGTCGCCGCGAGGGCGAGAATCGCGGCGCACAGCGCGCGGGCGGGACCTCGGTCGGCGAATCGGCCGCCGAGGGCGTTGCCGAGCAGCGCGCCCGCGCCGAATACGGCGAGCAGCACCGATACGCCGGCGGCGCCGAAGCCGGCCGGGCCGCGGAGCAGTGGGCCGATGAAGGTATAGGCGGTGAACAGCCCGGCCTGGGCGAGCACCGTGGCGGCCAGAATCAGGCCGACGCGCGGGCGCAGCAGCGCACGTACCTCGGCACGCGGCGCGGGCGGCGCAGGTGGTCGGGGTGGGCGGACCAGTACCGCCGCGGCGACGGCGACCAGCAGGCCGCAGGCGGCGATGGCCCAGAAGGTGGTGCGCCAGCCGTACCGATCACCGATCCAGGTACCCAGCGGCGCGCCCAGCACCGAGGCCAGGTTCCACCCCGACGCGACCGCTGCCACCGCACGTCCGCGCTGCCCGACGGGCGCGGCGCCGACGGCGGCGACCAACGCGACGGCGAAGGTCGTACTGTGCGTCAGCGCCGTGCCGACCCGCGCGGCGAGCAGCGCGTCGTAGCCGGTGGCGAGTGCCGCTGCCGCGTTGCCTGCCGTGAATGCGACCAACAGGCCGATCAGGACGCGGCGTTGGGGCAGGCGGAGGAGGGCGACGGTGACGAGTGGGCCGGCGATGGTGACGGTGAGCGCGTACCAGCCGACGAGCGATCCGGTGGTGGAGACGGGTCGGTCGAGATCGGCGGCTAGTTCGGGGACGAGTCCGGTCATCACGTACTCGGCCGTGCCGACCACGAACACACACGCGGTGAGCACGGCCAGCGCGGCGTGGGGGTTGCGTCGCCCGGGCAAGCGGCGGCGGGTCGGCGGGACCGCGGTGGTGGAGGTAGGGGTCGTCGTCGTGCTCATGGTCGCGACGGTAATGTCTGACATTGGTGTCAGAGTCAAGCGCGAGGTGACGTGAGGTGAGGGAGAGGTGAGGTGCACATGACGATGCGGATGGGCGAGATGGCCCGCCGGACGGGCGTCAGCGAGCGACTGCTGCGCTACTACGAGGCCCAGGGACTGCTGACGCCGGCACGGCTGCCGAGCGGCTACCGCGAGTACGCCGAGGCCGACGTGGCCACGGTCCGCCGCATCCGCACGCTGCTCAACGCGGGCCTGTCCACGACGGTGATCGCCCAGGTACTGCCGTGCGTGCGGGACGACGGCCCGCGACTGATCCCGACCTGCTCCGACCTGGTAACCCAGCTACGCAACGAGCGGGCCCGGATCGACGCGGCGATCGAGGACTTGGCGACGTCGCGGGCGTTGCTGGATGAGGTGATCACGGGGGCGGGGGTGTAGGTGGGCTGGGCGCGGGGGTTGCTGGTGGCGGGCGGCCCCCACGGGCATGGGGAGCTCGATCGTGCCCGTCGTCGCCAGCAGTTCGAACGCGGTTCAGCCCCACCCACGTGGGGAGTTCCATGTCGGCGACGAGTGGTTTCACATCACGCTCGGTTCAGCCCCACCCGCGTGGGGAGTTCACCGCGATGAACCTCGGCTCGATCGGCGTGGGCGGTTCAGCCCCACCCGCGTGGGGAGTTCGGAGCGCAGCAGCTCCAGCTTGGTGAGGTAGGACGGTTCAGCCCCACCCGCGTGGGGAGTTCCCTCGCCGACCTGCACGTTTCTGGCGGCCTTACTGATCTGTGATCCAGCAGAGCCGATTGCGGCAAGAACCTGGCCTAAATCACGATAGCCCGAACCAGGCCGATGGATGGACGGACCTCTCGGCACCGTTCGCATCGTCTGTTCGCCGGGCCTGTGAGACGCCCCGGTCATGACGGCGCCCGCCAGAGGACTCGCACGCCCATGCAACCGCACGCCCACGCAACCCCACGGCCGCGCAGCCGCGCAGCCGCGCAGGTGGCAGGGATGGACCCGAACGGCAATCATCCCGAAGTTGCTTTGTTTTAGGGCGAGTTTGATCGGTAGCCAAGCCCAAGTGGGTCCAGCGGACCAGTTGTCGCTACGGATGTCGAGGGATGTGGGGTCCGCCCGGCGGCGGTGACGATGGACGTGTCGATGGCTCCGTCGGCATACCCCGTGAATATCCCCGAAATCCCCGAAACCCCTGAAGGGAGACGCGTGTGCGTACCCGCACCGTGGCTCGCAATGTGACCTGCGCCGTGGCGACCTCGTTGTGCCTTGCCGTCGTCGCCGTTCCGATGGCCGCCGCCGGCGAGGTCGTGGCCGGCGCCGATGACGCGAACAGCGTTTCGGCTTCGGCCTCCTCCCGGCCTCGACCGGAGGCCCCCGCCTGGCAAAAGGCACTCGGCGGCCTGACCGACGCCAAGGCCGTGTCGGCCATCGCCGCCGTACACGACGCCAACGGCACCTGGCGCGGCGGCGCCGGAGTGTCCGATCGCGCGACGGGCGCGCCCGTACACGCGGACGGCCGCTTCCGCATCGGCAGCGTGACCAAGACCTTCGTCGCAACGACCGTGCTTCAGCTCGCCGGTGAGGGCCGACTCGGTCTGAACGACCCGGTGGCCCGCCACCTCCCCGGCCTGCTGCCGAAGGTCAAGGGCAAGGATTCGACCATCACCGTACGCCAGTTGCTGAACCAGACCTCCGGCCTGTGGGACCCCACCAACGAACCCGGCGGCATCTTCCCCGACCTCGACGACCCCACGGTCTTCCGCACCTGGGCCGCCCGGGGCGGCCTCAACCGGACGTACACCCCGAAGCAACTCGTCACCGCAGCCGTCGGCGACCCGAAGGTACCCGGCTCCGGTCACGCACCGTACTTCGAGCCGGGCGCCGGATGGGCCTACTCCAACACCAACTACACCATCGCCGGCATGCTCATCGAAAAGGTGACCGGCCACCCGTACGCCCAGGAAATCGACCGCCGCATCCTGCGCCCACTCGGCATGCAACGCACCTCGTTCCCCGGCACCTCCACGCGCATCCCCGGCATCCACGCCAAGTCCTACTGGTACCTGGGCCCCGACGCGATGGACGTAACCGAACACAACCCCTCCTGGGGCGGCGCGGCCGGCGAGATGATCTCCACCACGGACGACCTGCTCCGCTTCAACCGAGCGCTGCTGAACGGTCGCCTGCTCCGACCCACCGAGATGCGGGAGATGCAGACGACAACCGCAATCGGCCCGCAACCGGGCGGCGCGCGCTACGGGATGGGTCTGGCCAGACTCCCCCTGTCCTGCACCACGGTGTGGGGCCACAACGGCGGAATCTTCGGCTACAGCACCCAACTCTGGGGCAACACCGACAAGCAACTCTCGGTCTCCTACACCCCGTTCGGCGCCGCCGCCGAACAAGACGCCCAATCCCAGGCCAACACAGCCCTGATGGAACAGGTCTTCTGCGGCAAGTAGCCACAACCCAGCCGACCCACGACGGCGGCGCCTTCGTCTACACACGAACCGTGGCCTCGGCACCGGACACATGGGTACTACAGGCTGCCACCGCAGTTCGTACGGAATGCGATGAATCGTTACTGCATAAGCCTCAGCCGCGTAGGGTCAAGGGCGGTGTCCCGGACCGCAACCACACAAACATGACGTCAACCAGCCTTGGTCGCACGCTTGGAAAGCGTGTTGGGTTCACCCCCTCACGAGTTCGAATCTTCTATCCTCCGCCAGCCTGAACAGGCAAGACGAAGGCCCCGACCGTTCTGCGGTCGGGGCCTTCGTCGTTGAGGGTTGCTGTTGCCTCGATCAGGTGGCGGGAAGCCGCTGGTCCGGGTGGGTTCAGGGCAGTCTGCTGATCTTGTCGACGGCGCGCTGGCAGAGCAGGCGCGGTCGGTCGGCAGAGCCACATATTTGCCGAATGCGAGTCACCGACATCGGCATGCCCGCCGGCATCACCACCCGCCCGCAAGACGACGCGGGGACCCCGTGCCGGCGATCGCGCCCTGGGAGGACGGAGTCTTCACAGTTTGCGAGCACCAGCGTGGGCCATGTGTTCCTTTGTGTCGCCGAATGTCGATGCACGATCTGCGGCCGGGAGATGCAGCCTGGGCCGGTTTGGCGGGTCGTCAATGGAAGCGAAGCGGAAATGATCAATGCTGTCCTTGGCCTCGGCAAGCAGTTCCTCGCTGCGCTCCTTCAGCCGGCCTGAATGATGGCGCGGATCCCGTCCCGCAGCGTTGGATGCAGAGTACGGATCGCGTAAGCCGCGAAACACCAGCCAACAGCTCCGCTGTCTGCCGCCCGCAAGGCTTCCAGTGCGACAATCGCGCATTCGGAGTCGGAGACGCTGCGGATGATGCGGGTGACCCGGTCCCGGAGTGGCCGCCGGTTGTGGCGATAGGCGAACTCCGGCAGCATCCGCACCGCGTGTCGCAGGACCGTCGGGTCTCCAGAGACATTGATCGCCTTGCGGCACGCGTCCACGAGGGACTCGCTGTAGTCGAGGTCGAACATCCCCCCGGCGAGGTGAGCGCAGTACCCCTCGAAAATCTCCCGGAAGCCGGCGGGGTCCTTATCCCAGACCAGACGCATCGAGTTGTCGGACATGCCGGTGATAACCCGGGTGACGTCGAGGAAGTCGTCGGCGTGGACGGTTCGGGCCCAGGCGATGAGTTCGTCGACGGCGGCGGGGTCGGGGAACGGTGACGCGAACCGCTGGATGAGCAGCTTCGCGATGTTGTCCCCGGGCTGCCAATCGGGGGCCAGGCTGATCAGAGCGGAATCGACGGCCGCCATGAAGTCCTGAACAGATGTGTAGCGTTCGCTGAGCGGGCCGGTGGCCCGCCGGATTGCCGGCCGGAACGGGCTGTCGGGCAGGTCGTCGCTCGAATGGGGCCATTCACCGGTCAGGAGGTGCTGCAGCATCTTGCCCAGGGAGAAGATGTCGGCGCGTTGGTCCGCCGTTTTGGCTTTGTCCCACTGCTCCGGCGCAGCGTAAGCCGGAGTGCCGAACCCTTTCCCGGAAGCCGTGAGCGCAGCGGACTTGCGTTCCAGTTCGCGGGCAAGTCCGAAATCACTGATGGCCCACCGGCCGTCCCCGGTCTTCAGCACATTGTTCGACGACAGGTCCCGATGTAGGACACCTGCCTTGTGGACGTAGGCGAGCGCCTCACAAATCTGACGCATCACATCGGTGACAGTGGTTGGATCTCCTTGGAGGTCACCGACGGCCTGGGTGAGGTTTCCGTGCGCCAAGGGCATGGCGTACCAGATCTCATTGCTTTCGGTCGTTTGGCCGTAGGCCAACACCTGGATGATGTTGGGGTGGGACAGACGCGTGAGAATCCGCAGCTCACGGTCGAACCGTCGCATCGCCACGTCGTCGATCTCGTCGGCCTGCCGATGGATCTTGACTGCGGCCGGGCGCCTGGACTGGAGGTCGGTCGCCTCGTGGACGTCGGCGAATCCGCCGCGGCCGAGGAGTTTCCCCGTGAGTTCGAATCGTCCTCCGAACACGCGCGCGGCATCAGCCGCAGCCGACGGTCGGGCAATTCCGTCGCCGTTCACAACGCCCCCTTGTGTTTGAACTCATCCAGTCCATAGTTGGTGCAGGGTGTCCTGGCCGGCGGTTTCCTCCGTCGGTCATCCCCGCACCGTCGGCAACGGCGCCAAGGTCAGCAGACCGCATCCGTAGGCCTTCGCCGGCCCGATCCCCGACAGCAGGGCCCGCTCCAGCAGCTCTGTGTCGGTGACCACCATCCGGCCTTCGATGGTCGCCGTCGTCAGCACCACCGGCCGGCCGGCTCCTTCCTTTCTGAACGACTCCCGGGACCGTGCCAGCACCCGCAGGTCCCGAGGAAGGTCGTCGGCCTCCGGTTGCGCGCCTTCTTCCAGGACCACGTCGGCCGCGCCGCTGAGTGGTACGTCGAAGCCCCATCCGTCGGTCCTTTTGATGAACCAGCCGACCTGTGCTCCGGCCGTGCGATGTCCGATCCGGAAGGACCGCTCCCTGGTCCGGTCCGGCTGGGCTTGCCTCTTCGCTGTCTGGACCGTGGACCAGGTGACCGGGTTGCACGTGTTCTGTACGGGGTTGACGGTCGTGCGGAAGGCGAATTCGCGGCCGACTGTCAGTCGCTCCAGCAGTGGCGCGTAGGCGCGGACGACGGCGTGGTCCCCGTCGGCCTGCGGCCAGCCGGCGGTCTCCACCGCATGGCTCCAGTCCGGCCGGGACGGGGTCAGGGCCAGCAGGAACGGCCGGCGGGGGTTGTCCGCGTCCAGCCGCCACAGCACCCGCCCGCCCATCTGGTCCGCGGGGACCGCGCCCAGGACTACCGCCCGTGCCACCCGCGGACTGGACACGATCTTCCGGCCTTCGGCACGGAGCGGGTTGATCCGGATCCGGGAGAGATAAGTCATCGACGTCACCAGCCCAACAGTGCGAACGGATCGTGTGTATGGAGGCCTGACGGCCGGTCGTCGGGTTCGTAGAATCCCGTGGGGACACTGATCCAGCCGTGCCGCACCCGCCGAGTCCGGAATGTCCGCCGCAACGGATCGAACGACACCGGAACGTCGTGCAGCACGTCGTCCCCGGCCACGTCGTCCACGGTGACGGCCAGACTGATGTATTCCATCCGGTCCCGCCGTTTCCCGTACGCCGTCAGCACGGACCCGGACACCTGCCAGGGTTCGCTGTGCAGGGCTTCTTCCAGTCCGGCGGCCCGCAGCCCCAGGCAGAGCGGCTGTGCCGGGACACACGCCCGGCGGCCCAGCGCGAGCGGAAAGGCGGGACGGCGTACGGCTGTCTCCAGCGTTTCCATCAGCTCCCGCGGACCGTGAACAGCAGCAAGGAACACTGCGTCCTGGAGGTAGAAACGCTCGGTGACATGAGTGCGCTTGACCGGCGATGTGGGTTTCTGGGTCCCTTTGGCCGACACCCCGCTCTGCAGCAGCGCCCTCCCCCGAAAGTCGCTGACCGTGTGGTAGTCCCGCAGCAGGCTGCCAGGCTGGTCGACGCGGACACCCAGCGACAGGTCCCCCAGATCGCTCAGGTCCGCCTCGCGCTCGCGGCCGCAAGCGGCGGCCAGCAGGCCCAATACGCCCGACTTCGTCGGCCGGGCACCGGTCTCCCGTCGGTTGAACGAACTCCGATCGCCCCACGACTGCAGCGGGCCCGCCAGACGCAGCAGCAGCGTCGCGCCGGTCATCGCGGGCCCTTCGGCCACACTGCGAACGTCACGCCGGCCAGCAGGCCGGGGAAGGTCGGGGAGGTGGTGAACGCCTCGGCCAAGCCATGCGCGGCGGGGCTTTTCTCATCGAAGGTGTGGAACACCGCCGTGTGCAGTGGCGTATCGCCCCACCCGTCAACCGATGTGCTGTACTCCTGGGCCAGGCGCAGCGCCGACGTCTGTGCCAGCCCCTCCTCGGAGGCGACCGCGTACTCGAACGCGGTCACCAGGTTGACGGGCTGGTCGCCCCGGACGACGACCGCGACCAGGTGCGGGAGTGTCTGGTGGGCGAAGGAGTTCTGGTAGCCGGAAGGAACCGACCGGGCGAAGTCTTCGATGAACCCGGCGACGGCCGCCACCGCCTGGTCCTGGTCGCCAAGGTTCTTCTCCAACTGGGGGACGTTGACCGTGGCGTAGCGGTAGAGGGTCGCGGCGTTGAAACCGACGCGACCGATCATGCCGGCGCCGGTTTCGTCGGCGGTGTTCTCGTCATCGACTGCGGTGAAGTAGTCGAACTCCGGGTCGACGGCGTGGGTGGAGACGGCGTGGGCCACCTGGACGGCGGCGTCGACGTTGAGGGAGGCGATGTCGGCGACCATCCGGCCGAACAGGGCGACGTCGACCGGGTGCCCGGTGGCCAGTTCGGCTTTGATGTCGACGGACTTCAGTGCCTCGGTGAGTTCGGTGTCCGGCAGCAGGGTCAGGTCTGCGGCCCGGCCGGCGACCTTGTCGATGATGGCGTCGAGCTGGTTGTAGCCGAAAAAGAGCAGGTAGGCGGTGTCGCCCGCCTTTTTCCCGGGCTTGATGCCCAGCGGGACGAGCAGGGCGTTGGCCAGGCGCTGAGCGGGCTCGGCCTCCAGTCCGGCGCGGGTCTGCAGCCGTTCGGCCAGGCGGGCGGCAATCGTCTTGGTCCGGGTGCCGTGCTGCTCCTTGGGGGTCCGTCCGGCGAAGCGTTTGCGGGTGGCGCGCTTCCACGCCTGGGAGGACACCCGGGACCGCCGGACTCCTCCGTACATGCTCTCTTTCGGGTTGCCGTTGTCGTCGCGGTTGAGGTTGGCCGGCGGCACGGTCTGCAGAACGTGCACGTCGACGTACAAACGCTCGTCGGTCATGGGTGTCTCCCAACGCAGGGTCACACAGGGCGGGGTGCGGGTCAGACGCCGGTTTTCCGGGCGAGGTAGTCCAGGCCCCAGCGGCGGCGGACCCGGTCGCGGCCGTCGGCGGACTCGAACCGCAGGAGGTCGTACAGGAGACCGTCGTAGTCCACGGGTTCGCCGATCCCGCGCAGCTGGGTCACCAGTCCTTCGAGCCGGATCCGGAAGGCGGTGACCGTGGTGGAACCGACCGCCGCGTTGACCTGGTCGTCCAGGCTCTCGGGGTTGGTGCGGTAGCGGTCACCGGCCCGCAGGGCCATCAAGGCGCTGCCCATCGATGCCCCTCGCCGGTGCATGGAGGAGGTCTGGGACTGCTGGTGCATGCCGTACAGCGCCAGGGCCCGGAACTCCGCGCGCTGCAGCGCCGTCATCTCCCCGCGCCGCGCCGACCAGTCGTCCACCGGTGTTGAGATGAAACGCCACAGGCGGAAGACCGTGCCCGGTTCCCGGGCCGGCCCGCTGCGGCACAGCGCAAGTTCCTCTCCGGGGGGCGGCTTGGGCAGGCCGGTCGCCGGATCCCTGCGCCACGCGTCGTCGCCGGCCATGTAGCGGATCCAGTACCGCGGCCGCTTGCGCTGACCGCTGTCGGGCTTCCAGCCGAGGTAGTCCAGGCCCCAGCGGCGGCGGACCTGGTCGCGGCCGTCGGCGGACTCGAACCGCACCAGGTCGTCCAAGAGCACGTCGTAGTCCACGGGTTCGCCGATCCCCTGCAGTTGGGTCAGCAGCCCTTCGACCCGGGTCCGGAAGGCCGTGACGGTGGTGGACTCCACGGCCGCCCCCACCTGGTCGTCCAGGCTGTTGGGCTGCACGTCCGGACCTTGGGGTTCGTCCGGGTCCCGGCGGTACCGGTCGCCGGCCCGCAGGGTCCGCAGGGCGCTGCCCATCGACGTACCCGACCGGTGCATCGGGGAGGTCTGGGACTGCTGGTGCATGCCGTACAGCGCCAGGGCCCGGAACTCCGCGCGCTGCAGCACCGTCATCTGGTCTCGCTGGGCCAGCCGGTCGTCCACCGGTGCGGAGATGAAATTCCACATCCCGTGCACGGCCCCCGGTTCGCGGGCCAGTCCCGCACGGAACAGGGCGAGATCCTGTCCGGGCGGCGCGGCCCGCACCCCGGTCACGGGGTGTTCGCGCCAGTTCCCTTCGCCGTCCACGTGGCGGACCCAGTACCGCAGTCTCTTCGGGCTGCCTTCGGTCATGACCCCGCCCCCGTCCCGTTCCGTGCCTCCCGGCGGACCTCCGCCGCCAGGCTGAGGATCGTGTTGACCCGGATCCGGAACGCCCGCTCCGCGGTGCCCTGCCGGTAGCGGCGGCCGCCGGCGGTCCGTCCCAGGAAGGCGGTGGCCGGAGTCTGGGAAATCAACGCGTCCGCCAGCCGGTGGGCGATGAGGTAGGCGGTCTGCTCCCAGGCCAGGAGTCCCCGAGTCAGCGTCGCCTGGTCCTCACCGGTCTGCTGGACCCCGCACAGCAGGCGGCGCACCGGGAGGTCGAGCGCATGCAGCAACTGGTCCCCCGGACGCTGTCCACGGTCCCAGGGGATGGGGTCGCCGCCAGCGGCCCGCCGCAGATCGGCGGACAGGGTGTTGACCGCCTTGGCCAGGTTGTCGGCGCGCTCCGCTGCGCCCAGGACCGTCCGGTACGCCCCGGTGGACGGGTCGAGTGCGGCGACCGGCAGCGGAATGGTGTCGCAGAAGATGTTGTCCACCACCGACGACTGGGTGCCGTACGTGATCCCGGTCAGGTGCACCTGCAGCGGGTAGCCCGTCGGGAGCCGGGTGCGCAGGTCGCGCAACTGCACCAGGAGCCTGCTGCTCGCGGTCTTCTCCCCGTCCGGTTCCCCGCCGGTACCAGCCAGCAGCGCCTTCATGCCCCGCCAGCCGTTCTGCCCCGGCTGGTGCCGCCGCGGCCGCTGCGGCGGGGTCTTCTTCGGTTCCAGGTTCCAGGTGGTGTGCGGCTCGAGGTCGGGGAGCACGGCCATCCGGTCACCGGCGGCGACGATCACGCGTTCGACCCGCACCCCGTCTGGAGTCTGCACCGGAACCAGGCGGACCCGACGGGCCTGCCACGTCCACAGGTCGAGCAGACCGGCCGCACTGCGGACCTGCCAGCGCGGGGAACCGGCGAATCCGGCGTGGCCGGCACTGCGGTGCCACTGTGGTACGTCGCTCTCCGGGCCGGCGCCGACGGGCAGGTTGAGCAGGAGTGTTTCGTATAGGGTCCGCCCTACTGGCAGGACCACACCCAGCTGCCCCAAAGGCCCGGTTGGGTTCGCCATTGTCTTCCCGGCTTTGACCCGCGGGTCCCCGACGACCCCCGTTTTGATCGCGGCGGTGTCCCAGCAGTGGGTGTGCAGCAGCCAGCGGGCCGCCTGCGCCGGGGTCAGGGAGAGCACGTCCCCCTCCGTACGGTTGGAGAATAGGGGGACGTTGTTGCCGCTCGACTCGGTGGCGACCATGAGTACCGCGCTTTTGGTGTCGCCCTTGCCCGTCCGCAGCCCCGCGACCTGGGCGAACGGCCTGTCCTGACTGAACAGGTCGAAGGAGTCGCGGTGTTCGTCCAGATAGGCGCCCAAGCGCGCACATTCGGCCTCGGAGAACCGGCCCTGCCCGAAGCGCCGGAGCCAGTCCTGCCCGTCCGCCGGACGTCCGAGCGCGGCCGCAACCACCGGCAGCAGGACCTGCCGCAGGATCGCGGGGACCTGGGTGGGGATGTCCGTGTCCAGACCGCCGAAGTCCTGCGCCCGGGTCAGTGCCTCCCGCACCGAGCATTCGCGGGAGCGGGCCCCGTCGGTGGACCACAGCGGCACCCAGGGATCGTCAGCGAGATCAAAACGCGGCATGCGGAATCCGTTCAACTGGCCGTCTTTGAGCCGAGTGCACCATGGGAAACGTATCCGCATTCCGCCGAACTCCACCTGTCCTTCAGGAAGTTCGAGTAAAGTCAGGGATTCGGCCACAGGCATGTGGTACGTCCTGTTCTCCCGCGGGGATGGCTCCTGGCCGTCTTTGACGCCGCACCCGGGCACCGCCTCGGCCCCGCCATCGCAGGAAGCACCCGCACCGACTGCCTCCGCACCCCGCCGGCCACAGTGCAGTGACGGTCATCATCGTGGTGGTCCTGGTCTTGGCCTCCGCACCGGCGGTGGCCGGGCTGCCCGTGGCCGTCGTCCTGGACACCTGAGCGTCGGCTGGTCTCAGTTCTGGTCTCATTCACCTTCGTTCACCGAAGTCCGGGCGCCGAGAGGACCGGAGTTTCGCGGCAGGTCAGGGCGCTGACGAGTCGCCCCGAACCCTCGGGCGGCGACTTGGAAAGCGTGCTGGGTTCGCCCCCTCACGACGAGTTCGAATCCCGTTTCCTCCGCTGGCCTGAACAGGCAAAACGTCGGCTCCGATCATTCTCGTGGTTGGGGCCGACGTCGTTGTGGTTGCAGTTCTGATCGCACTTGGATCAGGGAGTCCTCAGGTCAGGGGCAATTTCGCAGGCGACCTTGTGGGTCACCCTCGGCGCAATTTCGTTGTGGATTGGCCGAATAGGCATGCTTGTTCGCACTTGGCAGGCATTGCCATACTCCGGCCATGGTCTACAGATGCGGTGCGCAGACGAAGAAAAGGATGCCCTGTAAGAACCGAGTGACCGGTCCAGACATACGCTGCCATCATCATCGGGGACGGTCGGGAATAGGCGTGACAGCTCCCGCGAAGCGTTCGGCGAAGAAATCCCCTGCGCCGTATCGAGCGCCTCGCCCGGCCGCTGTCTGGGCGACCGGTGGTGGTGGCCGACCGCCGAGGGCCCCCTCTGCCGCGCAGCAGGAGCGCCGGGAGATGGATGCCTTGGCACGCTTCTGCGCAGATGCGCTGGATGGTGGGGGCACCGCTGCCATCGCAGATCGAGCGGCAATGTACGTCTCGGATGAGACGTGGAGGGCGCTCGTGAAGGAGTACCGCGGGAGGGGTTGTGACGACCTCGCCCAGCTGGCCCGGGACATTCTCAATGGCAAGGAACACCTGCACGATGTGGTCGCGCAGTCCGCAGGTGTTGTGCTCGGCTTCCTGGGACGGTCGCGGATCGAGCGGACCTTCGCTCAGGAACTGGCCCGGACAATCCCCCTGCCTGTCGATGCCCCGCTCTCAGCTGCCGCACGTGGCCTGCAGATCGCGGGTATCTACATATGCCTTGTCGGCAATCAGAACCTTGCCGAATGCGCGTGTTTGCGGGACGTATTCAAAGTCGAGGGCAAGGAGCGCATCGCGCAGCTCATGCAGGCCGCAGTAGGGGACTGGCGAGAACTGCCGACGAGACTGCCGGGCAGTTCGTCAGGCAAGTGACCTGAAATGGCGAACGAGCGTGCGGCGCGCGCCGACGACCGTAGCCGGGAATGGCGAATTGCCTCCCGTACGCCACTGGAAGTCGGCGACTCGTGGCTCCTCGTACGTTGCCACACCTACGGCACTGCGGTGCCGTTGTCGGGGTCGGGGCCTACGAGGCCAGCCGTGTGCGGGGGTTGCGGGTGGAGGTGGTTGGTTTGGCGGCGTGTTCGGGCTGGTTGATCTCGGCCCATACGGCGTCGAGGGAGAGGCCGAGGACGTCGGCGATCGCAGCGATGGTCGGGAAGGCGGGGGTGGCCACGCGGCCCGACTCGATCTTTCGGAGGGTCTCCGGTGAGACGCGTGCGTCGAGCGCAGTCGCGAGCATCGAGCGCCCTCCCCTGGCGCGACGCAGGATGGCGCCGAGGCGCTGTCCGCGCTCGACCTCTTCGGGAGTGAGCGGCAACCTGACCATGACGCCGATTCTAGTACCGGGATAGTATGGCCGGTATAGTTATTGGTTACCCGGGAAGGGCGCCGCATGATCGAGATCCTGAACCCCACCGAACTGCTTCGAGCAAAGGAGACAGGCGCCCTGGTCGCCGACATTTTGCAGACGCTGAAGAGCCGTACCACGGTCGGCACGAACCTCCTGGACATCGATCGGTGGGCGCGGACGATGATCGTCGAGGCCGACGCGCAGTCCTGCTACGTCGACTACGCGCCGTCCTTCGGACGCGGGCCGTTCGGCCACTACATCTGCACGGCCGTGAACGACGCCGTGCTCCATGGGCTGCCGTCCGACCACACGCTCGCCGACGGCGATCTGCTGACCCTCGACCTCGCCGTCGCCAAGGGTGGAGTCGCCGCGGACTCCGCCATCAGCTTCGTCGTGGGCGAATCGAAGCCCCCGGAGAGCGTCGCGATGATCGACGCCACCGAACGCGCGTTGAGCGCGGGGATTGCCGCCGCCGGACCCGGGGCCCGCATCGGTGACATCTCCCATGCCATCGGCTCCGTCCTCACCGAGGCGGGGTACCCGATCAACACCGAGTTCGGAGGTCACGGCATCGGATCGACCATGCACCAGGACCCGCACATCTCGAACACCGGACGGCCCGGCCGCGGGTACAAACTGCGCCCCGGGCTGCTGCTCGCACTGGAGCCGTGGGTCATGGCCGACACCGCCGAACTCGTCACCGATCCCGACGGGTGGACGCTCCGAAGCGCGACAGGCTGCCGGACGGCACACAGCGAGCATACGATCGCCATCACCGACGACGGAGCCGAAATCCTCACCCTGCCGACCCAGCTACGGCCGTAGGGTCCAAGCCAGGCCGGACCGCTTGCCGCCTGCCGCGTCGGCGAAGATCAGGTCGAACGTACCGAGTGTGGGCAGCAGTTGCTCGTTGTCGCGGACGCGGAAGTCGATCCGGAGGTCGATGTGGGCCAGCCAGGGCAACTGGGCGTTCCGGGCGGCGCGTTCGGCGGCGCGTTCGATCGTGGTGACGGCGACCCGGCGTCCGGGCTCAGGGCGGAGGCGATCCAGGCCGCGCCGACGCCGGCGCCGAGTTCCAGGATTCGGCCGCCGGGGTGGGACGGTCACCGCGAGTACGGCAAGCAGGCGGCCGACCTCGGGCTCGCACGAGTACGCGAATCCGCGCGCCCGGGCCGATTCCTCGGCGGCGGCGACCAACGCGGGGCAATGATCCGGGCCGGGATGGAGGTGAGGGTCGGTCTCGGTCGGCTCCTCTGGGCGTCTGGGCGGGGTGGTTCACGCGGCGTCGAATGGGGCTTGTCGTCGGCCGTCGAGAGTAGTTCGGCCGACCCGGTTCGCGGCAAGGGCGTTTCGGGACATTGGGAACCCTGGGCCATGGCCCCCGAACCCACTCACGCTCTCGCGGCCCGTCGCCGCGACGACCGGCCCAACTCGTCGCACAACCCCCACGCCGCCGCCACCTCTGCCGGTGATGGCGAATGGCCGCCGTACGCGACGGCGTTCACCCGGTCCGCCAGTCGCTCCAGTGCCTCCGCCTCACCCATTGCCGCGAGTTCGCGGAGCCGTTCCGCGCCCAGCACCGTCGTCTCACGTACCGTCAGCGCACCCGTCGCGGGGACACCCATTCGCACCAGGTGCGTCGTTGCCACACCCCACGCCGCCGTCAGTTGGCGGGTCGGATCACCTCGGCGCAACCGCCGCCGGCGCCGGCGGCGCAACCACCAGGTCGCCCCGACACCCACCACCGCCAAGCCGCCGCCGAGGGCCAGGTACAACAACCAACCGACCGACGACCCGCCGGAAGTGGACCGACCCGAACGGGAGTTCGCAACCGACGGCGTGTTCGGTCGAGTCTCCTCGGCGATGCGCTGGTCGGCGGCCTGGCGCTGGGCCGTGCTGCCCGCCGGGGCGTTCGCCCCCGGGGCCTGAGGAGTGGACGAGGATCCGCCGGTCGCGCCCGGGATGCCCGGCGTCGGCTGGAACGGTACCCAGCCCACGCCCGCGAACTCCACCTCGGGCCAGGCCAGTGCATCGCCGCCGCGCACCTGCCAAGTCCCGTCCGGTTGCCGGGTTCCGTGCCGGAAGCCGACCACGACCCGCGTGGGCAGGCCCAGGCTGCGGGCCAACACCGCGAAGGCGGTGGCGAATTGTTCGGACGTACCGCGCCGGCTCTCGTTCAGGAAGTATTCCAGGCCGCGGTAGGTATGGCCCGGCGTCGCCGTCGGGTCGTACCGGTGGTTCTCCCGCAGCCACTGGGCCAGCCGCAGTGCCTGCTGGTACGGGAACCCGCTGTGCGCGGTGGCCTGTTCGGCGATCGTGCGCAACCGGTCGTAGGCCGGGATCGGCAGGCCCGCCGGGTCGGCCGAGGGCAGCACGGTGGCCGCCGGGTCGTCGGCGGCGGAGGCGTACTGGGTGTGTTCCGGGTCGTGTACGGGTACACGCGAGCGAACGCGATATGCCGTCCCGGGCGCGGTCGGTACGGTCACCGCCAGCGCGCCGCTGCGTGGGTCGACGGCCGGCGCGATACCGCTCGGCAGGTCGACATCGGCGGGGCGGTCGGCGGCGGGCAGCCATACCCCGGCGAGGCGTTGCATCGTGATGTCCTGAGTCAGCTCGATCCGCCTCGATGGACTCGCGGCGGGGTCCGGAACCCGCCCGCCGGTCCGGGCCAGCCGGTCGGCCGGATGCCAGGTCACCCCGTCGAAACGGTCCAGGACGGCCAACCGCCAGTCGTGGTCGGCCAATACCGCCGCATCCGCCGCCGACCCGGTGGACTCGGCGACGGTGAACATCGGCCGGTCGGGGTCGAGCAGCCAGGCCGAGACCAGGTCGAGCGGATTGGCGCCGCTGACCGGGATCGGCGCCGGCGGACTGATCCGATCATGCGGGTCGTACGGCGCGCGGTCGGCCACCCCGGACACCGGCGGCGCCAGTACAGCCCCCACCAGGACATGCGCGGCGACCAACGGCAGACCGAACACCACGGCACCCCGCGCCCCGCCCGGTGCCGCGCCGCGCACCACCACCAACGCCCCGGCGGCGACCGCGAATCCGACCGTCGGGATCACCGCCGAACCGGGCCCGGCCGCGCCGAGGGGCAGCGCCAGCCCCAGAACGGCCAGCGCGGGCACCGCCGGCAGCAGCACCGTCCGGGTCCGCAGCGCGAGTTCGGCACCGGCGTACGCGGCGATCCACACACAGACGTGGACCAGTACGAGCGGCGTGCCCTCCCCCGAGCCCGATACGGGAAGTACAGTGGTCAGGATCCGATCCGGCGCGTCCACCAGATCACGAGCCATCGCCCGCAGCCCCGCCGCCGTGGGCAACACGCCGCCGATCGCATCGGCCCGATACAACGTCACGCACCCGGTCAGCACCAGCGCGACCGCGCTCACCAGCAACGACCGCCACAGCGGCGCCAATCGCCGCCCACCCGCGCTCATCACGACCACAAGCAACACCGGCGCGCACGCGGCGACCACGACCACCGGGACGGTCGCCCGCACCCCGTACACCGGGTGCCAGGCCATCCCGGCACTCAGCGCCGACAACACCACCGGCACGAGCGCCCAAACCCGGTCACGCGGAGCCGAGTTCGAGGCCGACGCCGAAGCCGTAGCCGTAGCCGAAACCATGGCCGTGGCCGCCCCGCTGGAGGTCACAGCGCCACCCCCGGCCCACCACTCCGCGAATGGGACCGCATCCGGCCCACGGCGCCGGCGACCAACACACGTGGCCTGGCGGCCAGCGCGAACGCAAACGCGAGCCCGAGCCCGAGCCCAACCCCGTTCACCGCGTCACCTCACGATGCCAACCCGCCACCAGCGCCCGCGCGTTCGACACCCGCAGCACCGGAACGCCGCTCGGCGAGACCGTGGCAACAGCAGCAGCAGCGGCGGCAGCAGCCGCAGCGGACCGAGAGCCGGATTCGCGCCCACGCCCGACTCCCCCGCGCGCCAAGTCCCGGTCCACGTCCACGTCCGCAGCCACGTCCACGTCCACAGCCATATCCCGGCCTCCGCCTCCGGCGGAGGCGCGCACCACCAAAACGCGTTCGAACCGAGCCGTGATCCGCGCCGGGGGCAGCGAACCGCCCGGATCGCCGCCGCCCGTGACCACGATCAGCGTCCCATCCGCCCGTTCGCGCTCCAACACGGCGAACGCCGGTGCCAACGAACTGCCGGACGTCGTCTCGACCACCGCCAACAGATCCAACAGCGGCGCCGCCGAGCGCCCACCCCGGGCACCCATCCGGGTACCGGCCTCGGTCGTCACCGACACGGGCAGCCCATGCCCGGCCACCGCCGAGACCACCGACGCCACGGTCTCGACGGCAAGCTCGAATCCGTCCCTGTCCCCCTGCCCGCCCTTGTCCCCGTTTGCCGCCGTCGCCCCGTCCCCCGCATAGGCCAACGCCCGCGTATCGAACACGACATGCGTATGCGGCAAGCTGACATCCACCATCTGCCGCACCATCAGATCACCGGTACGCGCCGTCGACCGCCAGTGCACCCGGCGCAGATCATCGCCCAGCACGTATTCGCGCAGCGCGTGGAACGTCTGCGAACCCCCGTCCGCCGTAGCCGAGGTCGGCCCCTCCAGGTGGTGTGCCCGTCCGGCCGGCAGCAGCGGCAGCGGATGAACACGCGGTCGAACCAGGATCGTGTCCCGACCGGCCAGCGTGCGGGTACGCCGAGCCAGCGCCAGCGGGTCGTTCCGAACGTGCACCAGCGGCCCGACCGTGATCCGCCCACGGCGCTCCGTCGGCACGGCGTACCGCACCTCGCGGGCCACCCCCGGCGGCAGCCCGGCCACCTCCACCACCCGCGACTCGTCCGCGCAGCGGTCGGCCAGCCGGACCCGGCCGATCCGCCGTCGCCCGTGGTTGACCAGCGTGACCACACTCTCGGCGGGCGCCCCGCGCGGCACCCGGTCCGGCACCAACCGCCGCTCGGCCGACAGCCGCACCCGCCCCGGCGCCCAGGCCGGCGCGGTGGCCACCGCGAACAGCCCGGCAGCGCCCAGCAATACGCCCTCGGGGTAGCCGAACCACCACCCCACGACCCCCACCACCACGGAACCCACCAACATCTGCCACCCGCCCGAGGTCAACCGAGGCAACCGAGGCAACCGAGGCAACCGAGGCAACCGAGGCAACCGAGGCCCATGATCGGCGCTCGGGCCCCCTCCGCTCAGCCGCCCCCGCCAACCCCGGCCCGGGACACCACCACCCAACCGCACCGGCCAACGACTGCCCCGGGCACCACCACCCGGTCGCCCGAGCCCGCCCCCGCTCAGGACGCCACCGCCCCCGGTCGCGGTACCTCGACCCGAGCCAGTACCTCCGCGATCAGGTCCGCCGCACTCACGCCCGCGAGTTCCGTGTCGGGCGCGGTCAACAGCCGGTGGGCGAGCACCGGTTGGGCCAGCGCCTTGACGTCCTCCGGCAAGGCGTAGTCACGGCCCTGCGCAGCGGCCCGGACCCGAATCGCCCGCACCAGCGCGACGCTTCCGCGCGGTCCCGCACCCAGCCGCACGCCCGGCAGTTCGCGGGTGGCCGCGACCACCCGTACCGCGTAGTCCAGGACCGGTTCGGCGACCCGGACCCGTTCCCGGGCGATCCGGGCGAACTCCCTTACCTGGGCCGCCGTCACGATGGTCGGCAACTCCTCCGGACCGGGATCCACCCGCCCGTCCACGGTCCCTCCCGCGACCGTCATCTCCGCTCGGTGGTCCGGATAGCCGACGCCGACGCACATCAGGAAGCGGTCCAACTGGGCTTCCGGCAGCGGGTAGGTGCCGGCCATCTCGACCGGATTCTGCGTCGCGAAGACCATGAACGGTTGTGGTACGGCGTGGGTTTGGCCATCGACGGTGATCCGGCCCTCCTCCATCACTTCCAGCAGCGCGGACTGGGTCTTGGGCGAGGCCCGGTTGATCTCGTCGCCGATCACCACGTGTCCGAACACCGGGCCGGGCAGGAACTCGAACTCGCCACTCCCCTGCCGGAATACGGACACCCCGGTGATGTCGGACGGCAGCAGGTCCGGGGTGAACTGGATGCGCTTGCAGTCCGCCGCGAGCGACGCGGCGAGTGCCCGGGCCAGTGTGGTCTTCCCGGTGCCCGGTACGTCGACGACGAGCAGATGGCCCTCGGCGAACAGCGCGGTCAGGGCAAGTTCGACGACATCGCGCTTGCCCCGGAAGACCCGCTCGATGTTGTCCGCCAACGCCCGGAAGCACTCGGCGAACAACTTGATCGAAACGGCCGACTCGGCGGCATCCGGGAACGATTGTTGCGGTGGTGCGGTGGTCATGGTGCGTGTGCTCCTCCGAGCTGACGGCCGGTCACAGCCCGGGCCGGCCAAGGCATTTCATCCCAATACGAGCGGCTACCGAAGATGAGCCCCGCCCGGTCGGTGGGCGGGGCTTCAGGGGCTCGGAGCGCTAAGGAGTCGGGGCGTCCGGGCCGCCGGGCCCGGTCGCCGGATCGACGTGCGGCGGGAGTTCGACCGAGATCGTGGCCGGCTGCGTACTCTTGCCCGCCGAGTTGCACGCCTTGACGCTGATCAGGTACGGCGTGCCGGGGGCCAGTCCGGTGATCTGCATCTCGGTCTTGAGGGTCTGGTGGTCGGTACCCGACCAGTTGACCGTGTAGTCGGTGTAAGTCGTCGAGCTCACCACGACGTTGGCCGGCGGGGTCCAGGTCAGCTTGTAGCTCTTGCCGCCCTCGTTGAGCGTGGCCTTGAGGTTGCGCACCGTCGTCGGCGCCACACACGGCCGCACCCCGACCGACGGAACGGACGTCGCGGTCTGCCCGTCGGCGAAGGTCGCCTGTACCCGGAACGTGTACTCCGAGTCGCAGCTTCCCCCGGTGACCAGGAACCGGTGCGTCGTGTCGTTCGCGCCCAGTTCCAGCGGCTTCGCGGTCTGGTCGTCGGCCACATCCAACAACCGGAACCCGGTCGCCGCCGCACCACCACCCGGTACGAACTTGACCTCGATCGTGCCCGTCCCGGACGTGACCAACGGCCGATTCGGCGGCGTCGCGGGCAACGGCTCGGGCGGCTTGCTCGGCGTGGTCGGCGGTGTGCTCGGCGTCGACGGCGGAGCCGAAGGAGTCGTCGGCAACTCGGACGCCGGCGCCGAACTCGTCGGCGGCACCGGCACCGGAGCCGTCGGCCCGGCGCTCCTGGTCGGCCCGACCGGAGGCACGACGGGCGGAACCACCGGTGGAACCACCGGCGGCACCGGAACCTCGCTCGGCCCCGCGCCGGTCACCGGCCGCCCCGCCGGCTCCGGCTGGCGTCCCTCCGGCCGCGGCGGATTCGGCACCGACACCGGCACCTCCGGCTTGGGCACATCCGCCTTCGGCGGCTGCCCCGCCGGCGGCTGGTTTGTTCCCGGCGACTGCCCGGCCGGCCCGTTCCCGGCGCCCGACGGCGCGTCCGGCGCGTACTTCCCGACCGGATGCACCACCCCTCCACCATCCACCACCGCGGCTGCGGCGTTGTTCTGGTCGTTGACCCACAACTGCCCGTCGCGAACGAACGCGTCCAGCGGTCCCGGTACGCCGGTGACCTTGATCTGCGGGTCGAACTGGGCCCGGGCGGTGTCGTATACGACCAGGTGGCCATTGCTGCGGTTGGGGATGTACACCTTCGCGCCCAGGATCTGCGGCGGCGCGTACGCGGCCCGGTCCAGCCCCAGCGGTACGGCCGAGACCGAACCCCGGTCCAGGTCGACGAGCGTCAGCGTCCCGGAGTCGCCCGCCAACACCGGTACCACATTGCCCGGCGTCGTCTCGGGCGCGAGTACGGCCGCCGGGTCCGCCTGGCCCATCGCGTCGGGCAGCCGGACCGTCAACTCGGGCCCGCCCGCGGCCAACACCATCACGGTCCGGGCGCGGGCGTTCGTCACCACCGGCCGATCCGCCGCCAGGGTCAGCCGCAGCGGATCCCCCGGCGCACCGACCCCGACCGGCACACCCGGTCCCTCGTCACGAATCGGCAATACCTGGCCACGCTCGGGCAGCGGCACCCACAACGTGCCCCGCGAATCGGCCTGCGCCCGACCCAGCGGCTTCGTACCGAGCGCCAACGCCGCGCCGCGCGGCGACAGATCACCCGGATTGATCGCCTGTACCGTGCCGTTGGCCTCGTCCACCAGCCAGCTGCGTCCGCCGCCCGCGACCAGGCGCAGCCCGGGCAGGCCGTAGTCGTAGCGGTTGGGCACGGTCAGCTGGGCCGGGTCGATCCGCGAGACGGTGCCGGTCTGCTGGTCGACGACCACGACCGTGCCGTCCTGCTGGACCACCTGGAGCTGATGCCCGGCCGATTCCGGCAGCACCACCTTGCCGTCCGGCTTGCCGGTCGCGCCGTTGACGTGCACAACGCTCCCGTTGTCCTTGCTCGGCAACCACGCACCCATGTCGGAGAGGTCGGGCAGCGCCCCCGCGGCGCCGACGCCCACTACGACGGATGTGGCCACCAACGCGGTCAACCCGGCGATCGCGACGGCGACCGTGGTGCGATCGCGGCGCGGTCTCAGCCGGGCATACCAGTGCCGGATGTGCCGGCGTCGCCCGCGCGGCGCGTCCCGGTCCCCGTCCGGATCCGGTCTCGCGCCGGCCAATCGATGCGGTTGCAGCCCGGGGCCCGCGGTGACGGTCGAGCCGTCCGCATCGCCCTTCGGGTTCGCCGCGTGCTTCGCCACCTTTTCGAATCTGCCCCGTATTGCCATTCCCGTTCGCCCCCATGCCCCGTGCCGGCGTGCGCGCGTCGGAGCTTATGCACGTCAGAGCATCTTCCGAATGGTTGGCAGGGAGGATTGGTCGACCCGTCGCCGATCGTTCACCCAATGGTCACGGTGATCGACAATCCATCGACAATCCGGTACACCGGGGCGGACGCGGCGGACGCGGCGGCCGACAGCAAGACCGACGCCGAGGCCGACGCGGAGGCCCACGCGGAGGCCGACACCGAGGCCGACACCGAGCCCACGCAAAGTCCGGTCGAACCGGCGTTCACTCCCGGGCCTGGCCTCGGCCCTGCCCGAAGGGCTCGGTTCGCCCCGCCGAATCGTCCGAAGGTTGTAGCCGAGACGCGACCTGATGCTCATCGCATCCCGCCGCGTCGTGGAGCACGATGGCAGCAGGGACGAACCGATGAACCGATGAACCAACGCCGGAGGGGGCCGACAGATGCGCATACGCAAATCCAAGCTGATCGTGGGCACGATGGGCCTCGCCGTGCTGGTGTTCGGCGCCGTACTCACCGCGCCCTCGGCGATGGACCTGGTCTCGGGTCGCCATGCCCGCGAATCGCAATACGACAACGGCAGCACCGCGAAGCGGGACCGTACCTCGATGCCGCGCTGGCTGCCGGACGGCGCGAAGCACGTGCGCTACAAGATGAAGTCCGGCGGCGAACGGCTGCTGCGGGCCGAACTCCCGGGCGGGCAGCTGCCGATCGAGTGCACGCGCGCCGACCGGCTGCCCATCCCACGACTGTCCGCGACCTGGTTCCCGAACCGGGTGGCGGGCCGCGAACCGCTGCGCTGCGGCAGCTATTGGGGCTACACCGAGGACGGCACCCTGTACGCCTGGCGCCTGGGCACCGACCACGCCACCGCCCCTCGCCCAAGGCTCGACCCCATCACCCGGCCGAGGTAGGCCCGAGGTGGTGGGCCGGCGGGGCTACGCGCTACGGCGGACAAGTACGTATCCCCGACGGGTCTCCGATTCGTCGCGGTCAAGATGGATGATCGAGTAGCACGCGACCGCCGCGCCGAACTCGCGGTCCGCAGCGGGCAGATGCATGAGGTCGCCTCGCGGAACTCGGCCCCCGGGTACTCCCGTTGGGCGATCGCGATCATCGCCGGCGAGAGGTCGATCCCCACCGCCCGGACACCGCGCTCCGCGAGCCATCCGGTGACATGCCCGGGACCATAGCCAAGATCCACAATCGGCGCCCCGTCCGCACCCGCCGCTTCGACGAGCGTCGCCAAGAGGGCCCGATCCAGCGGCTGGTAGGCGAGTTCGTCGTCGCCGATCCGATCCGATACTCGGTCGCCACCACCTCACAGCTCCCGCGGGCGTGATCCTTCGCATTCGACATGGCAATCAACATTCCACGACGCCACACGGTCACGCGCAGGCCGGCACACCGACAACCGCCTCGGGCTCGGGCTCAGGCAGACACTCCGCCTCGGCCCGGTCCTCTGCCGGCCGGCGTCGGGTAGTCCGTGTAACCCATCTCCCCACCCACTGCACCGGGAGGCACTCGTCGCGCACATCGTGTCCGGGCCGACCCCGCCGCTCCTGGCCCGGTATTCCACATCCGGATGGCACGTACTGGCGTTCGCCCACGCGCCGATCTACAGCCCGGCTCCGCAGCCCGACTCCGCCGGCCTGACCCCGGTGGCCGCCGAACCGAGGTGGATCGCGCGTACCTGGACCGAGGCGGGCGTATCGCCCTGGCGCAGCGATGGCGAGGCGACGAACGGCACGTCGGCGGGCCCCGTTCGGCGGCAACATGCTGCCGCATCCCCATCTGTCCGCGAACCCGCACGTACACCGGACCACGCTGGCAAGCCGTGCCGAGCCCCGGGTGTACTGAACCGGGGCAACGTGGTGACCGGCCCGGCCTGGACCCAATTCGCCCTGCTGTACCCCTCGTTGCAGCGGGCCGAACACGACCCCGACAAGGCCCACGCGTGGCTGACCCGGTTCACCACTTGGCACCACGCGCCACTCGAGCGGGCACGGAGGCCGGCCGGCCCACCGCTCGGAGTTCCATGGGACCACCCCCGCACGCGCGGGGAACACCACCGATCAAGTGATCGTTGATCCACGTAATCGTGGTCCCCGCGCACGCGGGGGTGGTCCCCCGTACCGGATCTGGTCCGGAGACATCTCTGTGTGGCCCCCGCGCACGCGGGGGTGGTCCCGGCACGGAGTGCGACGCGTCATCGGTGCCATGACCAGGCGATTCGGTAGCTCCAGGGGGCCGAGGCGGGTGGGCCGAAATAGGTGGGACGATTCTGGTGCTTCGTCATGTCTGTACCGTAGAAGTTGCATCGGTGTCAGGTTCAAGCTCGAAGCGGGGACGGGGATTTTCCATGCGGATCGGCCCGGCGGGCAGTCCGGTCGCCGAGTGGCGGCGGGCGGGTAGAACTTCGGGGGCCGCAGGGGTATCGGGTTGAGCGCGTCCCCGGGTCGCATCGAACCGGCCGGCGCCGCCGCAACAACGGTGTTGAGCCGACACGCGGCGTTGTTGGCGACCTTGCTGCCGATGGATCGGTCAGCCGAGTTGACGGTGCGTCAGGGCCAGTTCCACGACGTGGTGGTCGGTGCGACGCGGGTGGTGTGCTTTGCTCGGACCGGCGCGGCGGAACGGCGGTTGCCTCGGCGGGCGGAGTTGGTTCGGCTGCTTGGTGGGCTCTCACTCGGGGTACGCACTCCGCAACTCCTCGGCGTGGGCCGGGATCCCGGCTACCTGCTGCTCGACCGGCTGCCCGGCGCGCCGCTCGCCGACGACGCGCCGGTGCCGTCGACCGCGGCGGCGCAGTACGCCGGGTTGCTGACCGGGTTGGCCGCCGCGGCTACGGAACCGGCGGTACGGGCGGTGCTCGGCCGCGCCGATGGCGGTGCCTGGACGGTGTTCGCCGACGACGTACGGGAGTTGTTGTATCCGCTCATGTCGCCCGCCGGGCGACGCCGTGCCGAGCCCGAACTGGCCGCCGTACAGGCCCTGTCGCCGGTGGTGTCGGCCGTGGTGCACGGCGATCTCGGCGGTGGCAACGTGTTGTGGACGACGGTCGACGGAGCGGTTCGGCTGAGCGGCGTGCTCGACTGGGACGAGGTCTCGCTCGGCGATCCGGCCGAGGACCTGGCCGCGATCGAGGCCACCCACGGCGCTGCGCTCCTGGCCGACGTACTGGCCCGGATCGGCGCGCACGACGCCGCCACTCGCGCTCGAATCGCCGCGATCCGGGGCACGTTCGCCTTGCAGCAGGCGCTGGCCGCGCTCCGGGACGGCGACGACGAGGAGTTGGCGGACGGCCTGCGCAACTACCGCTGACCGACGGCCGATCGACCACGACCACCGGCAGGCCGCGCGCACCCGCCACAGCCGGCGGACGGCGCTGTCCGGACGACCGGGCGGACGGCGCGCACCCGCCCCACCGGCGGAACGCGCGTACCTCGCCCGCATCCACCCGCGCCCGCGCGTATTCGTGCGCGCCCGCTCACGCCCGCACGCGTCCACCCCGGCGCGAAACCACGCGATCGTGGGGAGTGGAAGCACGGATTCCCGTTCGGGTGTGCGCACGCCGGAGCGGTGCTTCCGTACCCGGCTGTCGCAGATCGGCCCGGGTCTGTTGGGTTGAGCCGGGCGCCGGCGAGCGTCCGCATCATGCGTCACCCCCCACTCGCTCCGGCGGCGGCAGGGGCGGCGATCCGGGGGCGACACAGGGGGTTCGCAAGCCGTGACCGAGACACCGCAGGTTTCCTCGACGACCCAGCCGACCCACACGACCCAGCCGACCCACACGACGCATAAACGTCGGCCGACCCAACGGACGCGCACGAGCAACACGACCAGCACGAGCAACACGAGCAGCACGACCAGCAGCAGCACGAGCAGCACGACCAGCACGCCCACCCCGTACGAGTTGTCCGACCGGCCGAACGTGGACGTACCGACGGTGCTGGCCGCCGAGTTCGCCCGCCGCTGGCCGCAACACGCGGACAACATGGCCGAGGTACACCGCTACGCCCTGCTGCCGACCGGCAAACTGCTGCGACCCGCGCTGGTGATGTACGCGGCGCTCGCGGTCGGCGGCGAGGTCGAGCACGCGTTGCCGGCCGCGGTCGGCATGGAGTGCGTACATACCGGCAGCCTGATCCACGACGACATCATCGACGCCGACGAGGAGCGACGCGGACGGCCTGCGGTACATGTCGCGTACGGCCCGGAACGGGCCATCATCGCAGGCAGCAGCCTCTACTTCGCCTGGTTCGGCGCGCTGGCCGAGTGCGCCAGGTACGGCGTACCCGGCGAGCGGATCGCGCGGGCGATGGCGGCGCAGGCCGAGGGCGGCGCGGCGATGTGCCAGGGCGTGTTCGACGAGTTGGGCTTCGCCGGGGACCTGGACTGCCCGGTGGGCGACTATCTCACGATGGCCGGCCACAAGACCGGTGCGCTGCTGGCCACTTCGTGCCGGGTGGGGGCGATCCTGGGCGGCGGGGACGATGCGGCGGTCGAGGCGCTGGGCGCATTCGGGCGGCATGTCGGGCTGGCCTTCCAGATCCGGGACGACCTGCTGCCCTACGACGACGCCACGGCCGCGACGATGGGCAAGCCCGCCGACAGCGACGTGTGCAACCACCGACCGACGTTGCCCGTACTGCTCGCCCACGAGCGCGGCACCCTCGACCAACGTGCGGCGATCCGGCACGCCCTGCTGCACGAGGGCAATCCGGAGCTCGCGCTGAGCCGGATGCGGGTGCTGGTGGAGACCACGGGCGCGCTGGCCGACGCCCGGGCGCTGGCCGACCGCTACGAGCAGAGCGCCCGGGACGCGATCGCGTGGCTGCCGGTCAACCCGTACACGGAGGTCCTGGCCGGCTGGGCTCGGCCCGCCGGCGACCGAGCGCTTGCGGGCGGACGGAAACCGGGGTCGGGGACGGCATCGCCCCGGTAGGTTGTACGGCGCGTGCCGGGGTACGGACCGGCCCGAATGCGCATATCGCGCCGAACACGGCCCGAATCACCGCGAGGGGTACGGGCTCGAAAGGTTGACCGACGTGACGGACGCGCCCGAGCCGCCCGCGCCCCACCCCGACCGGCTCACCGACCGCGAGGTCCAGGTCCTGCGCCTGATCGCCGACGGGTTGCACAACGCGGAAATCGCCATCGCCCTGCGCATCGGCGAGGCCACGGTCAAAACCCACATCAACAACACCTTCGCCAAGATCAACGCCCGCAACAGAGCAGACGCAGTCCGCTACGCCTACCAACGGGGCCTGGCGGAACCACTGGGGTAGACCCGGGCCGGGCCGCGAATGTGGGCGCGGGGGTAGGCGAAGGGGTGGGCGGGGATCGCGCGCGGGGCGAACGAGGTGGGCCCGAGACCCCGGAGTTGGCCAATCGGCTGCGCCCGCGTGTGTGTGCCGGCCAGGATGGTTCGGCGGTCGTGCCCTCGTCCATGGGTGCGGACCTCGCGTCGTGGGGGCGCGTGGTCCCGGTTGCACCCCGACGTGCGCCCGAACGCGACGGCCACGAGTCAGGGGGGAACGTGAACGACGCGGTAATCGTGCTGCCCGGGGTCATGGGTAGCGAATTGGTCGAGGTGTCCTCGGGACGAACCCTGTGGGGCGGGACGGATCCCGGCTGGTACGCGGAGGCCTGGAGTACGGGTGTCGGCCCGCGCGCCCTGACCGTCACCGACGAGGAACGCTCCGGCCGGGTGGGCCGAATCCGGGCCACCCGGCTGTTGCACACCCCGGCGTGGGCGCCGCTCCTGCGCGGCTTCGAGCCGTACACCGAACTGCTCCGGGCGCTGCGCCGAACCGCCGCCGACCCGGCCGCGGTGCACGAATTCCCGTACGACTGGCGGTTGTCCGTCGAGTACAACGCCGGCCGGTTGGCCATCGCGGCGTACGAACACCTGCGCCGCTGGCGGATGCACCCACGGGGCGGCCGGGACGCCCGCCTGGTATTGGTGGCCCACTCCTCGGGCGGCCTGGTCGCCCGCCACTTCACCGAACTACTCGGCGGCTCGACCGAGTTGCGCGCGTTGATCACCCTCGGCACACCGTTCGCGGGCACCGTGGAGGCGGTCCGCCTGCTCGCCGGCGAGGGCGAGGGCGAGGGCGAGGGCGATAGCACAGCCGAACACCTGCGCCGACCGGCCCGGACCATGCCCGGCCTGTACGACCTGCTCCCCGCCGACGCCTGCGTCGACGAAGGCACCTGGATCCGCCGCCCGACCGCCGCCGACCTCGCGGCGCTCGGCGCGGACGAGCGGTCGGCGGCCGACGCCTACGCCCGACACGAGCGGCGGTCCGGCGCCGGCCACCGGGACACGGTATGGCCGCTGGTGGGAGCCGCACAGCCGACCGCCCAATCCCTGGTGATCCACGACGGCGTGGCCGAACCCCGCTTCGTCACCTGCGACGTGGATCGATGCGGCCGGATCCGACGCGTGGCCGGACACGGCGACGGAATCGTCTCCGCGACGACCGTGACCCCCACCGCGCGCAAGCCGTTCGCCGTCACCCAGACCCACGGCGCCCTCCAGACCACGCCCGAGGCGATCGCCCGGGTCTGCGCGATCCTCGACCACGAGGACCCGGCCCCCGACGGTCCCGGCGACCGGCTGCCCCTGGCGCTGACCCTGCCCGAGGCGATCCCGGCCGGCACCGCCCTGGAGATCACCCTCGACGGAGTACCGACCACCGCCACGATCGATGTCCGGGTGACCGACGTGGCCACCGGCGTCGCGCTGCCTCGGGCCCTGCCGATCCGCCGCGCCGAGCGCCTGACGTTCCGCCAGATCCTGCCGGTGGTCGGCCTCTTCCGCGTCTCCGCGCACGCCCCCGGCCATTCCCCGCTGACCCAACTGGTCCCCGCCACCGACCCCGGCGCCCACTTCGACGCGGCCCACACCGACCCCCGGTAGGACCGACTAACGCCCCCGCGCCGCCGATTCGGCCGACCGGCGGGACTCGTCCGCGCCGCCCGATCCCGCCGCCACGACGGTCGGCCCGTCCGGCAGCGTGCGCAACGTCCGTACCGGCGAGCAGAAGACCGGCAGGAAGGCCACCGCCACACACCCACCACCGATCCAGATCGCGGTGTGCACCCCGGCGAACTGCCCGATCAGCGCCGCCGCCACCGCGCCGATCGCCGACGCGCCGGTGAGCAGGCAGCGGAAGGTGGCGTTCATCCGGCCCAGCAGCGGATCGGGGGTCAGCCGCTGGCGCAGGCTCACCCCGAGGACGTTGTCCATGCCCATCTTGGTGGTGGCCAGGAACCAGCCGACGCCGGCGATCGGCAACCACGGGCCACGATCGATCAGCGGGATCAGCAGCGCGGCGGGCGCCAGACACAGGCCGGCCAGACCCAGCGTGCGGCCGAAGCCCAGCCGGTTCGAGATCGGCCGGGCACCCCGCGCGCCGACCAGGATGCCCAGCCCGCCGACCGCCAGATACAGGCCCAACGCACCCGCCGGCAGGCCGAGTTCGCGGACGAACACCACCGGCAGCAGGACGTTGATCAGCTGCGAGCCGAAGTTGGTCAGCGCCGCCGTGCAGGCCAGCGCGCGCAGTTCGGACCGGCGCAGTACATGGCGCAGCCCCTCGGCGATCTCGGCCCGCAGCCGCCGGGTCGGCCCGGTCGCGGCGGCCGGCGCGCCGTCCACGCGGATCCGGGACAGGCCCAGGCCCGAGGCGAGGTAACCGACGACCGTGCAGACCAGCGCGGCGGGCGCGGCGACCAGTTGGATCAGGAAGCCGCCCGCGCTGCGCCCGGCGATATTGGCCGTGGCCATCAGGCTGACCATGGCGGCGTTGGCCGGCACCAGGGCGTCGCGGCCGACCAGGTGCGGTACGAAGCTCTGCGAGCCGACGTCGAAGAACACCGTCGCGCACCCGTTGAGCAGGACCACCGCGTACAACTGAGGCAGCGTCAGCACGTCCAGCCACCAGGCCACCGGGATCGAGCCGATCAGCGCGGCGCGGACCAGGTCGGCGATCATCATCACCCGGCGTCGGCGCAGCCGGTCCACCCACGCGCCGGCGGGCAGCCCGATCAGCAGGAAGGCGACCGTGCCGAGGGCGGCGAGCGCGCCGACCTGGCCGGGGCTCGCGTCCAGCGCGGTGACGGCGATCAGCGGGATGGCGACGTAGCCGATGTTGGTGCCCAGTTCGCTGAGCGCCGCCGCGGTGAACAGCGTGCGGAAGTCGGCGATGCGCCAGGGGGAGTGCGGTTGGCTCATCCGCGCAGCCTGCCCGGGCCGTGCCGACCGGGCCCAATGATTTAGCCTGGACTGAATGATCGAGATCGAGTTCACGCCGGAGGACGTGGCCCGTACCCGCTTCGTGGTCTCCCCGCTGTGGGAGGTGATCGTCAGCGTGCGGGTGCTCAAGGGCGCCGACGAGCTGGGCATCCATCGCGTCTGGAGCGAGCAGGTCCGGGCCCGGGTGGCCGCCGCGCGGGTCGACCTGACCCCGCTCACCGACCTGGTCCCGGTCCCGACCCGGGCCATCGCCGGCTTCCTGACCCCGCCGCCGACCACCCCGTTGACCTCGCTCGACGTCGAACTCGCCACGCTGCGCGCGACCACGCCCGAGTCGCTCACCACCAGCTCGGCGATCCCCCCGGAGCGGATGGCCGCGCTGCGCGCCGACCCCGACCGCGAACTGGGCCGGCTGGCCGAGACGATCGAGACCTACTGGGAGTTGGCCCTCGCACCGTACTGGCCGCAGATCCTCACCCTGTTGCAGGGCGACGTGTCGTTCCGGGCCCGGCGGCTGGTCGAGGGCGGCGCGCGCCACCTGTTCAACGACCTGGATCCGCAGGTCACCTGGGACGCAGGCACCCTGCACGTACAGAACCGCTTCACCGGCGGCCGGCGCACCCTGGACGGCCGGGGGCTGCTCCTGATGCCCTCGGCGTTCGTCTGGCCCCGGGTGTTCTCCTCGCTCGACGGCGGCCCGCAGCCCACGCTGCGCTACCCACCACGCGGCATCGGCACGTTGTGGGCCACGCCGACCCGCACCGCCGAGTACGACGCGCTGGCCGGGGTGCTGGGCCGCTCCCGGGCCACGCTCCTGGCCGAACTGACCGCGCCGGCGTCCACGACGGATCTGGCCCGCCGTACCGGACTGACCCCCGGCGGGGTCTCGCAACACCTGTCCGCCCTGCGCGCGGCGGGCCTGGTCGGCGCCCACCGAGCCGGCCGCACGGTCCTGTACGCCCGCACCCAGGCGGCGGAAACCCTCCTGGCGGCGGCACGTTCGGCATAGCCGCCGCTCCCCACCGGGCGGGCGGCGCGGGGTGTCTGCCGCGAGTTCGCGGCCGGCGGCAAGTCCGGGACACGTCGGCGGGTCAGGCCCGCCGGGCGCGCGCGAGCACGTACGCTCCTGCCTGCCGTCCCCATGATCCACGTGCCGAAAGCGAGCCCCACGGTGCCCACTGCCCCCTGGACCACGCCGAATCCGGCCACCCCCGGCGCCCGGGCGCTGGTGATGTCCTCCCGGTTCGAGGTGCGCTCGGCCAAGGACGTACCGAAGTTCCTCGTCAAGTCGCTGTCGGTCTGGCGCCAGGTGCGGTCCGCGCCGGGAGCCCTCGGCGCCTCGCTGATCGCGCAGCCGCTGAAGCGCACCTTCTACACGCTGTCCGCCTGGGAGAGCCGCGACGCGCTGGACACCTTCGTCCGCACCGAACCGCACCGCGGCGTCATGACGGCCCTGCGCCCGACGATGCGCACGTCGACCTTCACCTTCTGGGAGGTCCCGGTCGAGGAACTGCCGATCCGCTGGCCAAACGCTCGGGAACACCTGGCGGCGCAGGCTCGCCAGGACGCGGCGAAACGCGAGGACGGGGGCGACGCGGGCCGGTGAGCACCGCCGGCCCCGGTTCGGCGCCCGCGCGCCCTCACGTCCGCGCGGCCTGCGGCCAACTCCGCATCGCCAGCGCCGCGACCCGTTCCAGCGTCTCCCGGTCCACACCGTCCACCGCCTGGGCGGACATGCCCTGGACCACGGCCGCGTAATAGGTGGCCAGCCCGTCCGCGTCGGTGTCCGCGGGCAGTCGGCCCAACGACACGTCGGCGGCGATTCGCGCGCGCATCGCCGCCTTGGACGCCTCGCGCAGCGCCCGTAGTTCGGCCTTGACCTCCTCGGCCGCCGCCGTGCAGTTGACCGCGGCGGTGATCACCATGCAGCCGGGCGGGTGGCCGGGTTCCGTGTACGACTCGGCCAGCGCGTACAGCAGCCGCTCAATCGCCGACCGGGCGTCCGGCGCGGCGGCGATCACCTCTCCGGCCACCGCACCGTAGGTGACCCCGTATCGGTGGATCGCCTCGCCGAAGAGTTTGCGCTTGTCGCCGAAGGCCGCGTACAGGCTGGGCGGCTTGATCCCCATCGCGGCGGTCAGCCCGGCCACCGAGGTCGCCTCGTAGCCGTGCTGCCAGAACTCGAGCACCGCACGATCCAACGCGGCCTCACGATCGAAGCCGCGGGGGCGGCCGGGGGTGCTGGTACCTGGAGCGCCGGACATGCGCACCATTGTATAGCGCTCGTTATGAAACAGCCTCGGCCCGGCCGGGGCATTTCCCCGGGAGCCCGCGTGGATCCGCGGCCGGGCCCGACGACAGCGACCGCGCGAGAGCGCCTCAATCCAGCTCGTACAGGACCACATCGCCGACCCGACCCGCCTCGACGGTCAGCGTCATGTAGGTGTGATGCGGTTGTCGGCGCCGGTCGGTGGGCGAGCCCGGATTGAGCAACCGCAGCCCGGACTCGGCAACCGTGTCCCAGGGGATGTGGCTGTGCCCGAAGACCAACACGTCCACATCGGGATACCGCGCCGCGCAACGGCGTTCGCGACCCTCGGCCGGTCCCGTCTCGTGCACGACGGCGAACCGGACCCCGCCCAGCCGGGCTCGGGCCACCTCCGGCAGCCGGGCCCGCAGGTCCGGGCCGTCGTTGTTGCCGTACACGCCGATCAACCGCCGCGACCGGGCCTCGAACAGGTCCAGCGCGGCGGCGTCGACCCAGTCGCCGGCATGGATCACCACGTCGGCCGCCGCCAGTTCGGTCAGCAGCCGCTCGGGAACCGCCTTCGCGCGCCGCGGCACGTGGGTATCGGAGGTGAGGAGAACTCGCATACCGCCACCGTACGCACGCGCGCGGCGCGCGCCGACGATTCGGGCCCGGATTCGGGCCTACTCGCCTCGACTCGGCCCGACTCGGGACCAAGTACCGGCCGTCCCGCGGATGATCACGCCGAATCCGCCCCGGCGCCGACCGTCCGGGCGGGCGGCTTCACCCCGTTGGTGCGGGCGAGCGCGCTCGGCGGCTTGACCCCGTTGGTGTGGCCGGCCCCCTTCGCGAGTACCGCCGTCGGCGGCTTGACCCCGTTGGTACGACCGCCCCCGGACACACTCACCGACTCGGCCGCCGTGCCGATGTCCCCCGTCCTTGGTTCGGTACCCGCTGTTGCGCCGCATTCCCGGATCCCCCCGGCTTCCCCGTTCATGTGCCTCGCGCTCCTTGCCTGTTCTCCTCGAACCACGCGGTCGCCCGACCCCGTTGTTCCCGAGCGACCACCCCCCGGCCCGCCCGCCGGATCCCGGCGACGCGCCCTCGGTCGAACCAGTGGCGGGGAACAACACGCCACATCGCCAGATACGCAAGGAAACCCGTCTTGGTTCGGTGATCGCACGCATTTTCTGCTTCAGGTGGTCGGCGTCACCTTCGCCAACCCGGCCGGCGCGTCCGGGTTCGCCCCACGACACAGCGCGAAGGCGCGTGCCACGTTCTGCAGATGCACGGTCGTGGCGATGGCCCGGGCGGACTCCGAGCGCAGGTCACCGAGGTCCGGCGCGAGCGTGGCATGCGGAATGCCGTCGGCCACCAACCGCGCTCGCAACGCGGCCAAATCGGGCCCGGTCGGCCCGCCGAGATCGACCAGCAACACCGGAACCCGAGCGCCCAGCGCGGCGATCGGCCCGTGCAACAGGTCCGCGACCGAGATCCCCTCGGCGAACACCCCGGACGTCTCCCGGATCTTGAGCGCACCCTCCAACGCCACCGCCCCACCGAGGCCACGCCCGGCCACCACCAGCCGATCGTGCTGCGCCCAATCCGCGGCGAGCCCCTCGCAGTCGGCCGCGCCGGCCAGGACCCGGCCCACCACATCGGGGAGTTCGGCCAGATCGGCAAGATCCGCCACGGTCGCCGGCAGCGGCCCGAGCGCGAGCGCGATGCCGACCACGGCCAGCATCTGTGCGGTGACCGTCTTGGTCGCCGGGACCGCGAGCTCCGGGCCCGCCTCGGTCGCCGCGAGCACATCGGCCTCCAGCGCCAGCGCGCTGTCCGCCTCGTTGGTCACCGCCACCACCGTGGCCCCACACTCGCGCGCGGCCCGAACCGCCGTGACGATCTCGGGAGTACGCCCCGACTGGCTCAACGCGGTGACCAGGTAGCCGGAGTAGTCGGTACGCGCGCCGTACCGGGTCACCAGGCTCGGCGCGGCCAACCCCGCCGGCCGCCCGGAGGCCGGCTCGTACAGGTAGCGCCCGAACACCGCCGCGTTGTCCGAGGACCCGCGCGCGACGAATATCGACCCGACCGGCGGCGTCGCCGACGCGGCCCGAACCGCCTCGCCGAGCTCGGGCAGCCGAGCAAGCAACCGGCGCAACACATCCGGCTGTTCGGCCATCTCGGCGGCCATCACGGACCCGGGAGCGGGCAGCGCGGCAGAAACCGTGTTCATCATGTTCGTCCCATCGATCGACTCGGACCAAAACCGAACGGGCTCCGCCATGGCGCGCAACGCCACGGCTCACCCCGCCACCAACGCCCACCCCGGCCGCTCCCCCCGCGCCACATCCCACGCCAGCGCGGCGGCCCCACGCAGCGCCCCGTCGTGGACATAGCGGGCCGGCACGATCACCTCGCCCGGATCCGCCGTCCCCGGGGAATGTTTGGCCAGATGGCCGCGCAACACCTCGAGCACCCGCTCCCCGGCGGCCATCAGCCCCCCGCCCAGCACGATCCGGGCCGGGTCCAGGGTCAGATAGAGATTGAGGAGGTGCCCCGCGAGCACGTCCAGCGCATGCTCGGCCACCGCCCGCAGCCGGGGATCGACGGAGGTCAGGATCGCCGCCGCGGTCGCCGGCGGCGCGTTGCCGGCGAGCGTGTACAGGGCCTGCGTACGCGCCAGCAACGGCCCACCGCCGACCAGCGATTCCAGGTCCGGCTCGTCCGGCCGGCCCGGCACGAGCGAGTAGCCGATCTCGCCGGCCACACCCCGGGCGCCGCCCACGACCCGCCCGCCGACGGTGAGCGCGGCGGCGACGCCCGTACCGAGATTGACGAACAATCCCGGATCGGCGTCGACCAGCGCGCCCGAGCGCAGTTCGGCCAAACCGGCCGCCTTGACGTCGTTGGCCACCACCACGGGCAACGCCCCGAACGCGGCGCGGGCCAGGCCCAGTACGTCCACGTGCTCGATCCCGGGCAGGTTCGGCGACAGCTCCACGCCGGCCGCGGTCACCGTGCCGGGACACACCAGGCCCACCGCGACCACTTGGCATCGCCCGTCCCGGGTCAGCGCCGCGACCCGCTCCCGGGCCAGGCCGAGCAGCCGATCCACCGCGCGCGCCATGTCCTCCCCCGGCTCCCGGGTGGCCACCCGGCTCCCGCCCGACACGGTCCCGGCCGCATCGATGGTGGCCAGCGCGGTCTTGGTCCCGCCGATGTCCAGCGCCAGCACGGCGCGCGGATCGGAAGTGGGATCAGCCGAGGGGTCGGCGGAGTCGAACACGATCGTCACAGTCACATTCCTCGAGTCGGGCAACGAAGCCGGCAGCCGGGCCAATCCGACCCCCTCACGACGGGTCCCCCACCACCCGCGCCTCCGCGTCGTAGCGCTCGCCCCACACCACCGCGTCCGGATCGCCCCCGTGCAGCCCCGCCACCGACTGCGTGCGCCCGCGCGTGACGAACGCCTGCGGCCGGTAGCACATCACCACCGTGTCGCCCGGCCGAATGCCCAGCCGCCGCGCCTCCCGCAACACCGTGTAGTAGTGGATCGCCCCGTCCGGCGCGACATCCACCCGGGCGACCCGCGAGGTCGCCGTCCCCACGTCCCGCCCGACCAGCGCGGTCAGTTGGAACTCGCCCAACACCTTGTCCAGGTAGTGCCCGGCCGCGAACGCGTACGCGTCGTCCCCGTCCACATGCGACACCTCCGTCACATACACGATCGCCGGCTGCTCCGGCGCCGCCTCGGAGAACACGTGCAGCGGCGTCGTCCCGTGGATCGCGTTGCCCGGCTCGACATGGGTGGCCCCGGCATCGGCGGCGATCGTCAGCGACCGCGCCGACGTCGTCCCGGGCGCGTTCACCTGCCGGATGTCGAACCCGACCGCGCGCAGCCGCTCGGCCGCCTCGACCACCGTCCGCAGATTCGGCGTCGCCACCACCTCCCGCCGCTCCGGATCGGCCAGCAGGCACGGAAACGTCGTGACGCCGTGCACCACCACCCCCTCCACCGCGGCCACCTCACGTGCGGCGGTGACCACGTCGGCCGCCGGGAACCCGCCCCCGTGCCCGAAGTAGAACCGGTCCCCCGCGCCGTGCACCCGCAGCAGCACCGACACCGGCGCGCCGCCCCGGCGCACCGCGGCCGCACCGATCCGCCGCGCCGTGTCCACCGAGAACACGGTCACCACCTCGGGGTCCGCGCCGACCACGAAGTCCTCGCTGCCCCGGTGCGGTTGCACCAGGTGCCCGACGTGCCCGACCGGCAGGCCGTGCCGGGTCGCCGCCGACAGACAGGCGGTATCCACCGCGACGACCGGGCCGAGGCCGGCCGCGATCGCCGTCCGGGTGACGTCGGGGTTGCGCCCGTACTGCTTGGCCATCACATAGGTGGCCAGCCCGCGCGCCCGCGCCGCCTCGGCGATGGCCGCGGCGTTCCGGGCCACCGTGTCCAGGTCCACCACATAGGTGTTGGCGAGCAGGCGGCCTTCCTGATGGGCCGTCAGCACGGCGTCGATCAGCGGACGGTTGTGCACGAGCAGTCGATCGAGGAACATCGCGGGGCCCTCCTTGGGACGAGCAACAACGGCAAACGACAAGGACAACCGGGTCAGGTCGGCACGGCCTGCGCCCGCGCCTGGACCTGAGCCTGGGCCTGGGCCTGGGTGACTTCCGGACCGCCCTCGCCGGGATCGTCCTCGAACACCCGCCCCATCGCGGCCAACACCTCCGGCCGCGACCGATGCGCCCACACCAGGTAGCCGGCGCCGAGCAACATCCAGCCGACGATCACGTACGGCACCAGGTTGTTCGGATGATCCGGCACCGGCCACAACTGCCCGTAGATCGGCAGCAACATCAGCAACACGGTCGCGCCCGGCAGGATCCCGTGCCGCACCATCGAGAACTCGGCCCGATGTTCGCGCAGGTAGAAGCGGATCACCGCGACGCTCATCAGGATGTAGATGAGCACCATGCCGAGCCCGAGGATCGTGCCCGCGAACCCGTACACGCCCAGCGGGCCCAGATCGCCGCCGAAGCCGCTGCCCAGGACCAGCGCGAACACCAGCGAGAAGCCCAGGTAGGCGGTGATCGCCGACTGCGGCACCTGGCGATCGTTGGTCCGCCCCAGGAAGCGCGGCAGCACGCCTTCGCGACCCATCGAGAACAACACCCGCACGGCCGCGTTCGACCCGGAGATCACGTTGGCGAACTGGCTGGCGATCACGGTCAGGGCCAGCACCCACGTGACGCCCCAGTACCGATCGACCAGCGTGGTCAGCGGCGCCGCATCGCCCGCCAGTTCCGAACCGTGCCCGGAACCGAAGCCGATCGAGGTCGAGTAGGCCATCAGTACATAGAACGTGCCGATCACCGCGACCGCCGTGAACAACGCGAGCGGAATGCTGCGCTTGGCGCCGCGCGCCTCCTCGCCCAGGGTGGCCACCGACTCGAAGCCGATGAACATCAGGATGCCCCACAACATGCCGGTGCCAAGCCCGCTGAACCCGTCGATCGAATTGGCCGGATCGAACGGCGCCACCGACAGGCCCGAGTCGCCGCCGTCGCCGAGGATCACCCCGGCCAGGCCGAGCAGTACGCCGACCTCCAGGACCAGGAAGATCAACGCGGTCTTCGCCGAACTGGACACGCCGAGCGAGTTGACCCCCCACACCACGGCGGCGAACACCAGCGACAACACCTGCCAGGGCACCCGGATGTCGAACTGACCGGCCAGGAAGTCGTGGCTGTACCCGCCGAGCGCGGCGAACAACATCGGCCCGACCATGCCGTAGGTCAGCAGCAACAACCACCCGGACAGGAAGCCGCCGGACTTGCCGAAGCCGTGGCTGTTGTACGTGTAGGCGAAGCCGGCCGCCGGCAACTTGCGGGCGAACGCGGCGATCGTGTTGGCCACCAGGAGGCTGGCCACCATGGCCAGCACGATGGCGAGGGGCAGCGCGTATCCCGCGCCCGCGGCGGCGGGTGGCGTGTTGAACGCGACGCTGGTGGCGGGGCCCATGAAGGCCATACACATCGCGACGGCGCCGAACACGGACAACGTGTTCCGGCGCAGGGACCCGCCTTTCGCGGGTTGTGCGGTGGACATCGGTGGTACTCCAGGCGGTTCGGTGGGGTGGGACGGACCCCGGAGGGTGCGGGGTGGGCGGGTCGCGCGGGGGAGGGCGACTCGCGGGGGGACCGGTCGGGGCGTCCGCGCCGGGGGGTCAAGGCGTCCGGATCGTGAGGGCATCCGGGTCGTCAAGGCGTCCGGGGGGTCAGGGCATCCGGGTCGTCAAGGCGTCCGGGGGGGCAGGGCATCCGAGTGGTCAGGGCGTCCGGGGGGTCAGGGCGTCCGGGGGGTGAGCAGCGCCGCCAGGTCCAGGTCGGCGCGGACCGCCGCCGCCGCGTCCGGCGCGACGTCGAAGCGCATCCGCAGCGCGGTCAGTCCGCGCGAGAGCGCGCCCAACGCGCCTGCCAGATCGGCCAGTTCGGAGTGGACCAGGTCGGGGCAGGCGGGCAATCGTCGGCGTACGCGCTCGCGCAGCCGGGTGGTCATCGCGGTGTCGATCGAGGCGGAGACCCGGCCGCCGAGCACGACCAGTTCGGGCTCGTAGGCGATGGTCACCGCGATCAGCGCGACGCCGAGCGCACGTTCGAATCGGTCGACCACGGCCCGGGCGGCCGGCTCGGCGGCGACTGCGACGAACACATCGGCCGCGGTGGCCACATCCAGGCCGGCTTCCCGGGCGGCCCGCATCAGGCCCTCGGCACCGACCAGTTCCTCCACGGTGCGGTCGTCGGCGTCCACCGGCAGGAAGCCGAACTCGCCGACCAGGCCGGTCGGTCCGCCTCGGACATGCCGGTCCACGGCCACCCCGGCGCCGAAGCCCGCGCCGACGGTGAACATCACCGCGGTGTCCGCGGTACGGGCGGCGCCGTGCCGCAGCTCGCCCTCCAGGGCCAGGTCGGCGTCGTTGCCGAAGGCGACCGTGCCGTCCAGGGCGCGGCGCAGCCGGCGGGTGAACAGGTCGCCCTCGATCTGCGGGAGGTTGGTGGCGCCGCGCACGGCCAGACCGTCCGCCGCAACCGCGCCGGGCAGGCCTATCACGCCCGCGCGCAGCACGTCGGGCGCGGGCTCGGGTCCGGCGTCGGATCCGACGTCGGTTCCGACGTGGGGCCTCGCGTACAGCGCGCGGACCCGCTCGGCGAGCCAGTCCGCGAGGTCGTCGGCGGCCAGATGCCGGGGGGTGGGCTCCTCGCGGTAGCGCGACGCGCGGCCGAGCAGGTCGGTGGCCAGGAACCGGCACGTGGTCCCGCCGAGGTCGACGCCGACCGCGACGCCGCGCTCGGCGGCCACCTCGATCACCACGGCCTGTCGGCCGCGCCGGCCGGTCTGCAGGACGGCGCCCTCGCGGACCAGGCCCTCGTCCAGCAGCCCCTCGACCACGCGCGACACGGTGGCGGCGCTGAGCCCGGTCTGTTGGGTGAGCCCGGCGCGGCTGTGTTGCCCGCCGGCCAACAACACCGCGAGCAGGCTGGAACGGTTGGCCCATCGGGCGTCCGCCGTCTCCGCCATGTTCACCTCTCAGAGTGAAAATATTTCAGAGTGAGAGCAAATTAAGCCCGCCTCGGAGAGGTGTCAAGGGTTCGTCAAGATCAAAAGGATCCGATCGATCGGTTCTACGTGAAACCACACTTATGCGTCGCGCCCGAGTATCCGCCGCCACACCGGCACACCGGCACACCGCCACACCGCCACCGAACAGACCACGGCCCGGGTCGGCAATCGCGCCGACCCGGGCCGTACCTGCGCCTGTACCTGCGCCTGTGTCTACGTCTTGTCTACGTCTTGTCTACGCCTGTGTCTACGTCGCCTATCCGCCGGATCCCCGGCCGCTCAGCCCTGATGCCGACCGGTCTCGAGGTACGCCCGCAGATGGTCGAGCCCACGTTCGAGCACCTCGCCCACGGCCAGGTCGGCGTCCGTACCGGTCTCGCGGTGTCGGGTCAGCGCGTCCACGGGCAACGCCTCGCGGCCCTGCTTGCCGCCGAACTGCCCCGCGTCGTGCAGACGCTCCCGTTCGACCGCGGCCAGGTCGAGCGGATCCTGCCCGTCGTCGACCATCACGGTGACGATGCTGTCGATGTCGCTCGGGCCGTCCTGGACGATCACGATGCCGGTGTACGAGGTGCCGCGCACGGCCCATTCGATCCGGGTTCCGGGGCCGTCCCGGTCCAGGTCGACCTCGACCGCGACGGAGTGTTCCGCCTCGCCGGCGGTCACCACGACCGCGCTGCCGGAGGTGGCCCGGACGGCGGTCACCGGCGGGAGGTATTCAGGGAGCTTGCCGGTGTCGGACAAGAGCATGTACACCCGGTCGGTGGACGCGGCGACCTGCACGGAACGCGTGTGAAGAACCATGCGCGTACTGCTATCCGTTAGACGACGGTTCCATTCGCGATCATGACCCGGCCCGGTCGCGATGACCCGGCCCGGTCGCGCACGTCGCCCGGTTCGCGGTCCTCGTCGGTGCGTACCGATGCACCGATCGGCCATTGCACATCGGCGAGCCGCAGGTGAAGCCTGAGTCCGCCGCGGCCATCGCCACCGCCCGGCGGCGGCGAACGCGGATCGGCGGACAACGGATCAGCGGACAAGGAGTCCCCGTGCCCCACACCCCACCCGGCCACCCCCGCCCCCTCGCCGTGTTCGACCTGGACGGCACCCTCGTGCGCGGCGACTCGTTCGGCCGCTTCACCCGCGCGCTGCTGCGCCGCAGCCCGTGGCGCGCCGTGGCCGCGACGTTGTGCGTACCGGTTCTCGCACCCCTTTACGCCTTCCATCGCACCCGGCGCCACGCCTTCGCCCTCCTCCTGCGAGTGGCCACCATCGGCCTGCCCGCGCGGCGATTCGAGTCACTGGCCGCCGAGTTCGCGATCGAACGCACGAGCGAGAGATACCGGATCACCGACACGGTCGAACGTGCCCGAGCCCACCTCGCCGCCGGCCACCGGGTCGTGGTCGCCACCTCGTGCGCCGAGCCGCTCGCCGGCGCGATCTGCCGCGAACTCGGCCTGGCCCCCGTCGACGTGGTCGCCTCCCGCCTGGTCCGGGGTCGGGCCGGGATGCGACCGCTGCCGGCCTGTCGGGGTGCCCGCAAGGTCGAACGAATCCGCGCGGCCGGCATCACCGACCCGATCACCCATGCCTACACGGACAGTTCCGTCGACCTACCGCTGTTGGCCGCGGCCACCCACCGCTACGTGGTCGACCCCTCCCCCGAACGATCGGCCCGGATCCGGGCCCGCCTCGGTGCCGACTTCGTGGTCCTGCCATGACCGCCGGCATGGGCATCCGAATCACGCCGGCCGAGGTCGCCGACGTCCACGACGGCCCCGACCCAACCATGGCGATCTTCCGCCGACCCGTCCCGACCGACGGGGCCTGGTCCCGCTGACCGGCGGTCCGCCCGATCGACCCCTTACCCTGCCACCCATGGATCTCAGCGCGCGTGCCGCCGGTGCCGTCGTCGGTTCGGCGGTCGGGGACGCGCTGGGCGCGCCGTTCGAGTTCGGCCTCCCGGGTGCCTTCGCGACCCGCTTCCCCGAGGCAGCGCCCGGGAGTTCGCGGTCCGAGGAGCGTTACGCCAACGAGATGTGCGGCGGAGGCGGCTGGGATGCCGGCGAGGCCACGGACGACACGCAGATGGCGGTGCACGTGGCGTACTCGCTGCTTGAGCGCGGCGGGTTGGACCTGCCCGACATGTTCGAACGTTTCCAGCGGTGGGCCCGCTCCGAGCCCAAGGACATCGGCATCCAAACCCAGGACGTGCTCACCAACGGCATGCCATGGGACCTCGCGGCGGCCATCCACTTCCAGGTCAACCTGCGTGCCGCCGGCAACGGTTCGCTGATGCGCGCGACCACGCCCGCCGTGTACTTCGCGCCCGACGGCCGCACGGCCACCATGGCCGCCGCTCGCCGGATCGCCGCATTGACCCACGGGGACCGGGCCGCGTGGGAGGGCACCGCGATCTTCCACGAGCTGCTCCGGGTGGCGTTGGCCGGCGGCGATCCGCTTGCCGCGCTGCCGGGGACGCTCGCCGAGGTGCCCGCCGACCACCGCGACCGCTACGCCGTCGTACTGGCACCGACCTGGCAGCCGACCGACGCGACCGAGTTCAACGGCGCGGTCTGGCCCTGCCTGGGCTCGGCGGTCTGGGCACTGCGCACGACGACTTCGTACCAGGACGCCCTGCGCGCCGCGATCGACCTCGGCGGCGACACCGACACGGTGGCCGCGGTCACCGGCGCCCTGGCCGGCGCCCGCTACGGCATGGCCGCGATCCCCGCCCGCTGGACCGACCGGCTGCACGTCCCGCTGCCCGGTTCGGCCGGCGAAGTCCTGCGCCTCCCCGAACTCCTGCGCCTGGCCGACGACCTGGTGAACCGCACACCACGCCGGGCCGCGGCCTGACCGGCACGCGCTGAGCCGGTGGACGTCGGCCGGCGGCGACCCGCACAAGCAACCCCGTGGGCCGCCGGCCGGGCGTGAGTGTCGAACTCGGCTCAGTCCGGGTTCGGTCGGGTCCGGCGGGCGTAGGCGCGGGCGGCGCGCACTCGGTCGCCGCAGCGGACCGAGCACCACTGGCGGGATGCGTGGGTGCGGATCAGGAAGCGGCGGCAGGGGGTGGCGCCGCAGGGGACCAGGCGGGGGGCGTCGGGGCCGGTGAGCAGGTCGGCGGCGTCGGCGGCCAGGATCGCGATCGCGTGGTTGACGATCTGGTCGATCGGGTGTGCCTGGGCCCGGTAGGGACCGCGCGTCTCGTCCCAGTACAGGAGCGCGGCCGACGGGGCGCTGGTAAGCGCGTCGTTGATCGCGCGGACCGCCGCGGCCGGCGCCGGGAGATCATCGATCCGAGCCGAGAGCAGTGTTCGCACTTCATCACGAAGGGCCCGCACCCGCCCCGCGCACACCTCGTACAGCCGGGTATCCGGCGGCACCAACTCCCGCTCGACCAGCCACTGTTTCACCGCCTCCGGCGAACCGAGCAGGTCGAAATCGCGACCGCCGGGCACGGCGAGATCGCTGTTGGCCAGATCGAGCGCCAGGTATTGCTCCGCCCCCGGTGCGGGCGGGGGCACGGCCGGCGCGGTGTCCTTCGTACCTCTCACCTTTCTCCCTTCGTACCTCTCACCTTTCTCATGTTAAGGGTTGCCGTTCGCCGTGAGAATGGGCTAGCTTTTCTCACGGCAAACACAACGATTACCCGTGAGGTGTTGCAGTGACCGGCATCAACGCCACCAACGAGCAGATCGCCATCCGCGTCTTCGGTGGCCCCTCCGCCCTGATCGAGTACGGCGGCCTCAGCTTCCTCACCGACCCCACCTTCGACGCGCCCGGCACCTACCCGGTCGGCGTCGACCGGTTCCTCACCAAGACCGCCCCCGCCACGATCGACCCGGCCGACCTGGGCCCGATCGACGTGGTGCTGCTCTCGCACGACGAACACCCGGACAACCTCGACCACTCCGGCCGCGCGCTGCTCGCCGACGTACCGCTCGTGCTGACCACCCCCAGCGGCGCCGGCCGGCTCGGCGGCACCGCCCGCCCGCTCGCCCCGTGGACCACGGTGGACCTGCCCCGCCCCGACGGCGGCACCGTCACCGTGACCGGCACCCCCGCCCAGCACGGCCCCGAGGGCTGCGAACCGATCACCGGCGAAGTGGTCGGCTTCGTACTGACCGCCGCCGACCTGCCCACCATCTACGTCAGCGGGGACAACGCGTCGCTGGCCGTGGTCGAGGAGATCGCCGCACGCTTCGGCCCGGTCGACACCGCCGTACTCTTCGCTGGCTCGGCCCGCACCATCCTCTTCGACGGCGCGCTGCTCACCCTCGACAGCGCCCAGACCGCCGAGGCCGCCACGATCCTGGGCGCACGCCGGGTCGTCCCGGTCCACTTCGACAGCTGGGGCCACTTCACCGAGGGCCGCGACGCACTGATCGCCACCTTCACCGCCGCGGGCCTGGTCGACCGCCTCCAACTGGCCTGACCCACCACCGGTCCCCGGGAACCCACCCCTCCCGGGGACCGGTTCGGCCGACCGCATGCCACCATGGCGGGCGTGAACCCGTCCCCTGGCACCACCGACAACGCCGCCCTGGTACACGAGCGTTGGCGCGCGCGGTTGGCACCGTACGGCGACTTCATCGTGTTCGGCGACGGCTCGCTGTCGGTGATGAGCCTGATGCGCTACGCCCACCCGGACCGCCCCGACGACCTGCGCACAGAGCGCTGGCACTGGTGGGAGGTATTGCGGGCCACCGCCTGGACCCCCACCGAATGGATGGACGTGGACGGCATGTTCGCATCCTGCTCCTACGCCGGCAGCCGCGCCCTGGCCGGTGAATCCGCCAACCACGGCAGCTACGGCTGGGTCGCCCTGACCCGGGACGACGTCGAGGACACCGGGGACACCGAAGGCACCGGCGCGGACCGCCGCTCCCTGCAATGGCTCGCGGTCTCCTGCGAGTCCAACCCCTTCGCCGAGGTCACCCTGGACAACACCTCGGTGACCGCCACCAGCACACTGGGCCGGATCTGGACCTTCCCCAGGGACAACCCACAGCAGGTGGAGATCACCGAGGACCCGGACTACCCCTGGCCGGGATAACGCCGAACACCCGACCGAGGCCGGGGCCGAGGCAGAGGCCCGGGCCGGGGCCGGAGCCGGCGCTGCGGCAGATGCCGAGGCAGCGGACTCCCCTGTCCCCCGAAGGCCCCCGCACCCCCATTACCCCCTTCACCTCTGGACGCCACGCGCCCCCGCCATGGACGATGAGGCCGGACCGGGGTGAGGGGGGAGAACATGACGAACGCCCGGCTGCCCGAACCACTCGAACCACCCGCACGACCCGAACGACTCGAACGACCCGAACGACTCGAACGACTCGAACGACTCGAACGACTCGAACGACTCGAACGACTCGAACGACTCGAACGACTCAACCACGATCGACCACCCGAGCGCCCCGAGCCACCCGGCCGGCTCGAACCGCCCGCCGCCACACGGGCGTTACCCGGGCGCAGGCCGCGATCCCAAACCCTCGTCGCACGTCCCGCGCCGGACCGCGTGCCCATGCCCTACCCGGGAACCCACGACATCGTCCCGCAACCCCACCGACCCGGCGAGTTCCCGCTCGACCCTTCACGGGTCCCCCGGCAACAGTGCTGGGACATGCTCGGACCGACCGTACGGGCCCGACTCGAGGAACGTGCCGGCTACCTCCTCGAGTGGTGGGCCTGGCTGGACCCGGACGGCCGACCCGCCGCCGTCGTCTTCGGACCACGCGGCCTGTGCCGAGCCGCCTCGGTGATCAGCAACGGCAGGCGGGTCTACCTCGTCGAACGCCTGCGCCTGGACCCCGCCACGCCGGCCCGCCGAACATTCGACCGCACCGCACCGACCGACCGGCCCCGAACCGTCGCCCGCCTCCTGCGCCGCACCCCGAGCACCGACGGCCCGACCCCGCCACCGGCCCACCCGCCGCCATTGGACCTGCACGACGAGGATCGGCGCATACTCGGGAACTTCCCCACCGACGTACGGGACTTCCTACAGCGCCCCTTCCTCCCCGACGACCGCGCGGTCACCGCCGACTGGTACCACGAGGAAACCGTCGAACTCACCCAGCGCAGGCTGATCGTGCTCTTCTGCCTGACCGCCGACCACAACGTCACGCTCGCCTCGGCCACCCGAACCGGGTCCCGAGCCCGCTCGGCCGGACACGCGAGGTGGACGATCCAGTGCTACCACGCCCGAATCCGCCGACCCCGCGCCACCCCACCCCCCGGGTAGGTGGGCCGCGACCCGGGGGGCGATCATGCCGAGATGACGAATCCATCCCCCGCGGGCTCCGCCTTCCCCACGGCGCGGCTCGCCACCTACACCAGGACCGAACAGCGCGAAATCCTGGGCGACTCCGCAGACCCCTACGGCGTCGCCGACACCGGCCTGACCTGGCTGCCCAAGAAGGAGCACTTCGGGATCCGGCACGAGGGCCGACTCGTGGCCCACACCGGCCTGTTGCGTCTGCCCATCTCGATCGGCGGCGTCGAGACGGAGGTGGTCGGCGTCGGCGGCGTGGCCGTCGCCCCCGACCTGCGCGGTCACGGCCTGGCCCGGGCGATCGTGGCCGCCGCCCTGGACCACGCCCGGACGATGGGCCCACAACACGCCATCCTCTTCTGCCGACCACCCCTCGTACCGCTCTACCGCCGACTCGGCTGGGAGCGAGTCGACCGAGACGGCGAGGTCGAGGTCGAGGTCGTGGTCGACCAGCCCGACGGCCCGGTCCCGATGCCGCTGCACACCATGTGGACGCCCCTGCGCGACGGCGCCGCATGGCCGACCGGGCCCGTCCGCCTACTCTCGCTCCCCATGTAGTGAGGTAGTGGGTAGTGAGGTAGTGGCTTGACGCTTGTCTTGACGCGTGTCGTGAGATCGTGGCTCGGCGCTGCGGTGTGTGATGACCGGTGCCGCTCAGCGAATGGCGCGGTCGATCCGCGCGGTGAGGGTGTCCCACGGACGGCAGTCGACGACGGGCAGCCCATGCCGCCGGGCCTGTGCCACCAGCCACCGCGAGTAGCGCACGCCGACCTCCGCGCGGTGCGCCTGAACCCCGCCCTCCGGCTCACGATCCGCGTAGTTCGCGGTTATCCGTACGGCATCGTCCTCGTGCAGAAACACCGCCCGCACGCTACGCCCGACCACGGCCCCCTCCCGAATCGCCCGCGCCGCGGCGGCCGGAGTGAGGTAGTCGCCCTCGACCACGGCCGGTACGTCGACCGTCAACCGATTGCGGACAACGCCGACGACAGCGGGCTCCAACGCCCGGGCGGTGGCGATCTGCAGTTCCAGAACCCGATCGACACCGAGTTCGGCGGTGTCCACGATCCCGTCGAAGAGATGCAGCCCGGGATGCCCCTCGACGCTGGTGATCTGCTGCACGGCACTCACCACGTCATCGAACTCGACCACGAACGCACCTGCCGCCAGGGCCAGTTCCCCCGCCACCCGACTCTTCCCGACCCCGGAAGCCCCACCCACCAACAACACGTCCCACGCCACCCCGGTCACCAACCGACCGTACCGCAGCCCCCACGACAACCGGCTCGCGCCTCCGACGATTTGATGGCCCGATGGAACGCATCGAGGTCGAACTGTTCACGGACGCGAGCAACGACGCCGTCCTCCGACTGCCGGGGCGTCGCCATCCCGGCGTACTCATCCAAGGTGACTCTCTGTCGATCCTCCGCGCCGAGGTCGCGAGCATCGTCGAGGCCTGCGATCAGGGCGACCCGACCGAGGCCCGGGAGACCGCCGCCCTGCTGCTCGGCGACCTCGACGAACTGCTGACGCGGTACGACACGGCGTTGGCGGCTCACGGCATCCCCCGCCCCTACTGAGCCTCCGACACCGAGTGCGAGGGGCTTGGTTGTCACGTAGCGTGTTCGATGGCGTTGCGTCTGTGATGTGGGGTGGTCCTCGCGGCACGGAGTGCGTTGCGCCATGTGGGGTTGGTTCGGCCGGTTGCCTGCGGCGATCCCGTCGCCCCATCGGTCCGGACGACCGCTGCCGATCGGCGACAGGGGATTCGAACTCGTGTTGTGCTCATCCTGCGGCGCCCGCTCGGCCCTGCCGGACCGCTGTACGAACTGCGGTGACCGGGAGTACGCCCCACCCGTCGAGGTCGTGCCGGCCTTTCGGTCGCTGCGCGGATGGGCCGCGGCGGTCCACGCTCTGCTCGGGGTCGCCGCCGTCGCGTCCCTGTACGCCGCCATCGCCTCCTTCCACCAGGCCGCCCTGATCGCCGACACGCTGCGGCACCGGCGGGCCGCTGCCGATCCCACCGCGGCGAATCACGCGATCGGGGTGTGGTGGGGGGCGACGGGCCTGACCGTGCCGGCCGTCGGCGTCGTGTTCGTGATCTGGTTCCACCGGGCCCGGCGCAACGTCGATACGTTCCCGCCATCGGTGCAACGCCTCTCCGGCGCCTGGGCGATCGGCGCCTGGTGCTGCCCCGGGCTCAACCTGTTCGTCCCGCCGCTGATCGCCCACGACATCTGGCGGGCCAGCGATCCGCGCACCGACACCCGCGGCGGACATCCCCTGGTGTGGGCCTGGTGGTGGACCTACCTGGCCGCGAATGCCATCCTCGTCCTCGCCCTGACCAGGCGCGCGACCGCCGGCGGCGACGAGTCCTACCGCGCCGCCGACACCGCCGCGGGCTGGGCCTTCCTCCTCCTGATCGCCGCCGCCGGCCTCGCCGGCACGGTCGTGGCCCGGATCACCGGACTCCAGACCGAGCGGAACCGGGCATCGTCGCTGCTCCCGAGGGCCAGGGGCCCGATGGAGTCGAAGCCGCCGGCACGGGCCGGGCGCACCATCCCCCGGCAACCGCCGCGCCGGCGCCCGCAACGCCCGCCGGCCCCCGGCTGAGCGCAGGGCCACGGAGTCGGAGCAACGGAACCCGACTCGACCACCGACTCGACCACCGACTCGACGTGCTGTCCGAGCGCCCCGTTAGTGTCGTCCTTCCGGTAATCGAACAAAGATTCGATCATCGATCAATCGGCGATCGATCGACTCTCCGCGTCGAGTTCTCGGAAAGGGCCCGCTGTGAAGGTTCGGATAGCACGAGATCGTCTCGTCGAAGGCATCACCTGGGCCGCGCGCGCACTGCCCGCACGGCCCGTGGTCCCCGCGCTGGCCGCACTCCGACTGGAGGCGGCCGGTGGGACGTTGGCGATCTCCGCGTACAACCACGAGGTATCGGCCGGCATCGAGGTCGCCGCCGCCGTCGATCGGCCCGGGGAGATCCTGGTCCCGGGTCGGTTGCTGGCCGAAATCGCCCGTTCGTTGCCCCGGGAACATTCGGTGGAACTGGTCGTCGAGCCGCATCGGGCCCGGGTGACCTGCGCCGGGTCCTACTTCACCCTGCCGCTGCCGGCCCTGGCCGACTATCCGGCCACACCGCTGTTCCCGGACCTCGCGGGCACCGTCGCCGCGTCCGTGTTCGCCGAGGGCGTCGCCCAGGTGGCGATCGCCGCCGCGCGGGACGAGACCGTACCCGTACTCACCGCGATCCGCATGGGGCTGACCCACGACGGCCTGATCCTGGCGGCCACCGATCGATATCGGCTGGCGGTACGGCGGTTGCCGTGGCGGTCGGTCACCGAGGACCCGACCCGTTCGATCCTGGCCCCGGCGCGTGTCCTGGCCGAACTGGCCAGGTACGCCGGGACCGGCGGCGGGGACCTTCGGCTCGCGCTCGGTGCCGAGGACGGCCGCCACGGCCTGCTCGGCCTGGCGGTCGATCGGCGGCAGGCGACGACCCGGCTCCTCGACTACGAGTTCCCGGGCTACGAGCGGCTGTTCGACAACGAGGTGACCGGCGTCGCGACGATCGACACGGCGGCGCTGATCGAGGCACTGCGCCGGGTGTCACCGGTGGTCACCCGCAACACCCCCGTCCGACTGTCGTTCGGGCGGGACTCGCTGCGGATCGAGGCGGGCAGCACGGACGAGGCCGAGGCGGGTGCGGCGCTGCCGGTCGAGCTGACCGGTGAGCCGACCAGGGCCGCGTTCAATCCGGCACATCTCCTGGACGGGCTGAGCGCGTTGCGGTCGCCGAGCGCGCGGATGTCGTTCGGTACGACGGGCAGGCCGACCGTGCTGACGGAGGGTTCGGATCGTGCGGATCATGCGGATCAGCCGAACGGTTCCGACACCCCCGACTATCGTTACCTGCTGATGCCGATGCGCGGCGCCTGAGCGGCGGCGCTGCCCGGCCCGGCCCGGCCCGGCCCGAGTCCCGTTACCGGGTCGGGGCCAGGAGCGCCGCCAACACCTCGTCGGTGTCGGCGAGATCGGTGAGGACGACGTCGGCCCCGGCCTCGGTCAGGGCAGCCGCGCTGGTCGTACCGGTCGCCACCGCCACACACCGGGCGCCCGCCGCACGTGCGGTGGCGACGTCGCGCAGGGTGTCGCCGACGATCACCGTGTCGGCACCGACGTGCCGCCGGCCGAGATGCTCCTCGGTACGCGCGAAGGCCCGCGCGGGCAGGTCGATCCGCTCGTACGCGTCGTCCCCGTACGCGCCGACCCGCAGGTCCACGTGCTCGGTGAGGCCGAACACGGTCAGCTTCAACTCGGCGAGCGCGTACAAATTTCCGGTCAACACCGACTGGCAGACGCCCGGTACGGCGCCGATCGCCGTCAACGCCTCCTGGGCACCTGCCAGGACCCGGCCCTCGGCGGCCAACTCGGCTTCCCGCTGTCGTAGTTCGGCCACGATCAGCTCCAGGAAGGCGTCCAGCATGCCGCCCTCCGTCGGGAGGCCGTGCGCCCGGAGCACCTCGCTCGCCGCGGCGAGTTCGGTACGCCCGTCGAACTGCCAGGGCTGGTCCAGCGAACGCCCCGAAACCTGCCGAAATGCCGCCGCGTACGCCCGCCGCGACACGGTGCCGCCGTCGATCAGGGTGTGATCGATGTCCCACAACACCAGTCGGGAGTCGGATCCAACAGTCGTCATGAACACTCCGATCATCGACAACCACCCCACGCGGCCGTTGTCCCGAGCATCGCATTCGGTCGGCGGGAGGCCGTCGACGGGGCAGTCGAAGAGGCGGCCGAAGAGGCCGTCGAAGGGCGGCGAGGGAACGCGGGACGACCGTGCGGCCCTCTTGTTTCGGATCCACATCGACTACAAAAGCCGGCTTACCTGCCCTTTAAGGTGATTTTCACTCCCGCTGCTCGGTCGATTTCCGGTCGATTTCCGGTCGATCGGAGCCTGCGGCGGGCTGCGGCGGGCCGCGGAAAGGGATTCGGGGCCGGGGCTGAGCTGGTTCAGGGTCGCATCGAAGGCGGTTCGCGGTGCTTCCCGAGTGACTCTCGCACGCCTTCCTCGGGCCACCTCAAATGGCCTTTGACCTGCAACTTGCATGGCGATCGGTAACGGGATCTGTCCGTGAGGATGTGCGGCTCTCTACAACCCAACGTGTTCGTTAGCCCGCATGGCTGTATGGGCGGGTGTGTGGGCGGGTGTACGGCGCGAACGACGGATGCCCGGAGTCGTGGGCGGTCGGAGCGATGGGCGAAACCACGGCGCGTGCGGTGGAGGCGCCGCTGGATCTCGCGGCGGCTCGCACGGTGGGTGTCGCGGCCGATGGCACGGTCGGTCGAGCGATGGGTCATGCGGTGGGTCGAGCGATGGGCCGAACGGCGGATCGCGCGCTCGATCGAGCACTGGATCTCGCAACGGAGCGCACGCTCGGCGTCTGGGTATTCATGCGTGACAGGGGATGGGCGGGCGTGTGGATCTTCCGACATGCAGATCGAACACAACGGCAATGCCTTATTTTCTGGGCTTTTGCGCCATTGTTGTGCCGGCTTCACTGCATCGAGCGACACGCCGACTCTCCTGACAGGAAGTTATTTGCCGGAGATCGCGATAGGCTTCGGTCGTTGACACGAAAGGACGGTCATGGCCACTTCCCGGGAGCGTTGGACCGTGGCGAGGCTCGCGGCCATCGCGGGTCTGCCCAGCAAGGTGGGCTACGAGGCACGGGACCGAAACGTGCTGCACCCGACGGTGCTCTCGCCCAGCGACGTCTTGCCCCTGCTCACCTTCGAGGCCCTGCGCAGGATCAGCTGGCCGGGTGAGAACTATGCGCGCAATACGCCGCAGCGCCTGCGCCTGTGGGAACACCTGGCCATCGAGCACTCACGGGTGGGCGACCTCGGCGACGTCGACCCGATGACCGGCCTCTACGTGCACCCCTCGGGTGCCGACCTGGCCGTTCGCCCCAGCGAACACGCGGCGCTCGCACTGCGGTTCGTCGAAGAGAACACGCCGTACCAGTACCTCACGCTCGGCGCGTGGGCCCAGCAGGCACTGCGGGCCCTGGCCGCCGAACAGGAGCAAGTCGGACGACGACACGGTGCGGCCTGACCGCCCCGGACGCTCGGCCGAGCAGATCCGATCAACGCACAAGTCCACACCGAAAAACGCCACAAAAGCAGAGCGAGTGGCCTAGGAGTCCAGCCCTAGTCCACTCGCTCGCAGCTCAGCGCCCCTAGGGACGCCGTCGGAGAAAGGAGGCCTGCCGGCCGCTTACACAACCGAACAGTGAGACCCAGCCGTTCCGGTACTTCCACGCGCCGAACGGTCGGGTCACCCCTACCTCTTTCTCTTCACCAGCTTCAGGAGCAGATCATACCTGCGATCCCCGAGGCAGGCCCAGTGCTGTCTTCAGCCAGGTCCTTGCCCTCTTCAAGTGTGCCCGAATCCTCTGGATTCACGATGCAGGCTCGGGTACGTGCCGCCTTGCGCGCGGCGCGAGTTCGCGTCGGCGGCGCGCGAGGCGTCGATCCGACCATGCCGGACTCGGTGCGCCGCGCCTCGGTCAAGGTCCCCCTGCGGGTGGTGACCGGCGAGGCGTACAGCGACCTGGCCTTCGTCTTCGCGGCCAAGGTCGGCCACCTGGCGGCCGGCCCGAACCAGCCCGGCTGCATCGCGGACCTGACCACCATCGCCCGCTACCTGGGCCTGACCGTGCGCTCGGTGACCCAGCCCGACGGCAAGGTCGCGCTCAAGGCCCCGTCGTCGCTGTACGCCGCGCAGAAGCAGCTCACCGCCGGCGAGGAACTCACCGTGGTCCGGCGCACCAAGCCGTCCGGGACCGGGACTTCGGCCGTTCGCCGACTGCGCACCCCGGAAAAGGGCGAGCCGTGGGTCATGGTGCCCGTCGCCCTGCTGGGCGCGGTACCACACCGGCATGCGCGGGCGTACGCGGTCATCTGCTACGCCCGGGCCCGCGGCCACCACCTGACCTACGCCGAACTCGCCGAGGTACTGCGACACCAGTCCGGCCGCCGGATCGGCGAGCCGGTGAGCGTCCGTGCCGCCCGCGGCGTGGTCTCCGACCTGGAGCGGTGGGGCTGGGTCGAGGTGGGCCGCCGCGAGGGATGGCAGGGACGCAACATGCTCGTACCACTACGGCCGTTCGAACCGGCCGGCGAAGCGGAGAGGGAGGTGGGAGAGAACTCCGAGGCGGATGGCGGGACCGGTATCGATATCGGTGCCGGTATCGGTTCCGGTGTCGGTTCCACAGATGTCGCTGCTGTTGCGGGTGTTGCGACCGAGGTCGTCGAGACGGTGGATCTTTTCGCGGCGGACATTCCCGAGGAGGCAGCGGAGGAGGTTGTCCGGGAGGTCGCTCGGGACGTCGCTCCGGAGACTGATCAGGAGACTCCTCGGGAGCCGGTCGGCGAGGTCGTCGAGACGGTTGGCGCGGTGACCTCGGAGGGCATCGTCGACAACCCGTCCGAGCCTGCGGAGAACGGCATTTCGGCAGGTGGGAGCCTATGTGCGGAGGGTCAATGGACGTCGGGTGCGCAGGGGGTTGGGACCTCCGTCACGTATAAGGAAGACACTCCGATTGACCTACAGGTGAACGCGTGCTTCCCGGGGGGTTCCGCCCGCAGGGCGCCTTCGGTGGTAGACGCGCGTGAGCCCGCGACGAACCCACGATCGGCCGGCTCGACGACCCCTGCGCACCAGGCGCCTGCGGCGGAACCCCGACGATCGCGACAGGTGACGGTTTCGAACCACCGGACCACCATCTCCGCGACGGCGGCGCGGGCATTCGCCGGAATCGGGCCGCTGGTGGCCAGGATGAGCACCGGCCAGCGGGTGCTCGCGGCCGGGCTGGTGGATCGGGCCGTGGCCGAAGTGGGCGACGCGGACCGGGTCTTCGCCCGGTTGGCGGACCGTTGGCGGACCCAGGAAGGGGCTGTACGGAGCCCGGTGGGCTGGCTGGGACGCCGTGGGCTGCCCCGACGGGGATGCGAGGACCCGAACTGCGAGGACGGCCGCCTGTGGTTGCCCACGGCCGGTCCGGGCGTGGGGGTGGCCGGTGACCCGTACGCGTGCCGCAACTGCGCCCGGCGGGACCAGGATCGGCGCGTGGCGGCGGACGGTCGTTTCGGGGCGGAGCGGCGGGCGGCGAACCGGGTTCGGCCGGTGGACGTGCCGGCGGCGCCGGTGTTCCCGGCGGCCGGCCCGGCGCCGATCGGTACCTGCGAGGACTGCGACCGGGCGGTGCGCGGGCTGCGGGCCGACGGGGTGTGCGCGGACTGCCGGGAGGATCGGGAGCTGGCTGCGGAGGCCGCCGGGGCTGCCGGTGCCGGAGCGACGCCTGGGACGCTTCAGGAGGCGTTCTGAGCGCCTGGGAGGGGCTGCGGCTCCGGTGGCGCGGCTCGTCGGACGTAATGCCGCCAGCGGGGCGCTCAGGGACTCGGAGATGGTGTGCCGATGGAATGTCGAAGCGGGCGAACTGGACTATTCGGCCGGGTGCTTCGGGTTCGCGGCAGGTCGGGTCGACGTGCCCGCACGCGGTGTCGTGCGGCGTACGCGGCCGGGGCCGCGGGGCCGGATCGTGCGGACGGGGCGGGTCGTGGCCGGGGATCGTGCCAGGGCACGGGGCTGCCGCGCGGTCCGCTTCGGGGCCGGGTTCGTGCCGTTCGGGGCCGGCTCGAAGGTGTGCCGTCGGCGGGCGCGGGGGACTGGATGGCCTCCGCGCCCGCCGACGGCGGGTTACTGCTGGGGCGAGAAGATCTCGGGGCGGCCGAGGGCACCCTCGGCGTCGAGGCGTTCGAGGAACAGTTCGACGGCCGCCGAGAACAGGTACACGACCAGACCGCGCTTCTCGGTCGCGGTGAGCTCGGTGTCCAGGTCGCGCGCGAGTTCGTACACGGCCGGGCTGACCCGATAGCTGGACGACTGGCTGGGGTCGGTGATGCCACCCCTGGCCCGCAGGAACGAGCGGATCATCTCGATCTGCTCGTCGTTGTCGTCGGGGAGTTCGAGCAACGCGGCGTTGAGGTAATGCCCCAGCGCCAAGCGCCGGTTCTGCGACGAGCGCTTGTCGGCGGTGAGCCGCTTGCCGAGGCGCGCCTTGACGTCGGGCAGGAGCCGGAACCCCCAGGTCTCCCAGCCCTTGGAGTTTATCCGGGCGTCTAGAAAGCTATCCAGCAACGACGCGTGCGCCGACCGCTCTTCGGCGGGGGCCGAGGCGGGAGTGTTGCGCCTGGACGTACGGGCCGCCGGGGCGGCCTTCGCGGGGGCGGCTGCCTTCGCGGGCTGGGCCCGGGTGGGCTCGGCGGCGCGGGGGGCGGGCTGGATGGCCGAGGGGAGGGTCTGCACCTCGATCGGGGCCGGTGTGGTCGGCTCCGGGGCGTGCACGGGCTCCGGAGCCGGCTCGGGTCGGCTCGGCTCGAGGTGGGGTTCCGGGGTGGGTTTGGGCTCCACGGGAGGCTGAACTTCCGCCTCGGGGCGGGGAGTCGGCGCCGCGGCCGGCGCCGGGATGGCGACCGGCTGCGGCGCCGGAGTGGGTTCGGACTCGACCACCGCTGCCGGAGCCGGTTCGGGGGTCGCCTCGGGGACCGACGGTGCCTCGACGCGCGGGGCCGCCGGGGCGGGGGTCTCCTCGACCGCGGGTGCGGCGGCGGCATGGACCGGCTCGGGCTCTGGGGTCGGGGCCGGTGTCGGCGCCGAAGTCGGAGCCGGAGCCGGTTCGGGCGCCGCGGCCGGGGCCGGTACGGCGGGCTGGGCGGCCTTGAACGGCGGCCCGGAGACCAGGCTCCCGGACCCGCCGCCGCCTCCGCCCATCTGTGCGAGCAACGCCGCCGTCGAGTCGGTGCCCGAATTGAGGAAGCTGCCGTTCATCGCGTCCTGGAGCGCCGCGGCCAGGACGGACGACTGGACGGCGGGTGCCTTTCGGGCTTTCGCCTTGGACTTGGGCGCGGGCTTCTCGTCGGTCATCAGGCTGCCTGCTTCACACGGTCGAACAGTTCGATGGCCAGCTCGGTGTAGGCAACGCTCGCGGCGATGTTCGGTTGCTCTATGCAGACGGGGCGCCCGATCTCGTACGCCTGCGAGATCCGGCTGTCCCGGCGGATCTGCGTCTGGAAGGGATCGAGCCCGTAGTCGGCCAACCGCTGCTCGACCTGGTCGTCCTCGCTGGTACGTCGGGACGGCGCGTTGGCCTTGTTGATCACGGTGCCGAGGAAGCGCGGCTCGCACTCGCCGAGGGTGCGCTCGGAGGTGGCGGCGGTCAGGCCCTTGATCACCGCGGCGCCCTGGACGGTCGCGTACAGCGGTTCGCAGACCGCGACAACGAAGTCCGCGGCGGCGAGTGCGACCGCGGACAGGGCGCTCACGCTGGGCGGCGTGTCGATCAGGATGATCGTCGGCGTCCGGCGGATCGGCTCGAGGATGCGCCGCAGGATTCCGGTGGTGGAGAAGTCCATCCCGGCGATCTTGCGCTCGGCGTCGACCATCGTGCTCTGTACCGAGCCGAACAGGCTGAGGCTGCCGGTGGTTTCGAACGACTTGAGCAGCTCGCTGCGGTCGAAGATCATCTCCGGCACGTCCGGCGTCATGCCGTTGAGCTGGGCGTAGAGCGCGAAGCCGACCGAACGCTGCGGCTGCGGCACCACACCGAGGGCGACACCGGCCTGGGCCTGCGGCTCGAGGTCGACCACGAGGGCGTGAAAGCCGTTGATCGCCAGCGCGCTGGCGAGGTTCACCGTCGTCGTCGTCTTCCCGGGACCCCCCTTCTGGCTGGCCACCGCCACAACTGCACCCATCGTGCGTCCTCTCGAAGTAGAGCAGCCGAACGCCTGCGGGAGCCGGGTCTCTGTCCGGTGGCCTGTCAGAGCCTGTCCACTGCACCTGACAGGGAAGACGACGTACCTCCGGGGTAGCTGCTCGATACTTCCGTCGGAAGCCCGAAAGCGCAACGAACCAGGATCTAGCGGGCAGAACCTTCAAGACGTCCTTGAGGGGTTCGACCTAAGTTTTGTCTGTCAGGTTAGCAGCGGAATCCCAAAATTCACTGTGACACTCGGAAAACCCGCCTCTATGTCCTGGTTAACCCGTTTGGTCGGGCGAATCAGCGCCCCCAACAGACTCTTTTGGCGCATGAATTGCATGTGCAACTCTCGTTTTATGAGGCACCTGTTCGACATGTCGAGACACCACTCGACCCGTGAACCGCATGGATCCTTGCCTCTGCCCCGGACGGGCCGGCGGGGGAGCACGTTCGGCGGCATCGGGTGGGCGGGGTGGGTGGTCCGGCGTGTCGGCGCGTCGGTGGGGCCCGGGTGGGTGCGGGCGAAGGCGGCCCGGGGGTACGGGGGTTGGGTGGGGTGATGGCGGGTTGGCGCGGTGGCTCGTGGGCGGGTTCGCTGTGCGCTGGGTGGCCGGGCGGGATGTCGGGGGTTCGGGCAGGTGGCGGGGCGGCCCGGCGAGAGGGCTGCCGATGGGGCGGATGCTGCCGTGGTTCGGGTAGTCGGAGTCGGAGTCGGAGTCGGGGCGACTCGGGTTTCGGTGGACCGGGGGCCGGTTGCTTTCGCGGTTCGCCGTTCGCCCCTCGCCGTTTGCCCTTCGTTGTTCGCCGTTCGGCGGCCATGGCGACGTGCGGGTGTGCCGACCTCGTGACCGACTTGCGGACGGGGGCGTGCGTGTGGTGCGTGGATGCCGGCTTGGGCCGATTCGTCCCGCTTCGCTTCGCCCGCGCTCCTCCCGCCTCGTCCGAGCCCACATCGAGCGAGCCCACATCGAGCGATTGGACGTTCGTCCGTGCGGACATGGGTTGTTTCCGCCGTTGGGCGCTCTTCGCGCGGCGATCGGCAAACGACCCGGGGCGCGACCGCTCCCTCGAGCGTGCCGCCCGGCCGGTTACCGGCGGACCGGACCGGGCGCCCGTCGTGTGGTTGTCCGGCGGAGCGCTCTGTCGGGCGTGAGAGCGCCGGAACCGTCGTTCGTTGCCTCGAGTGTGGGTTCCGACCGTTCAGGCCGCCAGAGAGCCACTGAGAGGCCGTTCCGACCGACGTTCCGTACGTCGCGGGATCCGAAGTGTCGACCGCACATCGCGCCGAAGACCGATCCGGCCGCGTGTACTTCCGCCCGGAGAGCGTCCGTCCGTATGCCCCGTAGCTCGTGTGTTTCGTCGTGCCGCCCGGCCGCAGCGCGGACCGCCCGCCGTGTCCACCGTCGGGCGCGCTGTAGCTTGATCGCTCGACCGATCGTCGGATCGCTCCACTGGCAGACCCGTCCGTAGCTGCGCCCACCGACCGCGCGCGGCACAGACCGACCGAGCGACCGACCCATCGAGCGAGCCGAAGACCCGGCCAGGCGGCCACCCACCCATCGAGGGTGCTGAACGCCCGCCCCTCCGGCCACACACCCGCCGCTGCGAACGCCCGCCGTTCCGCCCGGCCGCCTCTCCAGCGCGCTGCCCGGCCGAACGCCTGCCCATCGTTCCGCGCGCACGAACGCACAGTGTTCCGCCCGCCGTTCGACCCGCCCGCCGTTCGACCCGCCCACCGCTCGATCCACCCGCAGGCCCAGCCACCCCAACGCCCGACCGAACGCCCAGCCACCAACCCACCCGAAGACCCGCCCGTGCATCGTTTCGACCGTCTACCGACCCATCGATCCACCGGCCCACCCAGAGCAACACCCGTACGTCCAGCCGCCCAGCGCAAGACCCATCGGCCCACCCGCCGTTCCGACCGCCCGTCCGCACATCCATGTGCCCATCGTTCCATCCACCCGAACATCCGTCGTTCGAGCTACACACTCATCGTTTCGACCGCCCGCCCATCCGTAGGCACGCCCGTCCCAAGACCCACCCACCGTTCCGCATACAGACACACCCGAACCAACACCCGAACCAACACCCGAACCAACGGCCGCCCATCCACCGCTACGCCCGGCCGCACGCCCATAAATCCACCCGCACATCCAGCGGACCACCCGGCCGCACGCAGATCCATCGATCCGACTGCACACACCAACACCCATCCCCACATCCATCCGTAGATCTGCCCATCCAGCGAGCTACCCGTCCACCCACCCGAACACCCGCCGCAACATCCACCCGCACACCCGCCCGCACAGACGCCGTTTTAGTGTTGCAACTTGCCGAACTCTCTCCGTTCTATCTCAACGCACATGTTGAGTTGTAGAAGACAGAACATCTGCCGATGCAGTTCAGCGGACATAAGGTGATGCAGATGCTCGAACATTTCAACGGACATGTTGCTACACATACTCCGCTTCATATTACGCAACATCTCGCGTTGCATGAGTTGTGAACTTGTGAAACATGCAGGTCAGAAAGCCGAACCTAGCTAGAGTGGAGGGGTCGGTGTGCGTCTGGTCAGCCTCCTCAGTGAGCCACATTGCCGCCGGGTCACCTCCCCCATCCCATGCCGATTGACAGCGCATCCACCCGGCAGTAGCTGGAACCACGGTGCCGCCGCCACATCGACCACGATCCCACAGCAGTGCCTCGAGGTCCTCCGCCTGCCGGATTCGGCGATGAGCATCGGGATGTGGAATCTCCCCCAAGAGGAGGATCTACGTTTCGGACCGGCGCTACGGCCGAGCTTTCGAAAGGGTCGATCATGACGACGTTTGTACTGGTTCCCGGTCTCTATTTGGGTGGTTGGGCGTGGGATGTTGTGGCCGCCGAGCTGACCGGGCGGGGGCATCGGGCGGTTCCGGTGACGCTCCCGGGTCTCGGCGAGCGGGCCGACGAGGACGTTGCAGCCATCGGTCTTGCCGCGCACACGGATACGTTGACCAAGCTCCTCGACGCACAGGGGCCGGGAGTGATCTTGGTGGCGCACAGCTATGGCATCTTCCCCGCACTCGCGGCGGTCGACCGCCGGCCCGGGATGGTCGAGCGGGTGGTGTGTGTGGACACCGGCTTGCCCGAGTCCGGTGAGACGGTGGTTGACCAGATGCCGCACCTCCTGGAGGCCGTCGACAGTCACGTACTTGCCATCCCGGGCGAAATCGACGGGCGCCACGGCGTTCCGGAGGTGGAGTTGGCGCGCTATCGACGGCTGGCCACGCCGCATCCCGCGCGGACGGTTACCGAGCCCATCGCGCTGACCGGCGCGTGGCGCGACGTCCCCACCACCGGGATTCTCTGCCTCGCCAACGGCCTGAGTCTGGAGGTGGTCCGGGCCCTGTACGCCACCGGCGCCCCCAGGTTCGCCAAGCTCGCCGAGCCCGGCGTCACCTTCTTCGAACTGGCCACCGGCCACTACCCGATGCTCTCCGCGCCGACGGAGCTGGCCGACACGTTGATCCGCGCCGCAGCGGGCGAGGGTCGGGGCCTCCAGGATGACGACCAGCCGGCTGCTCGTTCCGACGTCGGCGGTCCTGTGCCGGGCGAGTGAGCGCAGGACTGTCCGAGCCGCCCGGTCGCCGCCCACTGCCGGAGCTGCCCGAGGAGTCATGCTGCGGCCCGCAGGGATTGCACCGTCTCTGCGGGCCGGGCCGGGCCGGGCTGGCCGGCTGCTGGAGCCGGACCCCGACGACCGAATCACCCCTGAAATCGAAGGCGAGGCCGCGATGTTTCAAGCCAACTGGTTAGTTCGCTTGGTAGCGAGAGAGGCTCTGTGGAAGGGCTGAATCCCGTGGGACCAATTCAGCCAGCAGACCCCACCTGACCTGCGCATTTACGAGAATTCGCGGGTAATACGCAATAAAGCACTACTTGGTGTGATTCCATGCGATCGTAGGCGTACGCCCCTTAGATCGCCGTCTGTGGCATCGTCGCAGGTCAGAGCCCTGGCTGCGGCTGGGTAGAAGCGTAGACCGAACTCGTTGTGGCTGAGCGTTTCAGTTGGCCCCTGAGCGTTGTACTTGGCCCGGCTGAGCGTGATGGTTGGCAGGCCGTTTCCTCGTTACTCCACGGCGCGGCCGATGAGTTTGTTGCTCCCGGTCGGTCCAAGCTCGAGACACTCCAGGAAAGGACACCGCCATGTCGGAGCTTCTTGTCGATTTCATCACCTCCCTCGACGGCCATGCATCGGGAGAGGGATGGCCCGGGTTCTGGGGCCTCGAGGGTCCGGAGTACCTCGCATGGCTCGGCGAGCAGCCCGAGGCCACCTATCTGATGGGAGCGAACACCTACCGCCTGATGTCGGGCTTCGCCGCAGGCGAGGTCCCGAATGGCCAGAGCGAGTTCAGGCCCGAGGAAGAGGCGTCCGTCGACGAGCTCACGCAGGCGTCCAAGGTGGTGTTCTCCTCCTCGCTCGAGGAGCCGCTGACGTGGGCCAACTCCACGCTCGTCCGCGAGGACGCCGTCGAGGCGGTCCGCGCCATGAAGTCGAGTGGCTCGGGGCTCCTCAGCACGATCGGCAGCCTCAGTCTGTGCCGGTCCCTGGTACGAGCCGGACTCGTCGACCGCTTCCGGGTCGTGATGTTCCCGGTGATCACCGGGGCCACGGGCGAAGAACGCATCTACGACGGCTATCCGGACGTCGCCCTCGAGATGATCGAGCACCGCACCTTCGACGGCCGCATCCAGTTGGTCGAGTACAAGCCCCGCGTGCTCGAGCACCCGCCGCTCGGCGTCCCTGCGTGACGTCGCCCCTCGGCGCCGGTCTGGACGGCTGCCAGGCCGGCGCCGACTGGCGCGGAGCAAGACCTTGGTAGGGGCGAACGGCCAACGTCAGGACGCCCGGCCCACCTGGCTCCGAACCGTCGCAGGTCAGCCCACGTACGCCCGCCCAGGCCGCAGTCTCCGCAAAGATCCACCTTCCGGATGTGGATGCGCCGCTGGACGCTTCCTTGGGCAGAGCCTCGCAAACTGAGCGCTCTACATGGCCAGTTGAGAAAGGTGGCGTGCCCACACCGTCCACCCAACCAACCCAGCTGTCAGGACTCTGTGTCAGTATGCGGACGCGTCCCAGAAGCGTGGGCCGCAGTCCACTGATTGCCAGGGGGTTGGGGATGGGCACGGGTACGGAGTCGGACGGCTCGTCCAGGTCCGACGACGAGTGGGAACGGTTTTTGCGCGAGTCGGTGGCGGGTGCCGCCGACTCGCCCAAGGAGCCGTCGGCACGCGCCCGCGAGGTGGCGAAGCGGCTGCGCGCGGAACCCGACCGTGGCCCGGAGGGCCCGCGCAACTACACGCCCGCGCGGCCCAAGCGGCGCATGGGCTGGTACGTGGTCGGGCTGCTGACCTCGCTGGTGCTGCTGGTGGTGGCGCTCGCACCGGGGCGGATGGTGGACCTGATTGCCGGCGAGGACACCGACTCCCCGTCGCCGGCCGAGACCGCCCGCCCGACCCGGATACCCCCGGCGGAGGCGGCCCAACGCCCCACCATGAACGAGCCGTTCCGCGGCTCGCCGGCGGCGGGCTGGGCGAGCGGAGCGGCGGGGATCACCGTGCCGAAAGCCGGGGCGGTCGGCTGGATGAGCGCGGCCGAGGTCGAGCGGGCCCTCGCCCTCAGCCGGGATTTCCTCGTTGCGTCCGGCTTGGACCTCGGGGTGCTCCGGGGCGAGCGTCCGGACAGGGCGATTGCGCTGATCAACCCGCACCAGAAGGACGTCCAAGACCTTCTGCAAACCGCTTTCCGTACCCCGAGCGAGAAGGACGACCCCCTCCTCCTCTTCAGCCGCTTCCAGCCCTCCCGCACCCACCTGGTCGGCGACGTCGTGAAGACCCGGGGCCTGCTTACCTACCGGGAGGGTGAGCGCGGCGCGGTCCAGGTGACCGCCGACGTTACCTTCGTCTACCCGGTCACCCGCGCGGACGCGGACGGCGACGGCGAGATCGTGCGCACGATCGTCCGGCGCGAGCTCGTCCTGAGCTGGGACAACCCTGACAAGGTGGTTACCGAGCCGGGCACGTTCTCGATTGTCTCGTACAAATACGACATGACCAACGGCGGCTGCGGCGCTCCCACGGGCTACTTCACCCCGCCCTTCGGCACGGACCGCCGGGTGGACCAGGCCGGTACGGAGGTCGACCCGTACGACCGCAACACGCCGATCGGGCGGGGCGAGCCATCCGGGGACGGCTGCGCGAGGGCGACGCGGTCCTAGCACGGCCTCTGGGAACAGCGATACAGCGGTTAACGCGAAGCCGATGATCATGGGCTCGCCAGGCCGGCGACTTCGGCTCCCTCCAGCGCGCCCAGCTTCTCCACGTTCAGCTTCACCCGGTTCTCCACGTTCAGCTTGACCCGGCCGCCCGGGTGGACATCGAGTGACACCTTCGCGTCCTTGCCCGCCGACTGAAGGCGCCCGGCCATCTGCTTCCAGCCCGCGTCCAGGGCCCGCACCAGCTCCGCCAGGCGTTCAGCGACGGGCATGTCCAGGCTCAGCCCGGCCGGCACGTCCTTGCACACCGCCCGCCTCCCGCGGGGCGACCTCCTCGACCGCCGCCGACGTACTGCCCACCTGAACGTATGCGCCGCAAGCGGCCTGCACGGCGACGAGCGGAGGGTTGCCCATGAAGCGGAGTGCGTGCGCCTCGTCGGCCTTGGCGCCACCTGCTTGCGCCGCGACGGGTCGGCGCTTGTTACCGGCGCGGGCTACGTGGTGGCGGTCGATCCGGAGGGAAGCGGGTTCTGCTTGAACTCGGCGATGGGGAACCTCACTCCGGTGAGGTCTTCGGAGACGGCCCACAGCCGCTGCTGGACGGCCACCTCGTACGACTGCGGGCTGGAGGTGACCAGCCGGGGGTGGCCCTTGACCTGGTTGCGTCCGCCGGGACCGTAGTACTGGCCGCCGAGCGCGGCGGGGTCGGTGGCGGCGCGCAGGGTCGGCAGCGCGCCCATCGCCGGCTTCTGGGCGATCAGCGGCGCGAGCAGGGTGAGCGGAAGCCGGAGGGCCGCGGGGGTGTTGCGGGCGAGCTCGGTGCCGGCCATGCCGGGGTGTGCGGCCACTGCGACGGTGGTGCCGTGCGTGGCGAGCCTGCGCTGCAGTTCGTAGGTGAACATGAGGTTGGCCAGCTTGGACTGACCGTAGGCGGCGGCCCGACTGTACGACCGCTCCCAGTGCAGGTCGTCGAAGTGGATCGCGGCCCGGATGCGGTGGCCGGTGCTGCTGACCGTCACCACGCGCGAACCGGGCACCGGCAGCATCAGATCCAGCAGCAGCCCGGTGAGCGCGAAGTGGCCGAGGTGGTTGGTGCCGAACTGCATCTCGAAGCCGTCCCGGGTGGTCTGCTTCGGGGTGTACATCACGCCGGCGTTGTTGATCAGCAGGTCGAGCCGGGCGAGCCGGGACCGCAGCGCCGCCGCCGCGGTCCGGACGGAGTCGAGCGAGGTCAGGTCCAGCGCCTGTACGGTCACGTCGCCGGTCATGCGGGCTGCGGCCTGCTCGCCCTTCTCGACGTTGCGCACGGCGAGCACCACGGAGGTCCCGCGCTCGGCGAGCGCCTTGGCGGTCTCGTACCCCAGTCCGGTGTTGGCCCCGGTCACCACGGCCACCCGTCCGCGCTGGTCGGGGATGTTTGTCGTCGTCCACTTCTTACTCATTTCGGACCCCCAATTAGTTACGTACCGAAGGTATCTTGCGTCTGCGACGTTAAAGTACTTTCGGTACGCTGTCAACGTACCGCAGGTACCTAAGCTACGATGGTGATCGTGACTTTCCAGCGGGCGCGAACCGAAGAGCAGCGGGAGGTGCGCCGACAGGCGATCCTCGACACGGCGTCGGCGATGCTCGACGAGATGCCCGTGGCCGCGGTCACCCTGAACGAGCTCAGCCGCCGGGTAGGCCTGGCGAAGCCGAACGTGCTGCGTTACTTCGAGTCTCGCGAGGCGGTGCTGCTGGAACTGCTGGACCGCTTCCTGCAGGAGTGGCTGACGGAACTGGCAGACGAGTCGGCCGCCGGCATCGACGAGAATCTGCCCATGGCCGAGCGAGCGGCAGCGGTGGCCGAGATCCTCAGCCACTCGCTCTCCGGCCGAGTGGTGTTGTGCGACCTCTTCGGCGCACAGGGCAGCGTCCTGGAACACAACGTCTCCGTCGAGGTCGTCGCACGCTACAAGCGCGCATCCCTGGACCGCCTGACAACCATGACCGCCCTGCTCCTGAAATACCTGCCGGAGCTGGGCGAGAACGCGACGCTGTTCAGCCTGCAAACCATGGTCATGGCCGGCGCGCTGTCGGCGTACAGCACACCCCCACCCAGTCTGCAGGCGGCCTACCGGGCCGAGCCCGACCTGGCCCGCTTCCACCTGGAGCTGAGGGACTACTTGAAGCTGGCTCTGACCGCAACCCTCCTGGGCGTGCTACCCCGCAGTTGACGTGCGTCGCACTGCTGGAACAGGCAAGAATCCTCTGCGCTTCTCGCGCCCTCGGACGGTGGAGGCCGGGGTGCCCGAACTCGGTGAGCCGTGCAGGTGACCCGATCCTTGGCGAGAGCGAAGCTTGGCGGGCACCGCCGACATCCGGAACTCCCGGACCAGGCCGTCCGCGCACGCCTGGACCGTGTACTCGGCGGCCCCGCCCGGCATTCCGGGCCAGAGCTCAAGCTCGGGCAGCAACACGGTCGACCGTTTCCGCCGGCGTGTCCCCGAGCCGAGGGCTAGGCCGTTTCGTTCGGATCAGCAGACGGAACCAAGAGCGGGTGACTGCCGAGGCCGGTCCGGTCCAGCTCACTTCCACCGCAGCAGACTGGAGTCATCCCGGGCCGGGCAGCTACTCCGCCGCCACGATGCGCTCCACTGCGGCCGTTACCAGTTGTTCACGCTCTGCCTCCGTGAAGACGTCCGGCAGGGTGAGCTGTTCAACGATCAGCCAGTTCAGCGTCAGCATGAGCAACTTGACCGCCGCGGTGTCGCCGGGGAGACCGGAAGTCTCGTGATAGGCGACGTTGGCGTCCACGTCGGCCCGGACTCGCTCCGTGAGGACCTTGCGCAGTTCGGGGCGGCGAGTGGCTTCGAGACGGAGTTCCAGCAGCGCCAGGTAACCGGTGCGGAAGGAGGCGATGCGGCCGACGAGTTCGCGCATCAGCTCTACGTAGGTGTCCCGGTCGCGGCCGGCCGCCTGCTGGCGGGCAATCGTGGCCTCGTCGGGCTGGAGTCGCTCGTAGACCCGGGCGCCGGCCTGAGTGAACAGGTCGTCGCGACTGGAGAAGTAGTTGGACGCCGTGCCGGCGGGAACGGCCGCCTCGGCGTCCACGGCCCGGAAAGTCAGGCCGCGCGCGCCTTCCCGGGCCAGCACCTCGATCGCCGCGTCGACGAGAGCCGCGCGCCGCTGGTCATTCCGTCTCGTCATTGACACCACTCCAGATATAGTACTACGTTCAAACCACTTCAAGCAGAGTACTACATGTGGGGGACATTTTGCGGAAGCTCGTGTACTACATCGGCGTCTCGCTCGACGGCCGGATCGCCGGTCCCGGCGGTGAGTTCGACTTCTTTCCGCAGGGCGACGAGCAGCAGGCCGTCGCCTATTCGACTTGGATGAACGCGCTGTACCCGGAGACCGTCCCGACCGCTTATCGCGCGGCCGTCGGCGTCGCCGACGCGCCCAACCGGCGTTTCGACACCGTCGTCATGGGCCTCGGTACCTACCGCCCAGCCCTCGACAACGGGATCACCAGCCCGTACGCGCACCTGCGCCAATACGTGGTGTCCAGCAGTCTCAAGCCGAACACCGACCCAGCCGTCACCGTCGTGCCGAGTGACCCGCTCGCCCTCGTCCGCGAGCTCAAGGGTGAGGTGGGCGCCGTGCTGGACGTCTGGCTCTGCGGGGGCGGCCGGCTCGCGGGCAACCTGATGCCTGAGATTGACGAGCTGCTGATCAAGACGTATCCGGTCATTGCCGGTACCGGAGTCCCGGTGGTCGACGGTGCCTTCGACCCCACGGTCTTCGACGTCGCCGAGCGCACCGCCTTCCCCAACGGGGTCACCCTCACCCGCTGCACCCGTCGATAGGCGGTTTCGGTTCAGCGGGCGGACCAGAGGAAGATGCCCGCGATGTGGAGTCCGGCCAGGTAGATGGTCGCCGTCTTCTCGTAGCGGGTGGCGATGCCGCGCCACTGCTTGAGGCGGTTGATGCGATGCACCGCTCGACGGTGTTGCGCTGCTTGTAGGCGTCGTGGTCGAAGGCCGGTGGTCTGCCGCCTTGTCTGCCGCGCCGCAGCCGGTGGGCCTGCTGGTCCGCCGGGACGGGGATCACCGTGCGGATCCCACGCTTGTGCAGGTATGCGCGGATCGCGCGTGAGGAGTACGCCTTGTCCGCCAGGACCACGTCCGGCCTGGTGCGGGGCCGTCCGCGTCGGCGCGGAACACGCAGACGTGCCATCACCTGGGTAAAAGCGGGTGCGTCGCCCGCCTGTCCGGCGGTGAGATGAAAGGTCAGGGGGCGGCAGCCGCCGTCGGCGGCGAGGTGGATCTTCGTGGTTAATCCACCGCGGGACCGGCCGATGGCGTGGTCGTCCGGCTCACCGACCGGGGCCCCTTTGTGCGGGCCCCGGCGGCGTGCTGGTGAGCGCGCACGATCGTAGAGTCCACCGACACGACCCAATTGAGGTCTTCGTCCGCGTCGGCCTGGGCGATCAGCGTGGTGAACACCCGCTCCCAGGTGCCGTCGCGGGCCCACATCCGCAGCCGGTTGTAGACGCCTCGCCAGTTGCCGAACTTCTCCGGCAGGTGGACCCACTGCGTTCCGGTCCGGAACTTGAAGGCGATCGCGTTGATCACCTGTCGGTGGTCTCGCCGGCGGCCACCCCGCTTCGGCGTCCGGTCAGGTAGCAAGGGCTCAATCCGCGCCCACTGCACGTCAGTCAACGGCACGCCCCGACAAACGATCCGATGATCCAAACGAAACGGCCTAGGTCCGAGCCTGCACGGTTGCACGGGATGTCGGGTTCGGCATGGTGGGCGTTGCCTGGCGTGCTGGCCGTCAAGGGGAAGGAGGCCGGGTATGCCGGAGCGGTTGAATCAGGCTATGCAGCACATCGAGTGCCGTCTTGACCAGGGCGGCGCCTCAGCCGTTGACGGCCTTCGCGATCTGCAGGGCGGCCTGGGCGGGCGTGAGTTGCGTGGTGTCGAGGACCTCGGCCTCGCCGTGCAGCCACGTGCGGGCCGCCTCGGCGTAGGGCTCGAGGTATTTGAGGCGGAATGGGGAGTTGGGGCCGAGAACAGTGTCGCCCGCGATGCGTCCGCGCAGGGTGTCCTGGTCGGCGTGGAGGACGAAGTGCCGTACCGGGATGGCATGTTGGGCGAGGCCCGAGCTGATCTCGCGCCAGTACTGCTCGACCAGGACAGTCATCGGCACCACCAGGGTGCCGCCGGTGTAGTCGAGTACGCGGCGGGCGGTTTCGACGACGAGCGGCCGCCACGGCGGCCAGTGCTGGAAGTTGTCCGTTGCCGGCAGCCCGGGCGTGATGTCCATGAGTGTCTCGCCGACCTTCTCGGCGTCGAACACCCGTGAATTCGGGAGGAGCGGCTGTACGAGTGCACTGGTCGTCGTCTTGCCCGCACCGTGGGTGCCGTTGAGCCATACGATCATGGGCTCGACGCTACTGGTGCCGCGCCCGGCGACGTTCACCCCGTCACGGAAGTCACAGAACGCGCCCGGCAAAAGACCGGGACGACGACAACTTTCGGACACCTGGGTGACATCCGACCCCGCTGGTTGACACCGCCCGGGCGGGCACGCGGTCGCCGACTTGCGACCCGGTGCGGGCAGGGGTGGGGCGGCATGCTGTGGTGGGGTTGCAGGTGTCGTTTCGGTTGGGTGGGTTGGGGTGGAGGGTGAGTTCGTGTCCGTGGTGTTGGTGAGTGGTGGGAACTCGGCGCTTGCCGCCGGGGCCGTCGTGGTCACGGTTGCCTGTGCGGGGGCCGTCGATGTGTCGGCGCTGCTGGTCGGGGCCGATGGCCGGGTTCGGGGGGATGCGGACTTCGTGTTCTACAACGCGCCGCGTGGGCCTGGGGTTTGGGTCGATGCCGAGGCGCGGCGGGTCGGGGTGGATACGGCGGCAGTGCCGGCCGACGTGGAGAAGGTTGTCGTCGTGCTGAGCCTGGACGGCTCGGGGGCGGCGGACTTCGGACGGGTCGGGGCGGTCGAGGCGGCCGTGCGTGATGTCGGGACGGATGCGGTGCTGGTTTCGTACGCGCCGAGCGGACTCGGTGTGGAGACGGCGCTGGTGTTGTTGGAGCTGTATCGCCGAGGGGCCGGGTGGAAGGTCCGGGCGGTGGGCCAGGGGTACGCGAGTGGGTTGGCCGGGATTGCCACCGACTTCGGGGTGGACGTCGGCGGCCCGTCGGATGCCGCGCCGCCGGTGGTGAATCTGGACGGGGGGCGGGTGAGCCTGGTCAAGGGCGGGTCCGTGTCCCTGGTGAAGACCGCTGCTCCGGCGTTGAGCCGGGTCGTGTTGGGACTCGGATGGGATCCGGCCGAGGCCGGGGCCTCGATCGATCTGGATTCGTCGTGCGTCGCGTTCGATGCGAATGGTGAGGTTCTGGACACCATTTGGTATCGCTGTCTGAGTGGCGGCGGGGGCTGGATCAGCCACTCCGGGGACAACCTGACCGGTGACGGTGGTGGTGACGACGAGCGGATCAGCGTGACGCTGGATCTGCTCGCCCCTGAGTATCGGGGGATCGTGTTCACGATCAACTCCTACAGCGGCCAGAAGTTCACCGCCGTCAAGAACGCATACTGCCGACTGGTCGACGGCGCCACCGATGCCGAACTCGTGCGCTACGAACTGTCCGAGACCGAACCGCGGACCGGGGTGCTGATGTGTGCGCTGATCCGGGACGGAGCGGCCTGGCGGATGACCGCGCTCGGCGAGTTCGCGGACGGCAGCACGGTCGAGGAGATGATCGACATCGCGCGGGCGGCGTTCCTGCGTAGTTGTTGATGGTTGATGGTTGATGGTTGATGGTTGATGGTTGATGGCTGGCGGTTGGCGGTTGGCGGGCCCGGCCGGCCGGCCGGGCGGCGCGGGCGGGCGCGCGGGCGAGGCGGTGTACCTCGCCTTGCCGATGGGTCCTCGTGAGTCCAATTGGACTCGGTCCGGCTGTGTGGGTCGGGTGTGTGGGTAGGGATCGGCCATGTGGGAGATGGGGGATGCCTCGGTCGGTGTGCGGGTTGCCCGGCTGGTGGATGCCGAGGCCGTTGGCATATTGACCGAGCGGGTCTATCGGGCCGGTGGGTGGGCGGGTGAGAGGTATTCCGCGGTGCTGCTGGATGGCGTGGCGCGGATCGAGCATGGTGTGACGTTCGTGGCGGTTGTCGACGGGCAGGTTGTCGGCACCGTGATGGTCGCCCTGCCCGGCACGCGGTTTGCGAATATCGCTCGGGACGGCGAGGGCGAGGTGCGGATGCTCGCGGTGGACGAGGATGTCCGGGGTCGGGGGGTGGCCGCGTTGCTGATGGATGCCTGCGAGCGGCGGATCCGGGACGAGGGGCTTGCCGCGGTTGTGTTGTCGACCGAACCCGATATGGCTGCTGCGCATCGGTTGTACGAGCGGCGTGGTTATCGGCGGCGGCCCGAGCAGGACTGGCGGATCGGCCGTGTCGAGTTGCTGGTGTATCGACGGGCGCCTTTGTGATCGGCCCGGAACGGCACAGGCCGCCCCGTACCTCGTGTCCGAGTGAGTCCAATTGGACTCGGTTGCACGTGCGGGCGAGGCGGGGCGGGGCGGGGCGGCCCGGGTGTACCGGCTACGGGCGGATTGCTACCGCGTCCACCTCGAAGAGCATGTCGGGGAGGGCGAGGGCAGCCACGCCGAGCAGGGTCTGGGCGGGGGGCTCGTTGCCCCAGATTCGGTTGATCACCGCGAGCAGGGCTTCGAGCCTGGCGTGGTCGTGGTCGACGATGTAGGTGCCCAGTCGGGCCACGTCCCGGAAGCCCAGACCGGCCGCCGCCAGGGCGGTGCCCAGGTTGGCGAAGGAGCGTTCGACCTGGGCCGCGAAGTCCGAGGAGTCGACTGCGCCGGTGGGGTCGGAGCCGTATTGGCCGGCGATGAAGACCAGGTCGGGGGCCGGCGCGTCGACGATGTGGCTGTAGCCGAAGGCGACCGGGTTGTGCAGGTCGGCGGGGTTGGTGATGGTGATCGAGCGGCTCATGGTTTGTTCTCTTCTCCCAGGTGTGGTGCTTCGCATATACGGGTTGTGTGGGTGCGCGGCTGGGGTTGTGCTGCTGCGCGGCTGCGTGGTGATGGTCAGTGGCCGGTCGGGCGGCGGGCGGCGCCCGCGGTCAGGGCCGTGAGGAGGGTGAGCGCGGCGGCCACCCACAGTGCGGCGGCCGTGCTCAGGCCGTCGACCGCGAGGGCGCCGAGGAGGGCGCCGAGTGCGATGGACAGGTTGAATACCGCGACGAACAGGGACGTTGCCGCTTCGGTGGCCTGCGGGGCGGCGGTGAGCATCCAGGTTTGGAGGCTCACCGGTACCCCGCCGTAGGCCACGCCCCACACGAGCAACAGCACGATGCCGGCCGCCGGTACGTCGTTCAGGACGGCGAGCAGGGTCAGTACGGCGGTCAACGTCGCGGTGATCGTGAGCAGCGTGCGGCGAGCGTCGCGGGAGGCTCGGGTGCCCGCCGCGAAGTTGCCCGCCACGCCTGCCAATCCGTAGCCGAGGAGCAGTACGCCGATCAGCGCGTCGTCGACGCCGGCCACGTCGCGCAGGATGGGGCGGACGAAGGTGTACGCGACGAAGTGGCCGGTGATCAGGAGGAACGTGAGGGCCAGGCCGGTGCGTACGCCTCGGTTGTCGCGGCAGAGGCGGGACAGGTCGAGGAACGTCATCGGTCGGGCCGACGGCGCGGCAGGCAGCGGGGGAAGCAGGACTACCAGGGCCACCAGGGCCACCGCGCCGAGTATGCCCACGGCCGCGAACGCCGGACGCCACCCGGTGAGTTCGCCCATCAGGGTGCCCGCCGGGACGCCCAGTACGGAGGCGGCCGAGACGCCGCCGAAGACGACGGCGGTGGCCCGGGCGACCCGCTCGGGTGGTACCAGGCGCAGCGCCAGGCCGCCCGCGATCGCCCAGAAGCCGCCGACGCCCACGCCGACCAGGACGCGCGCGATCAGCAGTACGGCGAAGTTCGGCGCGCCGGCGGCGGCCAGGTTGGCGACGCCGACCAGGGCGATCAGGGCGGCGAGCAGGATCCGGCGATCCAGCCGGTCGGCGGTGACGGCGATCACCGGTGCGGCGAACGCGGCCACGATCCCGGGCGCGGTGACCATCAGGCCGGCGGTGCCTTCGGCGACGTCCAGCGTGTCGCCGACGGGGGTGAGCAGGCCGACGGGCAGCAGCTCGGACGTCATGAGGGAGAAGATCCCGAGCGCGACGGCGGCCACCGCGAGCCAGGCTCGCGTCATGGATTGAGGTGGTGGCGATGGTGGAGGCGGGGACGGGGGTGTCGGGGGCGTCGGGGGAGGTGGTGGGGCCGGGGTTCGGGGCCGGGGTTTGGGCTTGGGCTTGGGTCGGGGCTTGGGTTGGGACTGTGGGTGAGGGATTTGCGTATTCAAGATAGTAGACATCCAGAATTCGATCCGTAGAACACCCCTCCCCGGCGGGAGGGGTGCACCTGATGGAGCTATCCTGGATAGAGATCATCCAGAATGCAAATCCACCGCCTCGTGCAGCCGGACCAGGGAGCGGCGCAACTCGCGCCTCGCTCCGACCGGCACGATGGCGGCTCGCCCCGGTACCCGGACACCGCCGGTCAGGGCCACCCGGGTTCCGCTCTCCCCCACCGGTGTTGCGGCCATCCCGATGATCACGAACCTGCTCTGCAGCCAGCACCACCCCGGCCGCAGGATGCCGTCGAAGCGGGCCCGCATCCCGTAGCGGCTGCGCGCGTACGCCTCGATCCGGTCGCCGTCGCGTCGGGTCACCCGCACGTGGCGCATGTCCGGCTGGAAGCGGCCGAAGCCCGCCTCCAGGTCGCCCATCACCGCCCAGACCGCGGCGAACGGCGTCGGGAGGACCGTCTCCACGACCCGGGCGCCGGGGATGCCGGCGGTCAGCGCGTACAGCCGGCCGACCGCGTCGACCGCGTCGATCGGGCCGACCGCGTCGATCGCGCCGACGGCCTCGCTCGGGCCGATCGCCTCCACCGCCTCCACCGCCCCGATCGCCTCGATGGCCTCGCTCGGCCCATGGTCGAGTGGCTCGGTCATGCCGTCCACATCCTTCGGAATCCCGCCCGGGCGCGATGCAGCCGGGACTTGACGGTGCCTTCGGGTACGCCGAGCAGGTCGGCGGCGGTCTGCTCGTCCAGGCCCTCGACGTCGCGCAGGACCAGTACGGCGCGATGCTCGGGAGACAGCCTGGCCAGTACGTCGTCGATGTCGGCGGCGAGCTGCGGATCCCCGGGGGCGGGCGGTTCGGCCCATTCGGTGGGGGTCTCGCGGGCTGCCCGGCGGGCGATCCGGACCGCCTCGCGCGCCGCGATGGCGCGGACCCAGCCGTACAGCGCCTCCGGTTCGTCCAGGGTGCGCAGCGCGCGGAAGACCACGACGAGGGTTTCCTGGACCGCGTCCTGGCGGGCGTCCAGGGCGATCGGGCCGCAGATGCTCGTGACGTAGGGGATCAGGTGGTCGAGCAGATCGCTCATCGCGAGGGTGTCGCCGCGGCGGGCGGCGCGGGCGAGGGCGATGCCTCGGCTGCGTCGCTCGGCGCTGCGGTCTTCGGTGGCGTGATCCGGCACGGTGGTGATCATCTCCCGATGACCCGGGTCGTCCACGTCCGGAGCCGTCGGCCCGCCGTCGGGCGCCGCGCTCCGCTTGCCGCGAGCCGCGCGGCGACGTAGCCGAAGCCGAGGCAAATCGGCGTGTAGAGGCCGAGGTTGAGCCGGTAGAACGGCTCCCCCGGGTCGGCTCCGATGCCCAGCGCCCAGACCAGGCCCACCGTGCCCCGTACCGCCAGGCCGGTGGCGACCGCCGCGGTGGCGAGCGCGGTGATCCGGCCGCCGCGCCCTCGGCTGTGCGCGTACACGCCGACGGCTGCGGTGGTGAGCAGCGCGCACAGCGGGAGCAGTACGCGTGGGGTGAACGGGACATCGGCGTTGAGCAGTCCGCGCGACAGGGCCCCGGTGTCGGTGGCGGGCCACGTCGCGCCGGTGGCCCAGAACGCGTGGGCGAGCCCGTCGGCGGCGAGCAGGGCGGCTACCGCGATACCGGCACGCCGACGGGCGACCGTGGTGGTGGCGGTGCCGACGGTCGTGACGTCGACGGTGGTGGTTCCGGCGGTGGTTCTCACGGCGGACTCCCGATTCCGGGCCGACGAGTTGTCGGCGGGTCGGTGGGAAGAGGACGCCGATATCGGAAACGTTCCGTGTGACGCCGCGCACATCCGGCCCGCCGGTTCCGGCTTGCAAGAACGTACGTAATTACGTAACTTCGAAGTATCGAGATTCGAAGTATCGAGACTTCGGATCCGACCGACACCGCGCGACTCGACTCGGGGAGCCCCCGCCATGCTCAACCAGAAGATCGGCAAGACCGCCTACCGGGCCTGCTGGGTCGCGTTCTTCGCGGTCCTGATCGGCGGGCTGTACTTCGGCTACTCCTGGCTGTGGAGCTGGCTGCCGCTGGGCCTGGCGATGCTCGTGCAAATCGTAGCGAACCGGTCCGTGAACCGGTCCGTGAACCGGTCGGCAAACCGGTCGACGGCGAGCGGTGATCCGGCTACCACCGGGGCCCCGGTCGAGGTCGAGGCGCCGGTGTTCGGGCGGTGGCGGGCGTTGAACAGCCCGGCGGACAAGGTGCCCAGCCACGGCACGCGTGCCTACGGGCAGGCGTACGCGATCGACATCGTCGGCGAGCCGGTGGAGGGGCGGCCCCGGCCGCGGTTCGGCTGGTGGCCGGTGGTGCGCCGCGCCGAGGCGTTCCCGGGATTCGGCGCTTCGGTGGTCGCGGTGGCGGACGCCACGGTGGTCCGGGTGGTCGACGGCCAACGCGACCATCTCAGCCGCAACTCGTACCCGGCGCTGACCTATCTGATCTTCGAGGGTGCCCTGCGGGACATGGCGGGCGCCGCTCGGCTGGTGGGGAACCACGTGATCCTCGACCTGGGCGAGGGGGTGTATGCCCTGTACGCGCACCTGCGGCGCGCCTCGATCACCGTACGGGAGGGCGAACGGGTGGGCGTGGGCGAGCTGTTGGGGCAGTGCGGCAACTCGGGCAACTCCACCGAGCCGCACGTGCACTTCCAACTGATGGACCACGCCGACCCGGAGCGGGCCCGGGGACTCCCGTTCACCTGGCGCGGGATCGGCGTGCCGGCGAACGGCGAGCAGTTCACCGTCGCCGACACGCTCAGCCGGCCCGGTGCGTCGTGATCCCGTCGCGGTCCTTCGTCGGCTCGGCTTCGAGGAGAGCGCGCAGTTCGGTGGTGTCGATCAGCTGGGCTCGGGACGGGAGTACGCGGCGGAGCAGTACGTCGTGCGCCTCGGCGTCGGGGTCGGCGACCGCGTCGGAGAGTACGTAGAGCCGGTAGTCGCGGTCGGCCGCGTCGAGCACGGTGGACAGTACGGCGCCGCCGGTGCTGAGCCCGGCGACGACGAGCGTGGTGATGCCGCGATCGCGCAGTCGGCGGTCGAGATCGGTGGTGGACATCGCGCCGTGGCGGGTCTTGCGTACGCTGATGTCGCCGGGCTCGGGGGCCAGTAGCGCGTGGTGGGCCGTGGCCGGATCCGGGTCGGGCAGCAGGCGCAGCCGGGCGATCGCCGCGAAGGACGTGTTGGCGGCCGGGATCGCCGCCCAGTCGTCCTCGGTGAAGCCGACCCGGACGTGCACGATGGTGCCGCCGTGCGCGCGAACGTCGGCGACGGCACCGGCGATCCGGGCCGGCAGCGCCTCGCGGTCCGCGCCTTCGGGCAGCGCCGCCAGGATCGCGGGCTGGAGGTCAAGGACGAGCAGGGCGATGGTCATGGGCGGGTGCTCCTTGCGGGTGCTGGGGTCCGGCTTCGGCTCGGCATCGGCATCGGCATCGAAACGCGGTCCCGAACAACCCCGCGTTGCCCGACGGACCGTACTCGGCGGCGGATCCCGGGATCAAACAACCGATCCCCAGGGAAGCACAACCACGAGTTGTGCTCGGAGCATGAGTGTGGGCATGGGCATGAGTGTGGGCGCGGGCGCGGGCGCGGGTGTGGGTGTGGGTGTGAGCATCAGCTACCGATTGAGCACGGGGTGTCGGCGCGTCAGGCGACCTCGGCCCCCGTCGGTGCCGGGAAGCGGGTGCGGAAGGTGAAGGCGTATGCCGTCGGGCCGTGTTCGCGCAGGTGGTCGAGGCGCTGCCGGCCCTCGGCGACGCTGGGGATGTGGCCGGCCGGGAGCCACCACAGGACCTGGGCGATCTCGGCGGTGTGCGCGAACCAGTCCTGGCGGCGGCGCAGGTATTCCAGGTGGCCGCTGCGGTAGACGAACTCCCAGAGCTGCTCGGGGGTTTCCCACACCGACATGGTCACGATCATGTCCGGGTCGTACGGGCGGATGTCGGTCGTCTTGGCGGCGCCCTCGTCCTCGCCCTTCAGCCGCCAGACGAATCCGGGCGTGCGGTCGGCGAGTTCGTTGACGGGATCGAGGCCGGCGACGAAATCGGCCATGGCGGGCTCCTCCAGCGGGACGAGCATGCGGGCGACGTTGAACTGGGCGATGTGATGTGTCGAGGGCATGGGATCACCTCACCAGGTCCCGCAGGGTATGTCAACGAATATTGTTTTTAGAGATTGGGTTCGACCACCACACAGCACCGCCCCGGCACCGAATCGAGCCTGGCTCGATAGTCGTGCACCCCCGCGCCGTCGAGCAGTCCCTCCAACAGCGCCAGATTCATCCCACACACCAGCGGCGGAAAGTCCTCGGCCAACTGATGGAACGGGCAGTTCCGAAGCAGAATCCGGGACGGCTCACCGACCTCGCCCGCCGGTTCCTGGCCGTGCTCCTCAACCTGTTCCTCAACCTGTTTCTCAACCTGCCGGTCGACCAGTTCGCCGACCTGCTCGTCGACCTGCTCGCCGACCGGTTCGTCGACCGGTTCGTACCCACGCGCCGTCAGCGCCTCGATCACCCGATCCCGCACATTTGCCGCCGGCTCCGCGCCGAGCGCCCGCCCGGCCGCGCGCCCGGTGTCGTAGGCCGCCGCGTGCACGGCTCGATGCGCCCCGACCCGCTCGACCGCGTCCGCGAGAATCTGCCCGGCCGTGTCGTACGCGCGCGGCGGCAGACTCACGCTCGTCTCGACCGCACTGCGCCGGTACAACTTGGCCGGCCGCCCGGCCCCCGGCCCACCCTTGCCCGCCGGCCGGGCGAACTCGACGTCCAGCAACCGCGCCTCGACCAGCTTGTCCAAATGAAAGGCCGCCAGCGTCCGCTGAATCCCCACCGCGTCCGCCGCGGCAGCCCGCCCGACGGCCCCCTCGGCCGCCACCACGTACCGATACAACGCCCGCCGCACCGGATCACCCAGCACCCCGACCGCATCGAGCGCATCATCACCGGGCGGAGGAAAACCATGCTCGAACACAACCGGAGTGTAGGCGACCCAAAACCCCCGACCACGAACCGCCCGACCACGCCCCCCGATTACGACCCCTTGGCCACGGACCCCCCGACCACGCCCCCCCGACCACGAACCTCCCGACCCGAACCAACGCGCCCGGCCGACGAAATTCACCCGCCCCACCATCCCCCAGCCGGGCAGGATGGGGCCGGTGAATCATGTATTGCACGGGATGGCCGGCAATCCGGCGCTGCCGGCCGAGTGGGTCGATCGGTTGATCGCGGTCGCCGGCGAGGACCTCGCGCAGGCCCTCGCCGGGCGGGCGGACCTCGATCCGGAGCAGGCGCGGATCCTGGCCGCGCGCTGCCCGTCGAGTGCTGTGCAACTGGTCTACGCGGGACGGTTGGCCGCCGCCGACGTGGATCCCGAGACACAGCCCGACGCCGCGCTCGCGCTGCTGGATCAGGGGGTCGGCCGCCCCGCCTGGGTGCACCGGTTCGCCGCCGATCCGATCGTCGCCCGGCGGGAGAAGCTCGCCGCCTGCCACGACCTGCCGCCCGACGCGGTGGCCACGCTCGCCGCCGACCCGGACGTGTCGGTCGTCGTCGAACTCGCGTACTGGACCAGGACACCGGAGGTCGCTGCGCGCCTCGCCGAGCATCCCCATGCCGAGGTACGCTGCGCCGTCGCGACCAATCGGGCCACGCCGCCCGCCGTCCTGGCCGCGTTGCTCGTCGGCGGCGGACCGGTACCGGCGCGGCGCTGCCTGGTGTGCGATCGCGAGCCGACCCCGTTCGTCCACCATCCCAACTGTCCGCGCCCGGACTGTGACCTACCCCCGGGGGCGGCCTGTAGCGGAGCACACGAGTCCACCGTCGAGCAGATACAGCTGCACGCCCTGGGCAACCCGGCCACCCCGGCCGAGGCCGCCGCCGGGCTCGTCGACCATCCGGGCATCTTGCTGCGGAGCGAACTCGCGGGCCGGGCCGATCTGTTGCCAGCGGCGGCCGAGCGGCTCGTCGAGGATCCGACGCTGTGGGTGCGGATCGTCCTGGCGGCGAATCCCGCACTGGCCGACGACCTGTGTCGCGCACTGGCCGCCGACCCCGATCCGGCGGTACGGCAGGCACTCGCGGGCAACCCGCGCGTACCACTCGACGTACTCTCGCGGTTGGCCGCCACCACCAGACTCGGCCCGGCCCCGCTGCCGCGCATCGTCGTCGCCTCGGCGGCCGAGATCGCGGAACTGGCCCGGTCGGCGAATGCGGCGGTGCGGATGTTCGTGGCCGGTCGTCGGGATCTGCCCGCCCCGATCCGCGATGCGTTGGCCGCCGACCCGGATGCCAAGGTGGTCGCGGCCGTCGCAGCGCATCCCGGGCTGGACGAGGCCCGACTGCGCGACCTGGTCGACCGGCACGGTGCGCGCGTGGCTGCCGCGGTGGCGGCGAATTTGGACGCGTCGGCGGCGCTGCTGGTGGACCTGAGTCGGCGTCAACCTCCGGTACGCAAGGCGCTTCGGGCGATCGCCCGGCATCGCAACGCGACCGCGCTGGCCCTGCTCGCCTGCCTGGCGCAACCCAAGGAACGGCGGATCGCCGCCGGGCATCCGGCCATGCCGCCGGCGGTGCTGGTCGAGCTGCTTGCGGACGAGGACTGGCAGGTGGCGGAGGCCGCGGCCGGCAATCCGGCGTTGCCGGTCGGCGTGATGGTGGCGCGGGTGGGTGTCGCGGTGGTGGAGGCGGGTGGGGTGTCGGGACCCTCCGGAGCGGGTGGTGGTGTGGGTGAACAGGCCTGTTGGGGGCCTGGATCGGATGGAGCTATCACCCACTGGCATCATCCCCGCCGGTGACAAGCGGGGACACACTCGGCTGACCGAAGTTCCCCGGTACGTCCCCCGGCGCCCCCCGCCGGTGGCCGGGGAACGCCGGCTCGAATGGAGTCCCCACATGAATCGCAGCAAGACCGTGTTCTCGGCCGTGCTCGGCCTCGGCCTGGCCGCCACGATGGTCGCGGTGCCCGCCACGGCCTCGGCCGCCTCCGCGCACCACTCCGTCGTCGGCCACCACGCGACGTCGTACTACGCCGGCTCGGCCGCCAAGCAGGCCGGGAACAAGGCGTTCTTCGAGGCCGTGTTGAAGTCGGTCAAGGCCAAGCAGGCCGCCCACCCCGGCCTGTTGAGCGTGACCATCACCTACGACGCCAGCGGGGCGCCGACCTACGCCTCCGAGATAGCCCAGAGCGCGCAGATCTGGAACAGCGCGGTGACCAACGTGCAGTTGGCCCCGAGCACCGGCGGCGGTGCGGACTTCTCCTACACCGAGGGCGACGACCCGCAGGGCTCCTACGCCCAGACCGACGGCCACGGGAAGGGCACCATCTTCCTCGACCACGCGCAGAACCAGGAGTACTACTCGGTCCGGGTCGCCGCGCACGAGACCGGCCACGTACTCGGTCTGCCGGACGACTACTCCGGCCCGTGCAGCGAACTGATGTCCGGCGGCGGCCCCGGCCCGTCCTGCACCAACACCCAGCCCGACGCCAACGAACGCGCCCAGGTCGACTCGCTGTGGGCCAACGGCCTGGAGAGCGTCACCGAACAGGCGCCGGTGCTCACGACGGTTCGCTGACCCCGAACGCCGACCCGACCGCAGCGACCCCCCCGCTGCGGATGAGACCTCGGCCCCCACGGCGACACCCGAGTCGTCGTGGGGGCCGAGGGCTTGAAGACACGCCCCGGGTCGGGTCCGGTGGCTCGACGCGTCGACTCGCACCGCCGCGCACGTCCCGGCGCGGGGAAGGGCGCCGGGACGTGCGCGCGGTCGTCGCGGTCGTCGCGGTCGTGCGGCCGGCGGTGCGGTGCGGTGGGGTGGCGTGGCGGTGTGGTGTGGTGTGGGGGCGGACGGCGCCGGCCCCCCACCGTGACGGTCAGCCGCTTACGCTCTCCCGGCCGTTCTCGATGTGGCCGGCCAGCCGTCGGGTGAAGCCGTCGGTGCCCTCCAACGTCACGGTCACGTCGTACCAGCCGTCCGCCGACCCCGTGGACCAGTGCACCGTGCGATCCCGGCCCGGCTTCAGGGTGATCGTGCGCTCGCGGTCGGCGCAGCCCACGCCGTAGGCGTTGGGGGTGAGCTTGAAGGTCACCGACTGCTTGCCGTGGTTGACCAGTTCGAGGTCGAGGACCCGGCCGGTGCCGCGCACCCGCGAGGTGACCTGGGCACCGCCGGCCGCAACAAGCGAGCCGGCGAACTCGCGGCGGAAACCGTTCGGGCCGATCAGCGTCAGGTCGTAGCGGTCGCCCTTGAGGGTGATCGTGTCCGAGCGTTTGCCCTGCACGTCGTAGTGCTTCGGCTTGGCCAAGTCCCCCGAGTACGGGAACAGTTGCAGGTGCACGCTGGACTGCCCGCCGTTGGCGAGGTCGAGCGTCAGCGTGCGGTTCGTGGCGTCCAGCCGGGCCGAGGCGTCGGGCTGGTACGGCAGCGGGCGGGCCGGGCGGCGACCACGCTCGGGTTCCGGCAACTTCTGGTTCGCCGGCGGCGCGGGCCGCCAGCGCGAGGTGAACGCGGGGGCCGGCGCCGGCCGCGGCGGCACGTGCGAGCGGCGTGCCCGGTCGAAGTCGAACACGCCGGTCAGGTCCCCGGACACGGTCCGCCGCCACGCGCTGATGTCGGGCGCGCGCACACCGGTCCAGGTCTCCAGGAACCGGGTCACCGAGGTGTGGTCGAAGGTCTCGGACGAGACGTAGCCGCCCACCGTCCACGGCGACACGATCATCATCGGCACACGCGCCCCGAAACCGATCGGCAGCCCGTTGTAGTACTCGTCCCTGACCTCCTCCGGCGGCGCGGGCGCCGGCACGTGGTCGAAGAAGCCGTCGTTCTCGTCGAACGTGAGGAGTACGACGGTCGAGTCCCAGATGTCCCGGTTGCTCGCGATCGCGTCGAGCACCTGGTAGGTGATCGTCGCGCTGGCGGCCGGGGACGAGGCGCTGGGGTGTTCGGAGTCGGCCGCCGAGGGCACCAGGTAGGAGACCTCGGGCAGGGTGCCCGCCGCGATGTCCGCGCGCAGCGTCTCGGCCAGCGAGTGTGGCCGGCCGCGGTGCAGCCCGCGGTCGTACAGCTGCCGGTCGGCGGGCGAGAGCCCGGCCACGCCCTGCGCCAACTTGGCCAACAGCGCGTTCTGTTCGGCCGCCGGCAGCCCGCCCAGCTTGCCGTAGAACGAGTCCAGGCTCTTGAAGTCGCCGACCGAGGCCAGCGCCCGGCGGGCGACCTGCTTGAACGAGACGTAGAACTCCAGGTTGTTGTCCTGGTAGTTGTCCCACTCCTGGTAGACCTTCCAGGACCGGCCCGCGCGCTGCAGCTGCTCGGCGTACGTACTCCACGAGTAGCCGGCGTGAGTGTCCTCGGAGTAGGCCGCGTTGTCGATCGCGCGTCGCGTACTGCTCCCGGGCTCGTAGCCGGTGTAGCCGCTGACCAGGTAGTTCCGGTTCGGCGAGGTCGAGGACGGAAGCGCGCAGTGGTACGCGTCGCAGATCGTGAACGTGTCCGCCAGCTCGTAGTGGAACGGCAGGTCGGTACGGTCGTAGTAGGCCATCGTGGCGGGCGACTTGGCGCCGATCCAGCCGTCGTACCAGCCGTCGTTCCAGGCCTTGTGCCCACCGTCCCAGCTGTGGTCGAGCGCGCCGATGTACTGGAGGTCCTTCGACGCGTCCTGCGCGGCCTTGCGCACCGGGAACGGCAGTACGTGGCCGGCGGGGCCGCCCGGCTGCTCGAACACGCTGCCCCCGTCGCGCAGCCGGATCGCGTTGCGGTCGCCGAAGCCCCGGACGCCGCGCAGCGTGCCGTAGTAGTGGTCGAACGACCTGTTCTCCTGCACCAGTACGACGACGTGCTTGATCGCCTTCAACCCGCCGCGTCGGGGCGGGGCGGCGAGCGCCTGCTGGACCGACGGCGGCAGCAGCGAGCCGGCGACGGCAAGACCCGCGCCGCCCGCGCCGAGCTGGAACAGGCGGCGGCGGGATACGCCGGAGGGAGGCTGGGGGGAGGCCGACACGAAAAGCCCTTTCGGAGGCGAAGGTGCGGAGAAGCGCGGATGCGCGCGGGGCCGGACGGGCGTCGGCCGAGGACGAGTCGACGGCGGCGTACGTACGGCTCAGGCAGTTCATCGCCTCGGTGCCTACCGGGGAGCGGATCGTGGGTGACGGGCAGGCAAACATCGGCTGGCGCGGTGCCTCATGTGCCGGCGGGCTGAGTGGTCTTCGCCTCAAGTGCCGGCGGGGCTGGGTGGCCTCAAGCGCCGGCCGGGCTGTTTCGCCTCAAACGCTGGCGGGGCTGAGTGGCCTCAAGCGCCGGCCGGGCTCTTCGCCTCAAACGCCGGCGGGGCTATTTGGCCTCAGGCGCCAGCCGGACTGTTTCGCCTCAAACGCCGGCGAGGCTGAGTGGCCTCAAGCGCCGGCCGGGCTCTTCGCCTCAAACGCCGGCGGGGCTATTTGGCCTCAGGCGCCAGCCGGACTGTTTCGCCTCAAAC
>NZ_JBMHHY010000026.1:0-159770 GCF_049739465.1 Embleya sp. AB8
AACGCCTACATCGCCGTCGCCGGACACGAAGACACCTACATCACCGACACGACGGACGCCCTCCGCACCCTGATCCGCGACATCAAAGCCGGCAAGGCCGACCACCTGCTGTAGCCCACGCGGTGGCCTGGTAACAACTCCGCCGCCGGCAGCGCCTTCGGCCCGAAGGCATCGAGGCACACCAAGTATCCGTGGGCACCGGACATTCTCCGCTGAAGCGAGCATGTTGGCGGCGAAAGGAGCGCCGGCACCGGTCGAAGGAAATGACCTTGTAGCTGGGTTCGCCAGGGGACTTCGCGTATAGATCGGGGTGCTTCGTCGTGCGTGGTGCGCCGGATGACGAGGCGTCACAGAACTGAATCCGAACCCCGGCGGGTGATGCGGCCCGACTGCGACAGAATCCGCAGGTCAGGTGAATCAGGGAAAGGGAACGAGCCCTTCGGGATCCTGAAGCGGCACATCACTGCGATGAACCCCAGCCGCCGCAAGGATTCAGTAGGAGCTTTCCAGATAGATGAAGCAACTTCCCACCGGCGGCGCCATTACCATGGCCCAGCTTTTCCGCCCGCGCATATCTGCTACGACATATGTGGAACCCATATCAGGGCGCCACCCATGTCGTTCAGCAAAATTCTGCAGAGAACTGGAGGGATTGATAGCAATCGGCACCGCAAGCCGGTCCTGCGCCAGTACAGCCGACGCCCTCTCACACGGAATTCGATAGTTGAGCTGAAACAGCTCGCCTCTCATGTTTCCATTGATAAAATAGTGAACATCGATCGCATCCGCCGGAAGCCTGAATTCAAACTGACGCAAGGCTCCATTCAGAGAAGTTTCCCGACTGGTTCCCGGATCGGCACGAGAATCCAGTGGGGGAGTCGGTGACCATGGATGCCATTGGTACAAGCGAAATGCCCCCAAAGCCAGGAGAGCGAGGATCGACCAGCCAGCCAGGAAGGCGCCGACCAGAAACAAGGCTCGCCGGGCACCGGCCTTCACCACACCCGCTACCTCGCGAGAAGTCATTGGGATTGCCGAGGCGGTGCATAGAACGTCGTACTGCCCACTATGTCAAAATCATGCGCCAAGCCGGTCTCATTGAGGCGAGCCAGATCGTTCTGTGGAATTCCCTTGATATCATTCCTGTGCGTGCCTCCCTCCGGGCTACCCCAGTTGTATCGCTTGTAAATATCAACCCGCACCTGCCCAACCGGCTCGCCATTGACCATCCTGAAATCAGACCCGACAATCCTGTACTGATATCCATTCATGGAATAGTACCAATCGGACAACTTCGGTTTCTTTCCATCCGGACCCGGGAGGTTCATGTCTTCGCTTATCTTCCCGCTCTTCCATCCTGTATCAAATTGACCGCTCGACGCGCCGGCCAACATGGTTTTCCTCAATTCCTTCTGGAACGCAGGATTCTGGTTTATGAAGTCCACCGCCTCGAACTGGACGTCCTCCCCGTTCCCTTCGAGCCACTGCTTCAGATACGACGCCGCACGCGGGTTTTCATAGTATTCGCTCTGTCCGACCACCATCCCCATCGCTGCCAACTTTGTCGCGCGGTCCTTGGCGGTGGGCTCGGCAACATTGAATTCACGCTTCGGGCCGACGTCCTCGTCACCCAGCGGCGGCTTCGTGAAATAGGGTGGGATGATTTTCGAACCCGCCGGAGTCATCGTGTTCTTGTCCGGCAGGTGGTCGGCGAAGTCGCGGATCTGCTTTGCGAAAGTTCGGGCCGATTCGTCGTGTTGCTTCTTCAGGCCCTCGGCGGCCTTGATGATGCGGTCCAGTTCACCCTGTGCCTGCTCCAGCGCCTGCTTTGCCTGGGCATGGCGTCTGAGCAGGGCTTCCTGATTCTCCGCCGACTGGCCGGCCAACTCGAAGAACGCCACATCGATATTCGGATCGGCCTTCGCCTGCTTCACCCGCGCCCTGACGGCCACGGCCTGGGCCTCCAGGGTTGTGCGTGAACGCTGGTAATCCGCCAGGAGATACGACCATTCGCCGAGCGTGTGCTCGACGCCGGACAAGGCGTCGTGCATGATCCAGACTTCCGGATAGATGTGTTGCACCGCGTCATGGCAACTACCGCCGGCCAAACCGGTCCACGCCCCGGGGTCCCGGAGCGTCCTCTCCAACTCCGTACGCACGTTGCCGAGTTGCCCCGCCGCTTGGTGAACCTTCTCGGCCAGTTGACCGAGCGCCGGTAGCAGCCCGGGGGCCGGGTCGAACCGCAACCCGGGAAACTCCTTCGACGCCGAACTCACTTGAACGCCTCCCCTATCCGACTCGGCCCGGGAGGCGACGGCGGTGCGCTCGGTGGCGCGGATGCGGCGTTGGGGTTCAGGATGGATCGAAGCGGAGAGTCGACGTCCGTGGCGGCCGGCGGCGGAAGTGCGACGCGAGGCGGCACCGGCGGCGGGCTCCCGGCGAGCCGAGACATGGACGTACTCACATGTTGCTCGGTGGCGCCGTAGGCCGCCTTGGATACATCGACCACACCCCGGAACTGAAGGACCTGACCGCGAAAGTCCTTGACCCGTTTTTCCCACTTCGAATTGAAGTGGTCACACGCGGTGTCGAGATCCTTGTGCCCGGTCCGGATCGGCCCGGTCTCCTCAAGTGCCCCAAGCGCCGCGTCCGTTGCCCGGGTCGAACCGTCGAACGCCGCTATCAACGTGTCCAGCCACGCAAAGTCGACCGAGAACTGTTCCGCCATCACTCATCCCCCGATCGTGTGATGAGAGGATCGTATCTCCGCGGTCGCGGAGCGCAACGACGTAGTCCTACGAGACGCGCGGGAACGACAAAGCGCGCCTCGATCCCGAGCCCGGAAGGCGACGGCGTTCGTCACAACGGCGGCAAGCCGAATGGACACCCGGGCGCGGCCCGGGGCAGGAACGGACGGACGGACGGCGGTTCCCCGTGCCGTGTTCGCCGCCGCCCTGCAGAGGACCCGTGCCATCGGCACTTCCTACTTCTGGAACTTGACTCGGGAACTTGCCTCGGACGAGTCCGAGTTGCGGCGTCTGCATCGGCCGGCGGAAGGAAGCCGGGGACGACGGTCCCGGTCCTGCCGAGGTGTTCGCACCTCAGGTCGGCGTGCCGGCCCGCCACTCCCGTTTGATCATGCGCATCAGCGCCGGGTACATGATCAGGTACCGGAACGGCACGATCGCAGCCATGTAGATCCTGCCCAGCAGGCCGTTCGGTTTCACGAGCACAGCCATCTGGCCGTGGTAGCCGCCGGCGCCGTCCGGGACCCAGCCGATGTGCAGCACGGCGTGCACGGTCTTGTTGGCGTTCTCGGCCGCCCACTCGGTATCCGTGAGGTAGACCGAGGTGAACGGCAACGACTGGAGATCCGGCCCGCGCGGACCCTCGCGCAGATCCTCCGGCAACCGGGAACGCAGCGTCTGCACCCGGGAGCCGAGGCCGGAGTCGGCCTTGTCCCAGCCGAACAATTTCCCGAGACGCCAGCGGATCGCGAGAAGGACACCGGCGGCACCGGAGAACGCGCTCGGGCCGTCGTCCGTCGCGAACCACTTCACCAGCAGCGGGAGATCGTCGGGGCCGCCGGGCGTCGGCAGGATCCAGACGTCCTCGACGCGGAAGTCCGGGGCGATCTCGTGGATGCGCCAGTCACGGGACGTGTGCGCGGTCTTCGGGACTCTCATCGGTGGTCCTTCGTCCGGTCGGGGGCGGCAGGGGCGAGTCCGAGCACGCCGGCGACGGCGCGTTCGGCGAGCAGTTCGTCATACGGGGCCTGGCCGGCCAGGGCGACGACGGCTCCTTCGAGCGCGCCGACGAGGGCGAGCGCGAGAGTACGGGTCGGTGGGCCGGCGGGGATCGTTCCCGCCGCGCGGCCCGCGTCGATGAGCCCGCCGCAGAGGGTGACCAACTCGTCGTAGCTCCGCTCCACCTCACGCCCGACGGGATGGTTCTGCCCCGTGAACTCCAGCCGCAGTGCGATCGCCATGCGGGCGAAGTCACGCCGACAGAAGACGGCGTGCCCGCGCGCCATGGCCAGCAGCGCCGCGATGGGCTCCGCCTCCCGGCCGACGAGGGGGCCCACCTCCTGCTCCCAGGTGTCGAGGACCCATTGGAGGGCGGCCAGGGTCAGGTCCTGCTTGTCCTTGAACTGGTGGTAGAGGGCACCCCGGGTGTATCCGGCGTCGGCGGCCACCTGCTCCAGCACGAGGTTGCCGTAGCCGTACCGGGACAGGCCCCGGGCGGCGGACTCCAGCAGAGCGTTGCGGGTCTGCGTGCTGCGTTCGGCCTGGCTGGCACGCGGACGACCAGCCGAGCCCCGCCCGGCGGGCGGGTCCGGGTCCGGGTCCGGGTCCGGGTCCGGGTCCGGGTCCGGGTCCGGGTCCGGGTCCGGGTCCGGGTCCGGCTGGTTGCGTACATGCATGTATGTATGTTAGCGGCGGCCTCGTGGCATACCCGCTGCTGGTCTCCAAATCCGGGTCCAGGTCCGTGGCCGTGGCCGTGACACCTCGTCACTTCCTGCACCGCACTGCACCGCACAAGCGAAACGACCCGACCCTCCCACGACTTCGCACCCCCGGCCCCGCCCCCGATCCGTGCGCCGCACCGGCATCGCCCAAAACCAACCGACACGCCAAGCGAACACGCCAAAACGCGCCGCCCACAATGACGTGGGCGGCGCGCTCTGTCAGGCATACGGCCAACGGTCAGAAAACGAAAACGCCCCTCGCCACCTTGCCCGCCTCGGCGTCCTCCACCGCCTGGTGGAAGTCCTCCAACGCGTAGGTCTGGGTGACCAGTTCGTCGAGCTTGAGTGCGCCGGTCCGGTACAGGTCGGCGTAGCGGGCGATGTCGTACTGCGGGCGCGAGGAGCCGTAGCGGCAGCCCATGATCGACTTGTCCAGGAACATCGAGGACACGTGGAACGACGCCTCGGCGTCCGACGGCGCGACGCCCAGGATGATCGCCTGGCCCGCCCGGCCCAGCATGTCGATCGCGTTCCGGATCACCCCGACGTGCCCCACGCACTCGAACGCGTGGTCCACTCCGCCCGGGACGAGGGCCTGGACCGCCTTGACCGAGTCCTCCACCGCGCGCGCGTCCACGAAGTCGGTCGCGCCGAACTCCCGCGCCACCGCCTCCTTCGCCGGGTTCGCGTCCACGGCCACGATCCAGACCGCACCCGCGAGCTTCGCGCCCTGGATCACATTGAGGCCGATGCCCCCCGTACCGATCACCGCCACCGTGTCGCCCGGCTGTACCTTCGCCCGGTTCAGCACCGCACCCACGCCCGTCAGCACACCACAGCCGATCAGCGCGGCGGAGGCGAGCGGGATGTCCTTGGGGATCTTGACCGCCTGGACCCCCTTCACCACGATCCGCTCCGCGAACACCGACAGGCCGGCGAAGTTGTAGACCGGCCGGCCGGCCCGCGTGAAGGGCTGGTTCAGCCGGCCGAAGCTCTTGGCACACATGGTCGGCCGACCCCGGTCGCACTCCCGGCACGCGCCGCACGAGGCGAGCGTGGACAGCGCCACGTGGTCGCCGGGCTTGACGTGCGTCACCAGGTCGCCGACGGCCTCCACGACACCCGCGCCCTCGTGGCCGAGTACGACCGGAGGCGGGAAGGGGATGGTGCCGTTGAGCACCGAGATGTCGCTGTGGCACAGTCCGGCCGCGCCGATCTTGACCAGTACCTCGTTGGCCTCGGGTGCGCGCACCTCGAGATCGTCGACGATCGAGGCTTCCTTGCCGTCGAAAAGAACGCCCTTCACCGGTTCCTCCTCCATCGGAAATGGGCTGACGAGCCGGGGCGCTCGACGACTTACCGACCGGACCGAAACCGAAACCGGAAACCGAAACCGGAGCCCGGAACCGACCACCGGAACCCGAGCGCGCACGCGTACCCGCGCGGCACTCTAGCCCGGAACTGATGAGCAGTCAGCCGGTTGTGACAGTCCTCTCGTACCACCCCGAGACCACCCCTGAGCAGCGCGTCATCACACACGTGTCGCATCGACACAACAGTCCACCACCGTTGCCACAGTGGCCACTTCACCCCGAGCGCGACACCCCGGCAGCATCCGGAATCCCGTGCCTGACCTCGACCGGAAGCACCGGATTCGCCGCCGCACAGGCCGCACACACCGCCCACACCCCACACACCCCACACACCCCACACACCAAACCCGATCACCCCACGGGGCGCCCCTCAAACGAGGCCGAAATCCAAAAGGCTTGCCGTCGGGCAACACGGGGTAACGCGAATCCAGCATTCTCGAAAGTGCCGACGCACCCACGCACCCACGCACCGAAGCGCGAACGCGCCAAAGTGCAAGTGTGCAGCGCCGCATGGGCGCGGTGGTACGGGAGTTGTCGCTGCGACGCCACCCCGGCGAAGCAGCCGGGAAGCAGACGAATCGTGATCAGCGGCGTGAAATCGATGCCTTGCGGGTGTTGACGGGCCGTCCGACACTGATCACCCTGAGTGTGGCGGTCGTTCGCGAGGGGACGACGAGGCGCCCGGGACGTGCCCCGGGTTTCCTCGACGAAGTGGGACCGCCACCGTTCCGGGCCTCGTCGCGGTGCCCGGAGCACATGCGGGCCCCGAGGACAGGCCGATCCTGTCCGGGGCCCGCATGTCCACCCGTCTACGCGTGTACGCCTGTACGCCTATACGCATGTACGAAAGAACAACAACCCACCGGACCTACTTGATCGCCACCGGGTTCACCGGCGTGCCGACCCCGCCGACGAACGGTTCCGGCGAGGCCGCCAGCAGGAACTCGTACACGCCGTCCGCCGCGCAATCCTCGGACAGCTCCTCCAGGTTCCAGTTCTGCCCCTGCAACATGCCCATCTCGACCAGGTGCAGCGCGTGCACCGCCATGAAGCAGTCCTCGATCTCCGGCGGGAAGACCTCGAACGTCACGGTGTCGTTGGCCACCGCCGCGACATCGCGCGCGTGGAACCACTCGGGCGTACGCACCGACAGCCCCGGGCCGTAGAAGTACATGTCCTTCTCGCCCGCGAAGTACTGCCGGATCTGCCCGGTACGCACCAGCACGATGTCGCCCGCCCGCACCCGCACGTTGCCGAACTCCTCCGCCGCCTCCAGGTCGGCAGGCGTCACCGCGTACTCCGGCGGCAGGATCTCCAGCCCCTTCGCCCGCGCCACATCGAGCAGCACTCCGCGTGAGACCAGCGTCCGGACGTTGTGGATGCCCAGCTTGCGCGCACCCTCCTCGGCCGTGATCGTCTCCTTCGCCGAGTGGCCGTTGTACAGCCGGTCGTCGTACGACGCGTGGGTCAGCCCGTCCCAGTGCGTGCCCGCCTGGATGCCCATCACCACCGAGTCGTCGCTGGTGGCCACCGTTCCCGGGCCGAAGACCTCGTGGTTGACCAGGAACGTGGTGCGCTTGGGGTTGTCCCGGCCCGGGATCATCCCGTTCTGGATGCCGTCCTCGCGCAGCTCCACCGCCAGCGAGAAGCGCTTGCCGGTGCGCACACAGGCCGCCGCCGCCTTGACCACGTCGGCCGTGATCAGGTTCAGCGTCCCGATCTCGTCCTCCCGGCCCCAACGGCCCCAGTTGTTCACGCGTGCGGCCAGTTCATGGAACTCGGGGGGCAACGACATTGGGGAGCCTCCTCCAGGCGGTGGTGACACGTGCCGATGGGCAGGAACTGCGCGTGGTGCTGTGTGCTGCGGCACTCTACCCAGGAAAACTAACGGATCGTCAGATAATCTCGGGAGGGCGTTCTCACAGGCCGCACACCTTGCGTCCGCAAGGCCGCGCACGCCTGCGCAGCGGTCGCCGCGGTCCAGACCGCGACGGCTGCCGAGCGCGCCAAGACCGACCCCACCTGGGCCTCGGCCCTCGACTTCCGGGGCCTACTGGCGAGGCCACCGACAAGGAGCGGACAACACATGGGTGACTTCCTCACGGGCAAGGTAATCGCGGTCACCGGCGCCGGCCGGGGCATCGGCCGGGCCGTCGCACTCGCCGCCGCCGCGCACGGCGCCAAGGTCGTGGTCAACGACTACGGCGTGGCGATGGACGGCAGCGCGCCGACCAGCGAGGTCGCCGACGCCGTGGTGAAGGAGATCGAGGCGCTCGGCGGCGAGGCCGTCGCGGTCGCCGACTCCGTGGCCACGATGGAGGGCGGCGCGCGCATCGTGCGGGCCGGCGTCGAGAAGTGGGGCCGGATCGACGGCGTCGTCACGGTCGCGGGCAACCTGCGCGAGCGGATGTTGTTCAACATGACCGAGGACGAGTGGGACAGCGTCATCGCCACCCACCTCAAGGGCACCTTCACCGTCGTACAGGCCGCGTCCAAGGTGATGAAGACCCAGGGCTTCGGCTCGATCGTCGGCTTCACCTCCGGTGTGTACGCGCTGGGTTCGGTCGCCCAGGCGAACTACGCCGCGGCCAAGGGCGGCATCGTCTCCTTCGTCCGCTCCGCCGCGCTCGGCCTGAACAAGTACGGCGTCAACGCGAACTGCGTCGCGCCGGTGGCCCGGACCCGGATGTCCGAGGGTGTCCCGCAGACGCTCAAGGAGATCGGCGACCCCGAGGACGTCGCCGAGCTGGTGGTGTTCCTGCTCTCCGACCACGCCAAGAACATCACCGGTCAGGTGTACACGACCGCCGGCCCCAAGATCGCGCTGTGGGACCAGCCGCACGAGATCAAGACGATGTACGCGGCCGACCGCTGGACGGCCGAGGAGATCGCCGAGAAGTTGCCCACCCAGATCGGCCAGGACCCGATGCCGGTACTCGCGCAGCTCAAGGAGTACGCGGCCGCCGCGGCCAAGAAGAAGGCCGCCGAAGCCGAAGCCGCTGCCACTGCCGCAGCCGCCGAAGCCGGCAACTGACCTACCCCGGACCACGGCGCGCGCGGGGGGGTCGGGCGTCCCCCACACCCCGGACCCCGCACCCCGCACCTCGCACCCCGCGCGGCACCCCGCACTCCGCGCGCGCCCGTCCCCCCTCCCCCGGAAAACAAGATTGGACACGCTGTGGATTTCCGGTACAGCGCCGAGGACGAGGAGTTCCGGGCCGAGGTCCGCGACTGGCTCCGGGAGAACCTCTCCGGTGAGTTCGCCGCCGCCGTCGGTACCGGCGGTCCCGGCAGCGAGCACGAGCACTTCGAGATCCGCCGGGCCTGGGAGACCCGCCTGGGCCAGGGCGGCTGGATCGGTCTGGCCTGGCCGAAGCAGTACGGGGGCCGCGAGGCGTCGCTGCTGCAGCAGGTGATCTTCGGCGAGGAGTACGCGCGCGCCCAGGCGCCCGGCCGGGTCAACCACATCGGCGAGAACCTGCTCGGCGCGACCGTACTCGCGTTCGGCACCGACGAGCAGAAGGCCCGCTTCCTGCCCGCCATCGCGCGCGGCGAGGAACTGTGGTGCCAGGGCTACTCCGAGCCGGGCGCCGGCTCCGACCTGGCCAACCTGCGTACCACCGCGACCGTCGACCCGGAGACCGGCGACTGGCTGATCACCGGTCAGAAGGTGTGGACCTCGCTGGCCCGGGAGGCGAACTGGTGCTTCGTGCTGGCCCGCACCGACCCCACCTCCCAACGGCACCGGGGGATCACCTTCCTGCTGGTGCCGATGGACCGGCCGGGCATCGAGATCCGCCCGATCGTCCAGCTCACCGGCACCAGCGAGTTCAACGAGGTGTTCTTCGACAACGCGCGGGCCGACGCAAACCACGTGGTCGGCGAGATCGGCGCGGGCTGGGGCGTGGCGATGGGCCTGCTCGCGTTCGAGCGCGGGGTGTCCACGCTGGCCCAGCAGATCGGCTTCGAGATCGAGCTGAACAAGGTGCTCGTCGAGGCCAGGGCCACCGGCGCGATCGAGGACCCCGTACTGCGCGACCGCCTCCTCCAGAGCTGGATCGACCTGAAGGTGCTGCGCTGCAACGCGCTGCGCACGCTCGGCTCGCCCGACCCCGGCGCGGCCTCCGTGGCCAAGCTGGTGTGGGCCGGTTGGCATCAGCGGCTCGGCACCCTAGCGCTCGACGTGGCCGGCGTCGAAGGCACCCTGGCCGCCGAGGCTCCCTACGAACTGTCCGCCGCGCAACGCCTGTTCCTGTTCACCAAGTCCGACACCATCTACGGCGGGTCGAACGAGGTACAGCGCAACATCATCGCCGAGCGTGTCCTCGGCCTGCCCCGTGAACCGCGAGGAGACGCCAAGTGAGCCCCAGCCCCGCACCCACCCCCGCACCCACCCCTGCATCCACGCCCGCACCCACCCCCGCCTACGTCGAGGGCCACGGCCTGCTGGCCGGGAAGACCGTGCTGATCACCGCCGCCGCGGGCACCGGCATCGGCTTCGCGGCGGCCAAGCGCGCCGCCGAGGAGGGTGCCGTGATCGCGATCAGCGACAAGCACGAGCGCCGACTCGGCGAGGCCGCCGACGAACTCGCCAAGCTGATCGGCGCACGGCCGCTCGCCGTCCCGTGCGATGTCACGGTCGAGGCGGACGTACAAAACCTGATCGACACCGCCGCACGCGAACTCGGCGGCATCGACGTACTGATCAACAACGCCGGCCTCGGCGGCCAGGCCGACCTGGTCGACATGACCGACGCGCAATGGGATCTGGTCATGGACGTGACCCTCAACGGCACGTTCCGCTGCACCCGCGCGGCACTTCGGCACATGCGGCCGCGCGGCAAGGGCGTGATCGTCAACAACGCCTCGGTACTCGGCTGGCGCGCGCAGAAGGGACAGGCGCACTACGCCGCGGCCAAGGCCGGCGTGATGGCGCTGACCCGCTGCTCCGCCGTGGAGGCGGCCGAGTTCGGCGTCCGGGTCAACGCGGTCGCGCCGAGCATCGCGATGCACGCGTTCCTCGCGAAGGCGTCGTCCGAGGAACTGCTCGACGAGTTGTCCTCCCGCGAGGCGTTCGGCCGCGCGGCCGAACCGTGGGAGGTGGCCAACGTGATGGTGTTCCTCGCGTCGGACTACTCCTCGTATATGACCGGCGAGGTCGTCTCGGTCAGCTCGCAACGCGCCTGAGCAACCTCACGAACCGTCCTGACTCACCGTCAAAAACCGCGCCTGGGCCCGGGTATCAGTCCCCGCAGGGACCGACCCGGGCGCTCGCGCGCGCTCGCCCAGTCCGGTCCGCGGCTGCCGCGGGCGAGGAAGTCGAGGAGATCGGGCAGCAGTTCGGCGACCCGATACGGCGGTCCGTCGGCGTCCGCCCCGTCCGAATCGAGACCGGCGGCCGGGTCGTCGGCCGGGTCGGCCGAGTCGGCCGGCTCCCCCGCCGACCACTCGACCTCGCACCACGGGTGCTCCCGACCGCATTGCGGGCAAGCATTTCCGCTCATGTCCACCCACGATAGGTGCTTGATCGCGGACGCGCCGTAACTTTTCCGGACTTGTCCAGAACCGATGCGTCGGTCGCGCCCCGGCCATGCCCGGCGCGTACGCGGGAGCACGGCTCGCACCCGGGTCGCGGGGCAAGGCGCGTCCGAGCCGGGCCCGAACCGCGAGCGAGACGGGGCCCACACATCTATTGCCGACCGCCACTCGAAATGATCCCAGGCCGGTGTTACCTTGATCTGACTATCCGTCAGGTTCTGTGCCGGCTGCCTCACCTGCACGTACACAGGTGAGGCTGCCGGCATGGGCGCGCCCCGAAAGGCGACCCGTGGACTTCGACTTCTCCCCCGACCAGACCGCATTCAGCGAGACGGTCGAGCGGTTTCTCGACGCCAATCCCGACCCTGAAGTGTTCGATGTCACCCGGGAGAACATGGCCCAGGTCGTCGACACCCCCGCCCGCCGCGCGTACATGCGCAAGATGGCCGACCAAGGCTGGCTCGGCATCACCTGGCCCGAAGAGTGGGGCGGCCAGGACGGCGACGGGGTCTACGAATACCTGCTCAACGAGGCCCTGGCCGGGCGCGGTGGACCGCAGATCGGCAAGGGCGTCGGCATCATCGGCAAGACCCTGCTCGCGCACGGCAGCGACCAGCTCAAGGCCGAGTTCCTGCCGAAAATCTTGACCAACGAGGTCGAGTTCGCGGTCGGCTACAGCGAGCCCGAAGCCGGCTCCGACGCCGCGTCGATGAAGCTGCGCGCGGTCCGCGACGGCGCGGGCTGGCGGCTCAACGGCCAGAAGACCTGGACCACCTCCGCGCACTTCGCCGAGTGGTACTGGGTCGGCGCGCGCACCGACCCCGACGCGCCCAAGCACCACGGCATCACGCTGTTCCTGGTGCCGATGGACCACCCGGGGATCACCGTCCGGGGCATCTGGACGATGGGCGACGAGCGCACCAACGACGTCTTCTTCGACGACGTGTGGGTCTCCGACGAATATGTGGTCGGCGAGCTGAACAAGGGCTTCCAGTACATCTCCCAGGCGCTCGACCTGGAGCGCTTCACGATGTTCTCGTTCGCCCCGATCCAGCAGCGGCTGAACGTGCTCACCGAGTACGTCAAGGAGGCCACCCGCGACGACGAACCACTGCGCGCGGACCCGATCGTGCGCAAACAGCTCGCCACACTCGTCACCGAGGCGGCCGTGGCCCGCCTGCTCGGTCTGCGCGTGGTCGCCGCCGCGGCGGATGGCGGAAAACCGCCCACGGTCGAGGCGTCCGGCTACAAGCTCTACGCCACCGAGCTGTCCAAGCGACTCGCCAACGCGTCGATGGACATCGCCTCGCCGGGCACCCAGCTGCGGGTGGGCACGGAGGACGCGCCGATGACCGGTCGGGCCGACTCCACCTACCGCTACACCGTGCTCGACACCATCGGCGGCGGCACCTCCGAGGTGCAGAAGAACATCATCGCCCGCCGCGGTCTCGGCCTTCCCAAGAACTTCTGACGGGGCATCGGATCATGTCCATGTCCGGAGAGTTCCTGGCAGGCGTCACCGTATTGGATCTGGCGAGCGTGGGCCCCGCCGCCCGCGCCTCGCGCTGGCTGGCGGACTACGGGGCCGACGTGATCAAGGTCGGCCCGGTCCCGGCCAAGAGCGGCGTGCAGATCGCGCCGCCCTACTACTCGTACAGCGCGCATCGGCGGATGCGGCGCGTGCTGGTCGACCTGAAGGCACCCGAGGGCCGCGAGGCGTTCCTGACCCTGGTCGAGCGCGCCGACGTGGTGATCGAGAGCTTCCGCCCGGGCGTGGTGGACCGACTCGGCATCGGCCCGGCGGCGGCCTCGGCGCGCAACCCGTCGATCGTCTACTGCTCGACGTCCGGCTTCGGCCAGGCCGGCCCGCATGCCCAACAGGCCGGGCACGACCTGAACTACCTCGGCGTGGGCGGCTTCCTGCACATGTCCGGGCCCGGCCCGGACGGCGGCCCGCCGATCCCCGGTGCGACCGTGGCGGACAGCGCGGGCGGCGGGATGCATGCGGTGATCGCCATCATGGGCGCGCTGTTCCGCCGGCAACAAACCGGCGAGGGCGCCCGGTTGGACGTCTCGGTGGCCGACGGGATGCTCGCCCTGATGGCGCTCGGCGTGGACGAGTACCTGGCCACGGGCGTCGAACCCGAACCCCGGCACGGCATCCTCACCGGCCGCTACGCGTGCTACGACACCTACCGCGCGCGGGACGGCAAATGGCTCGCGGTGGCCGCGATCGAGGGCCGCTTCTGGGCCAACCTGTGCCGGCTGACCGGCCTGGACAAGTGGGCCCCGCGGCAACTCGACGACGACGCGCAGGACGCCATCCGAGCCGATCTGGCCTCGGTGTTCGCCACGCGCGACCGGGACGACTGGGTGGCCGAGCTGGCCCCCGCCGACACATGCGTATCGGCGGTGTTGTCGGTACCCGAGCTGCTGGCCGACCCGCAATATCTCTCGCGCGGCGCGTTCACCACCGCCAAGCACCCGGCCCGGGGCGAATTCCGCCAGGTGGGCCCGGTATTGGCCGGCCAGCAGCCGCCCACCGACCCGTACCCGGTCCGCGAATCCGGGATCACCGACACCGACGAACTGCTCGCCGCCGCCGGGCTGACCCCGGACCGGATCGCCGAGCTTCGCGCATCAGGAGTGGTGGCATGACGGCACTGGACACCGAGCTGCCCGAGGACGTGGCGGCGCTGATCGGCAAGGTCCAATACGAGAAGCGGGGTGACTTCCCCGCCGAACGCGGCTACATCTGGACCTCGTGCGCATCGGTGCAGAACGGCAATCCGCTGTTCTGGGACGACACGGTCGCGGACGAACTGACGGGGGGTCGAATCGCCCCGCTGAGCCTGCTCTCCGCGTGGGCGCGCCCGCACTACTGGGCGCCCGGCGCGGACGGCGAGCAACTCTCCCTCCAGGTGCACTTCGACCTCAAGATCCGCTTCGCGCTGCCCGAGGCGATCATGACCGACAACACCAACGTGTTCTTCGAACCGGTGCGCCTGGGCGACCTTGTGACGTCGCGTCAGATCCTCCGCTCGGTCAGCCCGGAAAAGCGCACCAAGCTCGGGATCGGTCGCTTCTGGGTGATCGACGTCGAGTACCACAACCAGGACGGCGCGCTCCTCGGCACCGAGTCCTACACCGGCTACGGCTACCGGCGGGAGGCCACGGCATGAGCGATTTGACCCTCGATCGACTGACCAAGGGCGACGCACTGCCCACCTTCGGGGTGGACGTCACCGCGACCACGGTCATCTTGGGCGCGCTGGCCAGTCGCGACTGGCGGCCGATGCACCACGACTACAAGTTCGCGGTGGAGCGCCAGGGCGTCCAGGACATCTTCCTGAACACCCCGAACCAGGCCGCCTGGTTCGAGCGCTACCTCAACGACTGGACCGGCGCACGCGGCCGGATCGGCCGGATGGTGTTCCGGATGACCAAGCCGGTCTTCCCCGGTGACCACATGTTGCTCACCGGCACGGTCGACGACGTCTCGGTGGACGAGACCGGTTGCGGCTGGGTCCGCGCCGAGATCTCGTTGACCGTGGCCGGCGAGATCCGCACCACGGCCACCGCGCGCATCGCGTTGCCCACCACCCCCGACGACAACCCGTGGGACCGGCGCGGCGAGCGCTGGCAGCCCTAGCCGGAAGCCCAGAGGAGACGCGCGATGGACCTCGATTTCACCCAGGAACAGGACATCCTCCGAGAGACCGTGCGCGGCCTGACGGCCCGTCACGCCGACCTCGGGGTCGTTCGCGAGTTGGAGAACGACCCGGTCGGATATCCCAAGGATTTCTGGAAGAAGCTCGGCGAGTCCGGGCTGACCGGTCTGACGCTGCCCGAGAAGTGGGGCGGGTCGGAGATGACCACGCTCGATGCGGCCGTGGTCTACGAGGAGTTCGGCCGTTCGCTGGCGCCGACTCCGCACTTCGTCAGCTCGGTCCTGGTCGGCGGCGTACTGGCCGCGGCCGGGTCCGACGAGCAACGGCAGCGGTACCTGCCGGGCATCGCGGCCGGCACCACGATCGCGAGCGTCGCGTGGCTGGAGCCGGACCGCGGCTACGGCGCCAAGGGCGTCGCGCTGCCGGCGCGCGCGGACGGCGACGGGTACGTGCTCTCCGGTACCAAGCGCCATGTCGCGTACGCCGCGGCGGCCGACGTACTGCTCGTCCCGGCCCGGACGGCCGGCGGCGTATCCCTCTTCCTGGTCGACCCGAAGGCGACCGGGGTCACCCTCACCCAGCAGCAGACGATCGCCTCGGACACCCAGTACCGAGTCGAACTCGCGGATGCGCGCGGCGAGTTGGTCGGGGCGCTCGACGCCGGCTGGTCGATCTGGTCGGACGTCCTGCACGACGGCCTGATCCTGCTCGCCGCCCAGGCGGTCGGCGGGGCCAAGCGGGCCCTGGAGATCACCGTCGAATACGCCAAGCAGCGCAAGCAGTTCGACAAGCCGCTCGGCGCGTTCCAGGCGATCGCGCACAACCTGGCCGACGCCTCGACCGCCGTCGACGGCGCGGAAACCCTGGTCTGGGAGGCCGCCTGGTCCCGCGACCAGGGCCGCGACACCGCCCGCCTGGCCCCGATGGCGAAGCTCTTCGCGGCCCGCACCTACCGCGAGGTCACCGATCTGGCGGTACACGTGCACGGCGGCATGGGCTTCACCCTGGAATGCGACGTACAGCTGTACTTCCGCCGCGCCAAGTCCCTGCAACTCAACTGGTGGGACGACCGCTACCTGGAGGACCTGATCGCGGCGGACGTCCTCGACAGGGGCTGACGCCGGACACCGGCTTCCAAACGGCCGCCCGCTCCTCCTCGGACCGGGCGGCCGGCGGATCGCGCCCCGCCTCCGCAATCCGACCGCGCCACAGCCAAGTCACCCCGGCCACCCGGCCGTTCCGCACCCGGATGCACGTACCTCACCACACACCCGGGTCACCACTCATCGGGCCTCGGGCGTTACGCGTCGGGCGTCAGGCGTCGGTCATCGGTCATCGGTCATCGGTCCCACCGGACCGGTCATTCGGACGCCCCGCCCTCCGCCAGATCACCACCATCCCGATCGCCAGCACGACCAGAGCCACGACCACAAGGACGACCTTGATCACGGTGTCCATCAGCAGGTGGTGGGCGAGGTTGGACGACTCCGCCGTGATGCCCGTCATCACCAACGGTCCCGTCGCCGAGTCCGGGAAGCCCCGCCCTCCAGCCGTCGAGCCAAGGCGCGCAGCCCGGCTCGCACCAGCGGATCCGCATGCCGGCGCGCCTGGTCGAGCCTGCCCCGGCGCTTGAGGATCAGCGCGACGGTGAACAGCACCAGCGCCAGCACCACGAGGCCGCCCGTGATCAGGCCGAATCTGATCAGCATGAGATTGAGGATCGTCTCCACGAAGAAGCCTCCATCACGTTCTATCACGCTTGTGATATCAACCTTTGTATCACAGCCGTGATAGAAAGGTCCCATGCCGAAGTACGTGGATCCGGAAGCCCGCCGCCGGGACGTCGTGGACGCCCTGTTCCGAGTCGTCGTCCGCGACGGCCTGCAGCGCACGTCGCTGCGCGCCGTGGCGGACGAGGCAGCGCTCAACATCGGCTCGCTGCGCCACTACTTCGCCAGTCAGCAGGAACTGATGGACTTCGCAATGCAGTCGATGCTCGACCGACTCGGCAGTCGGCTGCTCCAGCACGTCGAGCAAATCGGGGAGCTGAGTCGGCACCCTCGCCCCGAACAGGTACGACTCGCCGCCGACCTGCTGGCCGAGTTGCTCCCGCTCGACGAACGCCGCCGCGCCGAGGTCACCGTCTTCCTGGATTTCAACGCCGCCGCGCGCACCAACCCGGACTTCGGCGACCTGGCACGCCGGGCCGCCGCCGGCGCGAGAAGGCTGGCACACCGCGTCCTCACCCGGCTCGACGAAGCCGGAACCCTGCGCCCCGGCCGCGACATCGACATCGAAACCGAGCGCCTCACCGCACTTCTGGACGGGCTCGGCCTCAGCGCGGTACTGCACCCGGACATCGTGAGCCCACAGACGTGCATCGACGTACTACGCGCGCACCTGAGCGATCTCTCGTTGCCCATCGAGGACAAACCCACCGACCCCGCAACCTGAGCACCACGACGCCGACTTCGACGCGATCGCGAAGGTAACCGGCCAACCCACCCGCTGGATCGCCCCGGCGGGAACGCTCTGACGGTCCGCCCGTGTCCGACCACACGGGCACGCGGTCTCCGAACCGGGCGGCCGTTGGTGACTCCGTGCAGCAGCCCGCCGCCACCCGCCGTCATGGATGCGGGACGACGGCGAGGGAGGAAGCGTGCGCAAGGCGGTGGGCGGCCGGTGAGGCTGCGCGGTAAAGGCGGGGCGGCGGCTCGGGCGGACGACTACTCGGGCGTGACGATCTTCGTCTCCAGGGGCAAACCCTGACCTGACCGGCGTGGGGTCAGCCCAGTTCCTTGCTCATGAACACCCGACTGGTGCCGGGCGGATCGCAGGGCACCTCCCCGAACACCCGCCAGCCGTGCCGCCGGTAGAACTCGGGTGCCTGGAAGCTGATCGTGTAGAGCACGGCCTGCCGACAACCACGACGCAACCCCTCGGCCTCCGCCCGACCCAAAATCTCGCCACCCAGCCCGCTGCCGCGCAGCTCACGAGGCAGATGCAGCAGATCCACGAAGAGCAACCCGAGCGAGGTCCGACCGACCAGCCCACCCACAACACGACCGGTCCCCGCATCCCGGACCGGCACGGCCGGCGCCCGACGATCCTCGACCCCGGTCGCCTCGACGTTGAACGCATCCAGCGCATCCGAGATCAGCGCAACGTCACCCGCATCCGGGGCATCGGTCACGACGACCTCGAACGGCGATGTCCCACGCCCGGCAGTCGTCTCCGGCCCATTCGCTGTCGGATCGTTCATGGGCGGAGGGTAGCCACCAGGTCCGACACCCGCCCCCGCCTCATTCCACCCGGTAGTGCAGCAACACGACCCCATTACCGAAGGCCCGCGTCTCCACGAGCCGCAGGTCGGTCGTAGCGTCCGTCGGCCCGAACATCGGCTTCCCGCGCCCGATCAGGACCGGATGTACATAGACCCGATACTCGTCGATCAATCCCAGCCGCCGAAACGTCGCGGCCAGGTCGGCCCCACCAAGCGCCAGATCCCCACCCGCCTCGTCTTGCAACGCCCGAATCTCCGCCACCACCACGTCCCGCTTGATCGTGGTGTTCCAGTCCGCCCGCTCCAGCGTCCGGGAGTACACGACCTTCGGCATGTCCCGCCAGATCCCGGCAAACTCCCTGACCGTCCCACTACTTGCCGGATCCGCATCCGCAGTGGGCCAGAACCCGGCCATCAACTCGTGGGTAACCCGCCCACTCAGGAGCGCGCCCATCCCCGCGAGCTGCTCATTCATATGCCGATGCAACTCGTCGTCCACCCGATGCCACCCGATCTCCCGCTGTGGCCCCTCGATAAAGCCGTCCAGCGACATCCCCATCCAATAAACGATCTTCCGCATCGCACACACACCTCACCAAACTCGTCCGACCCCGGTCGCCTACCCCAACCCGAGTCCCCACAGCCCGCGTCGGTTATGCCAACGGCACCACCCCTCCTGCCCACTGCCGAAGCACACCCGCAACCGGCAACCCGCAGCACCAGCAGCAGCACCAGCCAGTTGTGGATGGCGGTTCGCCGCCGCCGGCTCGGCTCCACGTCGACCGGACCGACGATCGCCCTCTATCCCCATCCCCGGCCCGCCGCAGCTGAACATGGCGACCCCGAGGTAGGCCCAAGGCCACCCGACCGAACCGGGCACAAAATGTCGGGCCCACAACACACTCTCCTTCCTAACGTGGTGCCCGAAAGCAAAGGAAGAAAGGAAGGAAGGAAGGAGCCCGCAGTGCTGGAGCGGCTGAACCAGGCGCTGGACCACATCGAGTCACACCTCGATCGCCCACTCGACGCAGCCGAGTTGGCCCGGATCGCCGCGACGTCGGAGTACCACTTCCGCCGCCTGTGCTCCGCCCTTGCCGGGATACCCCTCTCGGAGTACATCCGCAGCCGCCGACTCACCCTCGCCGGCGCCGAGGTACTCGCCGGGAAGCAAACCCTGCTGGCGATCGCGGTCCGCTACGGCTACACCTCGGGCGAGGCCTTCGCCCGAGCGTTCCGCGCCATGCACGGCGTGGGCCCGAGCGAGGCCCGGCGCACCGGCGCGGCCCTGTACTCCCAGCCGAGGATGTCCTTCCGCCTCACCGTCGAAGGGAGCAGCACCATGCGCTACCGAATCATCCACAAGGACGCATTCCACATCGTCGGCAAGAAGGCCCGAGTCCCCCTGATCCACGAGGGCGTGAACCCGGCCATCGCCGATTTCATCCGAGCCATCCCCCCGGAAACCCTCACCCGCATCACCGCCCTGTCCGACCAGGACCCGGAGGGCATCGTCGCAGTCACCGACAACCTGGACCCCAGCCGCGCCGAAGGCACCGAACTCGACTACTACCACGGTGTCCTGACGCACACTCAGTCCCCAGAAGACCTCGACACCCGGCCCGTCCCAGCGGGCACCTGGGCGGTCTTCGAAAACGAGGGCCGCTTCCCCCAGGCCCTCCAATACCTATGGCGCGACATCTTCACCCAGTGGTTCCCCTCCAACCCCTACCAAAGCCGCCCCGGCCCGGAAATCCTCCGCGTCCGCGTCTCCGACGACGGCACCCACGCCACGGCAGCCCTATGGATCCCGGTGGAACCGGCCACGACCTGACCCGAGCTCAGGAAGCTCAGGAGAGGTAGCCGCGGCCTTCGGCTGCCCGATGGGTTGCAGCGCACGCTCTTGCGAGAGGCGCCTACGAATCGGTCATGTCAGGGTGAGCCCGTGAACCATCATCAGATCCTCAACACGTTGGGCGCCCCGCACAAAGCCGAACTCGCCGCCACAACCTGGGCTTGACGATCAACCGTCCCCGCTCGACGGCCTTCGGCCACACCCTCGGGCAACCCGTCGTTCCGCTTCGGGAGTTGCTACAAACAGCGCGACGAACAGCCGAAGGTCTGTACCCACCCGCCCCGAGCCCGGTGGTCGGAGCCAGTGGCAGGAAAATGCGTCGACAGCGGCGCTCGGCACCCGGCAAAGTGGCCGCCCGTGACGAGCAGTGAGCTGTGGACCCGGGCAACCGCCGACCGCTACGACACCGAAGAGACCGAGATGTTCTCGGCCGCCGTTCTTGGACCGACTCTCGCCTTCCTCGCCGAGCTCGCCGGAGATGGCCGGGCTCTGGAGTTCGCCATCGGAACCGGACGAGTGGGCGTCCCGCTCCGGGAACGCGGCGTGCAGGTAGTGGGCATCGAACTGTCCGAGCACATGGCAGCGGCCCTACGGCGCAAGACCGACGAGGACACCCTCCCGGTAGCCATCGGGGACATGGCCACCACCATCGTCCCCGGCGAGTTCACCCTGGTCTATCTCGTCTACAACACCATCACGAACCTGCTCACGCAGGACGAGCAGGTCGAATGCTTCCGCAACGCCGCACATCATCTGGCGCCCGGCGGCCGATTCGTCATCGAGTTGGAGGTGCCACCGCTGCGGCTCCTGCCGCCGGGCCAGGTCGCGGTGCCGTTCGACGTCTCTGCACAACATCTCGGCTTCGACACCTTCGACCTGGTCAAGCAGATTCTCGTCTCGCACCACTTCACCCGCGACGGCGACGACGGCCGCTACCGCCGCGGCAACTCCCGGCATCGGTACGCCTGGCCGGCAGAGCTCGACCTGATGGCACGAATCGCTGGGCTCGAGCTGGAGCGTCGCGTCGGAGACTGGGACGGGGCGCCGTTCACCCAGGACTCCGCAAAGCACATCTCCGTATGGCGCAAGCCAACCTGAGGTCGGACACCGGGCCGTCAGCGTAAGCCGTGCCTGTCCTGAATCTCTTACCGGGAGTCCAGGCGTCGCCGGCAGATCAGTGCGCATCCGAGGGTGCGGAAGGCTTCGTGGATGTCGTCGCGTACTTCCCAGCGGATCCGCAAGCGGCGGAGCCAGTGCAGCTGGGCGAATGCTCGCTCAACGACCCAGCGTTGGGTGCCGAGTCCGGAGCCATGCTCGGTTCTCCGGCGGGCGATAGGCGGCTTCACGCCGAGATCCCGAACGAGGTGGCGGACTTGCCGTGGTCATTGCAGCGCGGCCGCCCAACACCACCTCCGGGCGGGGCCGGGGCCAGCCTCGCTTGCCCCACACCGGCGGTATCACCTGAAGTAGCGGGATCAGCTGGGTGACCTCGTTGCGGTTGCCGCCGGCCAAGGTGGCGGCGAGCAGGATACCCACGGCGTCGGTGCTCGGCCAGGCGGCGCCGGCAGGTCGTGCCCGGGCCGAAGCCGAGTTCCTGCGGCAGCTGTTCCCAGGCGATCCCGGTGTGCAAGACGAACAACGACGCCGCCCCCGGCATCAAACGGTGGGCGACGCTACTCGACCCGTGACGACCGGGCCGTGACCATCACATGAATCAAGCCCCGACGACCGCGCCCGCCCAGCATGGGGATGGCCCGACTTCACACCGACTGCCTGCCCGAAGGCTCTTCCCCAGCCGCGACATCGAGCGCTCCATCGTCGCCCTGGGCACGCCTCTCTGACCCACGACCACCTGAACTCCCCAACCTACGCGCTGGCTTCGCCTGCCTCCTGGCCGCGTTGCCCGCCGCAGGCGAACGCACCATCCGGGGCGCCCGATAGGTCGAGCGCGGCCAGGAAGACCCCATCGGCAACCCAAAACGTCGATCGGCGCGAACGTAAACGTCGTAGCCGCCCCCGGCGCCCGAGCCGCAGCGCCACGACCGACACGGCCCCGTAGATCTGGGTGCTTTACCGCATACATCGCTCTGACCTGCGCGAACACCCCTCACGGGGAGGTATCCCCAGCATTTCCCCATGATCATCAGAAGGTCCCCGCGTCCGGGCGCTTCAGACCGCTGTTGGTCATGGGTTGGGTCACGTGACCAACCGTCCCGCTCACGACGGGAAAGCCGAGTACCGTTCGATGCTCGCCCGCCCGGTGGATCGATCGAGTAGGCGCAGTTCCCACGGCCCCGTGTTGACATCGAAGTCCTTCCCAAACCCGACCCACTTGCCCGCCATGCGTCGGCTTGTCGGCTCGATCAGCATCTGGATGGCGCCGTAATACCGCGCACCCTGGTAGTAGCCGTCGGCCGCTGTCTGTTCCGTCCACGTACCCGCGATGACGTTCCGGTCTATGGTGAGGTCCAGAGACAACGGGCTGTCCGGATTGGTCGACGCTCCGGGTAGGCTCTGGGCCGTCAGCCGGTTGCCGTGTTGGACGATCACGACGTGGTGCTTGCAGTCGTACGTCTTGTCACGGCTGGACGAGTAGAGCTCATATCGGGACAGCCAGATGCCTGCGTACTCCCCTTGAGTCTCCGGCTCCGGGCTTGCGACGGCATCAGCCGTGCCGACTTCCCCGGCTTCCATGTCGTGACCTCCTGCGCCGTCCGAGTGGACGCGTGTCATGGGGATTGCGAACCCCAGCGACTCGGGTGTGCGGCCGGTGAACTTCTTCAGCGCTCGCGCATACAGCGGGCGACACGTCCTGGTCTGCCCGGATTCCCAGCGCTGCACGAGTCGCTTGGAAGCGTCGTTCGGTTCGCCCAGCTCCTTACCTGCGCCGCGTAGGCCCTGGGCAAACTCATCCTGGCCAAGTTCGGCCAGGCCATCGCCTACCTGGTGACGTGCGGCGAGAACCCGGACCTTCTCATGGGTCCGTCCGAGCAGGTGGACGAGGCATGGCACTCGTTCCTGCTCGACTCGATCCCGTACCACCACTTCACCGACCGGCACTTCGGCCGGTACATCCACCATGTCCCCAAGCTGGAGGACGGGCACGACTCGAAGAACGGCGGCCCGCTGGTCTTGGAGCAGACGATCGAAGCCATCAAGGCAGCCGGGTTCGAGATCGAGCCCGACGTGTGGGACATGAAGAGCACGGCCGACTGCAACCAGTGCCACGCCGGGTGCCACGACTCGCCCAAGTAGGACTGAACAGCGCGTGAGTTGGGGCTCACCCCCGTACGTTGGGGGTGGGCCCCGCCTGCCGGAAGGATCACCGCATGTCATTGGCCGAGTCCTGGGACAGGTACGCGGTCGGGAGCACGCCGCGTAGGACCGCGAATGCCAATGGAGATACGACCTGGCTGAACTGGACTCAGTACGCCGATCACGGGCCGAACGAGAGCGTTCTGGGTGCCGTCGTCGGGCACCGGGTGCTGGAACTCGGCTCGGGGAGTGGTAGCAACCTGGCACATTTGGTGACTCTCGGCGCGACAGGTATCGGAGTAGACGTTTCCCCCGCGCGTGAAGTTGTGGCACGAGAACGCTGGGGTGATCTGGACGGTCTTGAGTTTCGTACGGCGGAAGCGACGGCGTTCCTGAGCGAGACGAGCGAGATATTCGACATCGTGCTCTCGATCTTCGGTGCCGTGTGGTTCATCGATCCGGAGACGCTGCTCCCGCTGATCCGAGCCCGCATGGCATCGGGCGGCATCTTGGCATTTTCACACCTCCCTGCCGGGAGCCAGGGCCCGCAGCCAGGCCATGCAGGAATGCGGCACGACCACAGCCCAGGCGAGTGGGAGCGTCTTCTCGCGGACCACGGATTCACTGATGTGTCGGCGTCCGTCATCGATCCGCCAGAGGGCAGGACCGCAGGCACGATGTTCGTCCGCGCGGTGGGTCTCTGACCCGGCATTCCTGCCACCGAGCAACGCGTGACGGCGGCCCCTCAAGGTCCGTACACCAAGGGACCTGCCGGAACGTCCCTTTGCTGGTTGGCCTGTTCGCGCACCGGACGGGCCGGAAGCGACCGACCGGCGTGCAGCGCCGGGGGCCGTTGCGTTTGTGCAGGTGGGAGGCGGTTTCCTGCCCAGTGCCGGCCCAGGATTTCCCCAGCATGACACCCCTGATCGGCCCGAAACGGACCCGGACGGGCTGGAAGCCGATCACCGTCCGCGAGCCATCGAAAATGGACGCTGACCTGCGAAACCCTACTTCGGCAGGTTCCGCGCCATCACGATCCGCTGCACCTGATTCGTGCCTTCAGAAATCTCGAAATTACGGTCGCAGGCGACCCCGCCTGAGCCGCAGCCCGTGGGCGACCGCCCTTCCGGGGGCGAGAGTGGGGTGGCAGCGGGCCTGGATGGACGTCTTCGCGTCCACGCTGACGACGTACTCGTCCTCGCCTGGCGGCCGGCCCTGCCAGGTACGGGCGGACAGGTCCGGCACGCGCTCGGCTTCGGCCTTGAAGCCGGGGTCGGTGATGAAGATCCGGGAGCGGTGCTGCCGGGGCTTGGGCGCGTCCTCGGCCGGCCGGCTGCGCACGGTGGAAGCCGACACGAAAGTGGCGATTGCCCCGCGTCGTCGGCCCGTTCAGGCGGTGGTCGGCCGCCGGAAGGCGTCGGCGTTGCGCGCGCACCAGTCGGCGAACGTTCGTGGCCCGCGTCCGAGCAGCCGCTCCACGGTGTCGGTGCGAAACCCGACGGTGTCGGCGCGCATGAGCGTGAACCCCTCCGTGATGGCGTCGGCAAGCGCCTGGGGTGCTCCGTCGGGGAAGCGGGACCGGACGGCTTGAGCCGGTGTGGCCGCCGCACGGACCTCGATGTCGCGGCCCACCGCCTCGGCGATGATCCGAACCTGCTCGGTGACGGTGAGCGCCTCGTTGCCGGTGAGGGCGTACTCCTCACCTTGGTGGCCGTTTTCGGTGAGGACGAGGGCGGCGACGGCGGCGATGTCGGCGGGGTCGATCGGCGCGAAACGGCCCGGGCCGACAGGGTCGAGGACATAGCCTTCCGCGCGGATGGTGGGCGCCCATTCGAGGGCGTTGGTCGTGAAACCGCCGGGTCGCAGGATCGTGGCGGGTATGCCGGAGCCGCAGACGATCTCTTCGCGCTGGTGGTGCCAGCGGCCCATCGCGGGCATCGGGTCGCCGATGACGTTGATGGACGACAGGTGCACGATGTGGCTCACCCCGGCTGCTTTCGCGGCGGAGACGGCATGGGCGGTATGGGCGGTTCCGATGCCCGGTGTGAGCAGGAACAGTTCGTCGACGCCGTCGAAGGCGGGCGTCAGTGTCGCAGGCTCCCCCAGGTCGCCGACGACGCGTTCGGCGCGCTCGGGCAGTGTGGCGGCACGGGCGGGGTCGCGGACGAGGATGCGGAGCTTGGCGCCCTTCGCGTCGAGCTCGCGGACGAGCTCGCGGCCGATGTTTCCGGTGGCTCCGGTGACCAGTATCATCAGACTCCCTAGAGACGTTAGCCGTCTAACGATTGCCTTGAAGACGTTAGCCAGTAAATGATTAGCCGTCAATCGACCTTGCCGGCGGCCTGATCGGCTGGTTCCGCACATCCACCGGAGGCCGCGATGCCCGAGTTCCTGGACCTGCACGGCCGAACGTCCAAGGTGCTCCGGGCCCTGGCCGAGGGCGCCATGCGGCGCCATGGGCTGCACCTGGGACAGAACCTCCTGCTCGCGGCTCTGTGGGAACAGGACGGAAGCACACCAGGCGAGGTCGCCGCCGCCCTGAACGTCACGACGCCCACCGTCGTCAAGATGGCCACTCGGATGACCACCGCCGGACTGCTGACGCGCAGCCGCGACGACCGGGACAACCGCCTCGTACGGCTCTGGCTCACCGACGCGGGGCGTGCGCTGCAGGAACCGGTCGAGGCGGAACGGCGATTCATGGAGGAGAAGGTCACCGCGAACCTCACCGAAACCGAACGAGAGGCCCTCTTGAGCGCGCTGGCGAAGATCCACCGGTCGGCGAGTGAACTACTGGGCGCGCCCATCAACCACGTCGACTCGACCAACGCCTGACACTTCCGCGCCCACTACCCGGCCGGCTCCGACCCGTTCGAGGACAGGAGCCGGCCCACCGGCGGCTTCGCGAGCCCCCCGAGGATGCCTTGGACTGTGCGCGCGGCTGTGCCTATCGACTGGTGTCCGGGTTCCTTGAACCGACAGCGCCCGGCATGCAGCCCACACCGGAGGCCGAGGCCGGCAAGTTACGGTCCAAGCCAACGGGTGGCGAGCACTTCGCTCACCGGCTCTTTCGAAGCGATTGCTGGGCGTCCAGCCCCGCGTGGCGAACACGCTGAACGACACGCTTCGCGCGCGTGATGTACAGGTCATCCGTCTCATCGACGCCGTACGAGTCGAGTGGCAAGCCCAGACCCACGAGCCGGGTACCTGACTGGCCGCGGAGCTATCGCAGCGAAGCCAAGAAGTCAGCCCATTGTCCTTTGCCAAAGCCGATGTTCGACCCCTCAGGAACCTTCGAGTCCCGCGCCGCAACCTCCGCAGCGGCCGGCGCGATCTCGACACACGACCCGTCATCCACACTTCGGCTGGACTTGCGCCACTGAAGCTTCCCGGCTTTTTTGGCCACGGTTCCCCCAAAATCCTGCGCACCGATGAAGTGCAACTCGCCGCATTGCCATCACTCACGCACATGGACGAAAGCCCCGGCAGGCGCCCGACTGAACGTCCTCATCACGCTTCACTCACGTCGATGGCCACGCCAAGTTTGTTCCGTACGTGACGATACCGCTACCGAAGATCCTTGGGGACCCTTAAACCAAGATCACATATAGACCCACACGGGAGGCTTCGAAACGTTGCCGGAGCATGCAGCCGGAGAGTAGAAATCCCTTCGAAATAGAAGCATTCAGTTCACGCTACTTAAACGCACCGAGAAACGTCTCCCATGCACTTCCGCTGAACGCGAAGACAGGGCCCCGGACAAACTTCGAGTCGCGTGCGACAACGTAGCGCCCAGCCAGGGCAGCCTCCACGCAGGCGTGATCCGCATTGGAGTAAGAAGCCTTCCTGAAAGCGCCTATCGACTCGGATTTGCGCGCGACGCTCATCTGCTCTCCAGTTTTCGGATGTGCTTCTCAACGAATGCCAAGGTGTCTTGAGCCGAGAGCGCGGCTCGCTTCAGACGCTTGACGTGACGATCGATTTCCCGCAGATCACGAGGCTCTTCACTGATGGACCGCCGACCGACGACCGCATCCTGAACCAAGATCTTCGGAGCGTTGATGGCGTCGAACTGGAACACCGTGAACCCGGATCCCAGCGTTGCCGTAGCCAGCGTTTCGAAAGGGATCATATGTAGCTCCACATTTTCGAACCGCCCGATCCGCACAAGGTGATCGAACTGCTCGATCATGGTGGCCCTGCTTTTGACATGCATATGCAGGGCCGACTCGGTGAAGAAGCCCGTGAAGTGCAGCCGTTCGGGACCAAAAATCCTGCTCTGGCTTCGCTTCACACGCACCGTGGCATGAGCTTCCAGACGATCTTCGTCCTGCATACCCCAAGCCGCAGTCAAAGCGTACGCATACTCTTCGGTCTGCACGAGACCGTTCAGTCCCTGAGGCTGGTACTCGACGACGGCCGCAGCGGCATGCTCCAACTCGATGTAATCGCGATACGAAGCGCTGATCTCGTTCTCGAACTCACTCCACCAATGCCCATCGCCAGGCTCGTCCCGAACACTGCGCTCGAACAGGTCGACGAGCCGTTTCCGCTCATCCCCCTGGACTCGGTACAGGTCGAGCAGCTTCGTCAGGTTGTCGTTGTTGACGGCCCGCTTGGCATTCTCCATGCGGTTCACCAACGGCTCCGACACTCCGAGCGCCTCAGCCACCTGCTTCCCGGTGAGCGCCGACTTCTTCCGCAACATCTTGAGCTCGTCGGCAAGTTGGCGCTTCTCCAGCGTCAGCAACATCGAACCTCCCGGCCCCAGTCTGCTACGGCACACCCTCGTACCGCGAGGCGCCCAGCGGGCCTACCAAGCAGACTTGCCAAATTGCCAGAAAGAGAGGACGGTATCTGGCAGATCACCTACAGTGATTCTACTAACCCACTCAGTGGGCATGCTCACGCCGCTCTCCACGCAGCCCAGCGCCCTGCCGGGACGGCGCACGACTGGCGTACCGCAATCCCTTCGCCGGGTTCGGCCGCCAAGAGCCCGCCCACCCGCCACCAGAAAACTGCATCCACCATCCCGGCGTCACATGGGAGTCACCATGCTGCCGACCACCCTCAAACGGGACTTCCCGCTGACCGACATCTCCGTGAAGCTCGCGCGTGATTGCGTGCGGCGGTTTTGTGCGGATCGGCGGATCCCCGCTCATGCCACCGACTCGGCCGCGCTGATTGCCACCGAGTTGGCGACCAACGCGGTGCGACACGCGCAACGGGCCGCCACGCGCGCCGAGTTCACGGTGATCCTGACCCTCTGCGGCCGGCAACTCGACATCGCGGTGTGGGACTACCTGCCCTCGCCCTGCCCCAAACTGCGGGCGCTCGCGGACGTTCCGCTCGACGCCCGAAGCGGCCGGGGCCTCGCCCTCGTACAGACCGACGCGGCCGGATTCACCTGGTCTCGCACGGCCACCGGCAAGCTCGTCTCCGCCTGGATCGAGGTCGCCGCCGAATGCCCGACCCAGGTGCCCATCGGCGAGCAGCCGTCACTCTTCTGAACCACACGCCACACACGGGACCGGGCTCACTCCCTGCCGACACGGGAGCAGGGCAGTCCCAACTCACACCCCAACTCCCTTCATGCAAAAAGGAGTTCATTCGCCATGCACTACCTGCTGAAGCCCACCCGGGTCGCAGCCGCCGATCCCCCCAACCGCAATCCTTACGCCCCCTACCTCGCCGCCGCCGGCGAAACGTTCGACGTGATCGAAGTCGACGAACGCCTCGGCCGCGCCACCCTCGACGTCCTGCGCGCACGCGGCATCGACCCCGGCCCGGTCATCTTCGACCGCCGCCACCGCCGAATCGGCTTCCTCGTACCGCCCGACGCCACCCACACCCTCCCGACCCGCGAACGCCGAACCGGCCCCCGCCATCACGGCCACGGCTCCTGGATCACCATCCCCCAACCGAACGCCCTCCCCGGCGACCCCCTCATCTGGCTCGTGGCACCACCCGACGACGACACCCGAACCCCATGCACCCTGCGCTGCGTCCGGCGCGCGATCCAAGAAGCGGCCCGAGCCCTCTGACCCACCCTCGAACCGGTCACCATCCATCTCGCCATCCGACCCATCAAGTCGGCGCATCGGACACATCACCCTGAAGCCCAAGACAGCCCAACTGGACTCGAGCACACAACAGTTCGCCCGATACCGACCACATCGAAGCCCAACCACCGCGGATACCCGCGCGGCAGTCTCGGGACGACAAGCCGACCTCAACCGCCAAGCGCACACGCACGCAAGCCATCCGCAAGTCGGCCACAGCGCCACCGCAAGGTCGCACCGGCGGCCGGTGGCCCGGGCGGCCCGGCGGCTCCACAGCCGGGAGGCAAGTCCGCCACGCGGCCGAATCCGTACCACCCCCGCGCCCGGTTCCTCGTCCGCCACGCGGAAGCCCGGCCGCACCACCAGGGCCGGGCCATCCTCGGCAATCAGCCCTCCGCCAGCGCCTGCTTCCAGACCGGGCTGTCGAAGTAGTGGTTGTCGTACTGCTCGGAGCTGTCCCGGATGTCCTGGATGGTGGCCTCGCCGCGGTACACACGCTCCAGCAGGCGGTAGTAGTCGAAGCGGTCCATGCCGGGGGTGAACACCACGAGCATCTCGGCCTCGACGCCCGGAGCCGGCGCGAACGCGTGCGGCACGGTCGGCGGGACGGTCAGGAAGTCGCCGGTACCCAGGTTCACGATCTTGTCGTCGAGCAGGATCCGCATCTCGCCCTCCAGCACCAGGAACATCTCGGTCGCCTTGGTGTGGAAGTGCGCCGGCGCCCCGGGCGAGCCCTTCTTGAAGGTGGCCTTGTTCGCGGTCAGCGCGCCGCCGGTGGCGCCGGAGTCGGCGAGCAGGGTGATCAGGCTGAGCGCACCGTCCTGGATGTTCTCGGCGTTCGCGGCGCGGACGAGAACGGGGCTCTGCGGCTGCTGGGTGCTGGCGTTCATGCGGGCTCTCCTTGACTGTGGCTACCGGCCTACCGGCCTACCGGCTCACCGGCTCACCGGCCTACCGGTTCACCGGCTTCGTGCCGGTCGCCGTCGTGCTGACAAGGACAAATCTAAGCCCGCGATAGACCCACCAAGGGGTGCATTCCACTGCCATTTCGATGGGTCAATTCCACCGAGACCGGCGCCCGCCCCCACCTCCGCACGCGCCGCCGACCCGACCTACGCCACGGTGCGAAGCAGCCCACATCACGGGCGCTTTCAGCCACTCGATCGCCCGGCTGGACGTGCGCGCGGAACCCGATCGTGCTCAGCCTGCCCGCGATGCCGGGTCGGTACTGGCCGAGTGGAAAGCGCCTCGCAAAGCGCTTCGCACGGCGCGTCGCAATCCGGGTTCCCGGATATGACGATCCGTCAAACCCCGTACCCACCATCCACATCCAACTTCTGCCCGCTGATGAAACCCGCCCGGTCGGAAGCCAGGAAGCAGACCGCCTCGGCGATGTCCGCCGCGCGCCCGAACCGCCGCAACGGGATGTTGCCGCGCGCCACGTCCAACGCGCGCTCGTCCAGGTCGCCGCTGTCGATCAGCCGCGCCGCCATCCCGTCGGTGAGCATCCCGGGCCCGACGCTGTTCGCCCGCACCCCGAACCGCCCCTCCTCCGCCGCGATCCCGCGCACGATCGCCTCGACCGCGCTCTTCGTACAGGACGACAAGCCGTCCCGCACCGGAAACCGACTCGTGGCCGCCGTGGTGACCGCGACCAGGCTGCCGTTGCCCGCCGCGCGCAGATGCGGCAGCGCCGGGTGCACCAGGTTGAAGAACGCGGCGGCGTCGCCGTCGAGTTGCTCGCGATACTGGGCCGGCGTCACTCGACTCAGATGCAGCATCGGTACATGCGGCCCGGACGCGTACACCACGGTATGCACCCCGCCGAACTCCACCGCCGCCGCAGCCACGAACTCGGCCACGGCGCCCGCGTCCGTCAGATCGACCCGCCACGCGCGCGCCCGCCGGCCGTACTCGGTCCGCGCCTCCTCGGCCACCGCCTCGGTCGCCGCGGCCCCGTTCCGATACGTCACCGCCAGGTCCGCCCCGCGCGCGGCGAACATCCGACAGATCGCCGCACCGATCCCGCCCCCGGCCCCGACGACCACGACCGCCCCGGCTCGACCCGCGAAATCGTGTTCCACGACTGGCTCCCTGCTGTGCGACCCACACTGATCTGACGATCAGTCAGGAATATCCGCAGACCCCACACCTGTCAATGGATCCGCCCAGGTCATCGCCACAACGCGCGAACCCGAAGCCCCCCTGAATCTCGGCCCGCCGCTCCGGCCAGTCCGGCCACCCCCGAACCGCGCAGCCCACAGCAGGCACGCACACCCACTCACCCGCCCGCCCGCCCGCCGGCCCGCCCGTCGAACCGACCCCCTCCATCCCCCCTCCCATGCAAAATCCCTTTGCAAAGCTTCTTTGCAACTTCCCCCCAGCCCCATAAGCTCGATACGTGACCACGCCACAGCCCGAGCGCCAGGAGATCACCGACCTGGACGCGCTGCGCCTACTCGCGCACCCCCTGCGCTACCGGATCGCCAGGGCGCTGCGCGACGGCCCCGCCACCTCGACCACCCTGGGCCGCGCCCTGGGCCTGAGCAGCGGGCTGGCGAGCTACCACCTGCGGCAGTTGGCCCAGCACGGCTTCATCGAGGAGGCGCCCGAACTCGCCAAGGGCCGCGAACGCTGGTGGCGCGCGATCAAAACGGACCGCCGCTTTCCGCCGCGCAGTGCACAGACCACCGAAATGCGGGCCGTCTTCGACGAGATGACCCGCCTCGACCTCGCCGCCGACCTCGAACAACTGGCCCGGCTACGGATCGAGGGCACCGACCTGCCCGGCGATTGGGCCGACGCGGTGCCGTTCTCGCACAGCGAGATCAACGTGACCTTCGACGAACTCCTCGAATTCTTCGAGGAGTACATCGCCCTGCTCTACCGCTACAAACGCGCCTCCGAGGACACCCCACCCGAGGCCCGCACCGTACTGACCCGCTTCTTCGCCTACCCGGAGCCCTCCGAGCCCGCACCGGAGCGCGCACCAAAAGCCGCACCAGAGACCCCGTCCGCCCAGGACGAGCCCCCTACCAACACCTGACCGAACCGAACCGAACCGACCGAACCGAACCCCACCCAGCGCCACCCCAGCGCCACCCCGGCACCACCCCGGCCCCACCAACGACTCCGGGCCGTCGAGTTGCAGCTCGACGGCCCGGATGGCGGAGGCCGCACCCCACGTCCGCGAGGACGTGTCTTCACGCGCGCGCCCATCCATCCACGAGGAGAACATCCCGTGTTCCGTACAGGCAAGTCGATCGACCATGCCCGCGGCCGATCGGCCGGGCCCGCGAGCGGCAACCGCCGCGCCTGGCTGGTACTGCTCGGCTGGCTGATCCTGATCGCCATCGCCGTCCCACTGTCGGCGCAACGCTCGGCTCGGGCCCACGACGACGCGACCGTCGAACTCCCGCGCGGCGCCGAGTCCACGAAGGTCGCCGAGCTGACCGACCGCTTCCCCGACGGCAAGCTCGCGGACGGCATCCTGGTCTACGCCCGCCCCGGCGGCCTCGGCCCCGCCGACCTGGCCAAGGTCGAGGCCGACCGCGCCGCGCTCGCCGACGTCGCGCGCGGCCCGATCGCCGCCCCCGGCCGGTCCACCGACGGCGCCGCGGTCACCCTGGTCGTACCGCTCGACAACAAGGCCCGGGACGGCCGTACACCCGCCGACGAGGCCCGCAAGGTCCGCGACCGGGCCCGCACCGACCTCCCGGACGGGCTGACCGTACGACTGACCGGCCCGGCCGGGAACGCCCTCGACGCCTCGGACGCCCTCGAAAGCACCGGCCACACGCTGACCCTGGTGACCGTAATCGTGGTCGCCGTCCTGCTCCTGTTCACCTACCGCAGCCCGGTTCTGTGGCTGCTACCGCTGCTCTGCGTCGGCGTCGCCCTACTGCTCAGCCGAGCCGTCGGCCACCTCCTGGAACGCTTCGCCCACCTGACCGCCGACGACGGCAACACCATCACCGTCACCGCGCTGCTCTTCGGCGTCGGCACGGACTATGCGATGCTCCTGCTCGCCCGCTACCGCGAGGAACTGCTGCGGCACGCCGGCCCGTACACCGCGATGCGGGTCGCGCTGCGTCGCGCGCTGCCGTCGATCGCCGGGTCCGCCGCGACGGTCGCCGTCGCATTGTTGTGCCTGCTCGCCGCCGACATGGGCTTCAACCACACGCTCGGCCCAGCCGGCGCGATCGCGGTCGGCTGTGGCTTCGTGGTGATCGCCACCCTGTTCCCGGCGCTGCTCGTGGTGCTCGGCCGCTGGGTGTTCTGGCCGGTCGTACCGCGCCACGGCGCCGAGCCGCCCGCCCGCCACTCGATCTGGCCGCGCCTCGGTCGCGGGATCGCCGGTCGGCCGCGCCTGGTCTGGGTCGGCGCGAGCCTGGCGCTCGGCGTACTGGCCCTCGGCGCACTCGGCGTCAAGACCGGCCTGGACGACGCGCACACCGTCGTCGGCAAGCCCGACTCGATCGCCGGCCAACGGCTCCTGGCCGCCCACTTCCCGGCAGGGCAAAGTCGCCCGGTACGCGTCATCGCCGACGCCGGAGCAGCCGACGCAATCACCACGGCCCTGCAACGCGTCCCCGGCGTAACCCCGGTGTCCAAGCCCCCGAACCACTCCGCAGACGGCACACTCGTCGAGGTACGCGCGATACTCGACGTCCCCTCCGACAGCGACGCCGCCAACACCCGCTTGACCGCGATCAAATCCGCCGTACACGCCGTCCCGGGCGCCCACGCCCTGGTCGGCGGCCCCACCGCAACCGGCGCGGACAAAGACAAGGCCCAAGCCCACGACCGACGCACGGTCATCCCACTCGTGATCGCCGTCGTATTCCTGACCCTCGTCCTACTCCTCCGCGGCGCCCTCGTCGCCCCGCTGCTCCTGACCGCGACCGTCCTGCTCTCCTACCTCGCCGCCCTCGGCCTGAGCCGACAACTCTTCGAACACGTCCTCGACTTCCCGGCCATGGACGTGCAAATCATGCTGGTCGGCTTCCTGTTCCTGGTCGCCTTGGGCGCCGACTACAACATCTTCCTCATCTCCCGAATCCGCGAGGAATCCGAACACCGCACCCACACCCAGGCGGTACTCGCCGGCCTGACCGCCACCGGCGGCGTGATCACCAGCGCCGGCGCGGTCCTGGCCGCCACGTTCGCCGCCCTGACCGGAGCCCCCCAGGTCGCCTTCATCCAAATCGGCGCCCTGGTAGCCATCGGCGTGCTGATCGACACCTTCCTGGTCCGCTCGATCCTGGTGCCGGCCCTGGCCCTCGACACGGGCAACACCTTCTGGTGGCCGACCCGCCCCCGAGTCCCGACCACGACCCGCACGAAGATCCCGGTGTCCGGCTGAGCGGGACAAGGATCACGTAGCGTGGGGTCCGCCGGACACGACGATCAGCGGAGACGTTCCTCGCCGGGAGGCCGAACCGACATGGCGTTGCCACCAGCCGAAACCGACCCGTCGGACCCCTCCGGCCCCATCCCGATCCTGGACGTCGCCGGCGACGACTACCGCCGAGCCTTCGAACTCTTCCTCGCCGGCTCCGACGAAAAGGCGGTGACCCACGCCCGACTGACCGCCCTGGTCGAACAGTTGCCCCGTCGTGCGGTGTTCCTCGACGTCGGGGCCGGGTCCGGGGCGACCACGCGGCACGTGGGCGGCTACTTCGAGCGCACGATCGCCATCGAGCCCAGCGCCTACATGCGCCGCGCGCTCCGCCTCGCCTGTCCGGAGGCGGAGGTGCTGAGCGATCCCGTCGAGACGGCGACCCCGGGTGCCCTCGCCGATTTCGCGCTGTGCTCGCACATGCTCTACTACCTGCCGCAGTCGCGGTGGCTGCCCACGGTGCGACGTCTGCTGGGCTGGGTCCGGCCGGGCGGCGAACTCGTCCTGGCACTACAGAATCCGAACAACGAGTGCATGCGCATGGTGCGGCACTTCCACGACGTTCGCTTCGATCTGTCGGCGACGGCGGACGCGCTGCGGGCGGGCAACGAGGACCTCGTCGAGCACTGCGAGGTCGAGACCCTGCCCGTCCGCTTCCGCGCCGACAACCCGGCCGACACCCTCGCGGTGGCCGAGTTCATGGTGAACGTCCCGGACCTGGCCGAGCGGACTGCCCGGCCGAGCCGAAAGGACCTCGAACAGTACGTAGTGACCCACTTCGCCGACCCGGACGGCGCCGGCTTCGCCATCGGGCACGACCACGACATCATGCGTATCCGGCGGTCCGCGCACCCCTGAGCCGGTGCGGGCGCTTGCGGTCCGGAAAGCCGCCCGCACCGGGCGTGGCCACAGCGGGTGGGGCGACCCGCTACAGGCTCCCCGCCAACGCCTCCTCGTTCTCCTCCGCAAACCCGAACTGCGTCGAGTGCACCCAGGCCCGCTTCAAGAACAGATGCACATCCACCTCCCAGGTGAAGCCCATCCCCCCGTGCACCTGAGTCGCGTCCTTCCCATTCCGCGTAGCCGCGTCGTCCCCCATCACCTTCGCCGTCAGCACCGCGACCTCCGCGTCCCCCACCGCCGGATCATCCAGCGTCACGGCCGCCGCATACACCGCCGCCCGGGCGATCTCGGTCCGTACCAACATCTCCGCGCACAGGTGCTTGACCGCCTGGAACCCACCGATCACCCGCCCGAACTGCTCCCGCTCCTTGGCATAATGCGTGGCCAACTCGGTAAGCCGCCCGGCGATCCCCAGCTGAAGCGCCCCCGTGAGCACCGCTCCGATTCGTCGCCACTGCTCCGCAACGAGAGCATCGGCCACCAACTCACCCACCGGCAGCTCGTCCACCGCCGTCACCGGCGTAAACGGATCCACGGGATGCGCGACCCGCTCACCCCGCACCTCCGCCGGATCAACCAGCCGAACACCCTCACCCGTCAGCACCAACAACCAATCCAGCGCATCCAGATGCTCCACCAGCAACGGCCACGAGTCACCCTCGACCAGCCCGACCACCGCGTCACCCGAAGCCGCCGCGGCCCCGACCGCCGCCGGCAACGAAGCCGCCAGATGCGTGGCCACCAACGGCCCGGGCAACAACACCCGCCCGGCCTCCTCGTACACCAGCGCCGCCTCGGCCACCCCGAGCCCGACCCCGCCCGCTTCCTCCGCGACCCGCAGCGCAAAGAAGCCGGTATCGGCCAGCTCTCGCCAAAGCCCCCGATCCACCATGCCAGGCACCCGCGCCACCCCCGGCGCACCGTCCACCAACACCCGCATCCGCTCCCGGCCGAACCGCCCCTCGCAGAACTCCCTTACGCCGGCCCGCAGATCGCGCTGATCCTCACTCAACTGAAAATCCATGCCCGCCGCCCTCACTCAGCCGAAAACCCATGGCCCGAAGCCCAACATCCGGGAGCCAAAAGCCCGGAAGTCCAACGCCCGGAAGTCCAACGCCCGGAAGTCCAACGCCCGGAAGCTCAACACCCGGAGGCCCACCCGAAGCCCAACACCCCGAACCCCCACCGCAGCCCGAACCCCCAAGCCCCAAGCCCCCCATCACCGCTCCTTCGGCAGCCCGAGAATCCGCTCCCCCACGATGTTGCGCTGAATCTGCGACGTCCCCGCCGCGATCGTGTACGACAACGACGAAAGCCGCTCGTCCATCAACGCCCCACTCGGCAAGCCCGCAACGTCGTCCACGGCCAAAGCCGCCCGCCCCAGCAACCGATGCGCCAGGTCGTACACCTTCTGCTTCGTCTCCGAGAACCGCAGCTTGAACACCGAGCCGCCGACCCCCGGCACCCCGGACCGCTGCGCCTCGGACACGTTCCACTTCGTCAACGCCCAAAGCGCCTCGAACTCTGCGGTCAAATGGCCGAGTTCGCGCCGCAACGCAACGTCGTCCCAGGCACTCGCACTTGCCCGAGGCCGCCGATTCATCTTCTTCGCCAGCGCCGCGAGTTCGCGCAACAACCGCTGGCAGGCCACCACTTCGCTGACGAACGCGGTACCGCGCTCGAACGACAGCGTCACCATGGTGACCCGCCAGCCGTCGTTCTCCTCGCCGACCCGGTTCGCCACCGGCACCCGCACATCGTCGAAGAACACCTCGGCGAACTCCGAGGTGCCCATCACCGTCTCCAGCGGCCGGATCGTGATCCCCGGCACGTCCATCGGCACGATCAACCAGGTGATCCCCTTGTGCTTGGGGGCGTCCGGGTCGGTACGTACCAACATCTCGCAGTAGTCGGCCACTTCGGCGTGCGAGGTCCAGATCTTGGACCCGTTGATCACGTAGTCGTCGCCGTCCCGCACCGCCCGGGTCCGCAACGACGCCAGGTCGCTACCCGCACCCGGCTCGGAAAAGCCCTGGCACCACACGTCGTCCCCACGCAGGATGCCCGGCAGATACCGCCGCCGCTGCTCCTGCGTCCCGGCCGCGTCGATGGTCGGACCCGCGTGCAGCAGACCCACGAAGTTGGCGCCCACGTAGGGCGCACCGGCCCGCTCGGTCTCCTCCAGGAAGATCAGATGCTCGGTCGGCGTGGCCCCCTTGCCGCCGGCCTCGATCGACCAGTGCAGGCCCGCGTACCCGGCGTCGAACAGCAGCCGCTGCCACGCCGTGTCATAGGCACGCCGCCCCGGCCAATCGTTGCGATCGGGCTTGGCGGGCAACAGCGGGATGGCCTGATCGAGCCACGCGCGCAACTCCGCGCGAAAGCCCTCCTCGGCCTCGGTGTACCGCAGATCCATGGTTCTCGACTCCCTGTCGAAGGGCCAAAGCCGGAAACGAACCAACCGGCGAACAGACAAACCAACCGGCCGAAAAATCAACCACCCGTCCGGCTCAACCCCCGGCCCCGTACACCGGGGTCGGCGCAGGAGCCTGATCGAGCAACTTCGCCACCACCGGCCCCAACTCACTCGGCTCCCAGCGCCGCCCCGCCGTCGCCTCCGGGCCGTGTTGCCACCCCGTCGCGACCGAGACCTTGTCCCCCTCGACCTCGAACACCCGCCCGGTCACCGCGCGCGACTCGGCCGAGCCGAGCCAGACCACCAGCGGCGAGACGTTCGCCGGGTCGTAGAAGTCGAAGCCGCCGTCCTCGGGCTTCTTCACCAGGTCGGGCATCGCCTCCTCGGTCATCCGCGTACGCGCGGCCGGCGCGATCGCATTGGCCGTGACCCCGTAGCGGCCCATCTCCACCGCCGCGATCTGGGTCAGACACGTGATGCCGGCCTTGGCCGCGGCATAGTTCCCCTGCCCGACCGAGCCCATCAGCCCCGCGCCCGACGTGGTGTTGATCAGCCGCGCGTCGACCGTGTGGCCCGCCTTGGCCTGCGCGCGCCAGTACGCGCCCGCGTGCCGCATCACCGCGAAGTGCCCCTTCAGATGCACTCGCACGACGGCGTCGAACTCGTCCTCACCCAACGAGACCAGCATCCGGTCGCGCAGGAAGCCCGCGTTGTTCACCACCACGTCCAACCGGCCGAACGCCTCAACGGCCGTCCGTACCAGGCGCTCCGCGCCCGCCCAGTCCGCGACGTCGTCCGCGTTGAGCACCGCCCGGCCGCCGAGCGCCTCGATGTCGGCCACCACCTGCTGGGCCGGGCCGAGCGAGCGCCCGTCGCCCTGGCGCGAGGCGCCGATGTCGTTGACCACCACGTATGCGCCCTCCCGGGCGAATGCCAGCGCGTGTTCACGCCCGATACCGCCGCCGGCACCGGTGACGACGACCACGCGCCCCTCGCAGATCCCACTCATTCCAGGCCCCTCCGGTGTGCTGCCGACGAGTCGAAATACCTTGGAAGCGGCCCGCCGAGATGTCGACGAGCCGCTCCGTGCCACCGCACCGCGCAAACCACCACCGTGGCCCCGCGCCGCGTCCGTACCGATCGGGAGCCGGCTCCGAGAGCGGAGCGCCATGCCCGCAATCGCCAAACGATCAGCCACCCGGCGTGCATGCAGGCTTCAGTGCCGGCGCGGTGTGCTCACGCACCGACCCGATCCCGATCGAAATCCACATCGAGCATCCGAATCGCATTCCCCCGGATGATCTTGTAGACCGTCTCCGCACTCAGCCCCGCGAGATGCTCCTCGGCAATCTTCTTCGTATCCGGCCACGTCGAATCCACGTGCGGATAATCCGTCTCGAACGTCACGTTGTCCTCGCCGATCACGTCCAGCGAGTTCACCCCGTGCCGATCCCGGAAGAAACACGCGAACATGTTCCGCCGGAAGTAGTACGACGGTGCCTCGGGCAACACCTCACCCGTGACCGCCCACGCGCGGTGCTCCAGCCAGACGTCGTCCATTCGCTCCAGGGCGTACGGAATCCAGCCCATCTGCCCCTCGGAGTAGGCCAGTTTGATCTTCGGGAACCGAGCCGGAATCCCCGCGAAGATGAAGTCGGCCATCGAGGCCATCGCATTGTTGAAGCTCAGCGACGCCTGTACCGCCGCCGGCGCATCGGGCGACGCGGCCGGCATCGTCGACGAGGACCCGATGTGCATATTGATCGTCACGCCCAAGTCGGCGCAGATCTCGAAGAACGGATCCCAATACCCGGTATGAATACTGGGCAGCCCCAGAAACGCCGGAATCTCGGAGAAGCACACGGCGGTGACCCCGCGCGCACGATTGCGCTCGACCTCCTCGACCGCGAGCCGGACATCCCACAGCGGGATGATGATCAACGGGATGAGCCGCCCACCGGAGTCGCCGCACCACTCCTCGACCATCCAGTCGTTGTACGCGCGCACGCACGCGAGCGCGACCTCCTTGTCCGCGGCCTCCGAGAAGGTCTGGCCGCAGAAACGCGGGAAGGTCGGGAAGCACAGCGAGGCCTCGACATGGTTGACGTCCATGTCCTTGAGCCGCTCGGCCGGGTCGTACAGCCCGGGGCGCATCTCGCCGCGGGTGATGCCCTCGAGCGTCATCTCGTCGCGGCTGAATCCGACGGCGGCGATGTTGCGCTTGTACGGAAAGCGCAGATCCTCGTAGAACCACCAGTCGGCGAGCGGGCCGTCCGGGTCGGTGGTGATCTTGTAGCTCGCCCCGGTGTACTCCAGCGTGCCGATGCCCGTGGTGACCGGCTTCGGGCCACGCTCGTGGTACTTCTTCGGCAACCAGCGCTCGAACAGGTGTGCCGGTTCGATGACATGGTCGTCCACGCTGATGATCTTCGGCAGTTCGCCGAAGGAGTTTCCGGACCGCGTGGCAGCCTGTCCGGGCTGGTTGGTGCTCATCGGCCCCTCCCGCTCACTGAAATCTGATGGACCGTCAGATTTAGCGTAATCTCTGGGTCGAGGGAACCACAAGCTGACTCAACGTCAGGAGAATCACGGATGGCCCCACGTCTCGAAGAACTGATCGCCCCCGGACACACCGCGCTGATCACCCAGGAATGCCAGAACGGAGTGATCGGCCCGGACGCGGTATTCCCCGCACTCGCCGCGCACACCAGGGACCTGATTCCGGCCGTCGACCGCCTCGCCAAGGCCGCCCGTCGGGCCGAACTCCCGGTCGTGCACTGCCTCGCCGTCCGCCGTCCGGACGGCCTGGGCGCGAATACCAACGCCCGGATGTTCGGCGCCGCGGCCAAGGCACCGGTCCTCCTGACCCCCGGCTCACCCGCCGCCGCGGTGGCCGACGGAATCACCGTCGAGCCCTCCGACCTGGTGCTTTCCCGCTATCACGGGCTCGGTCCGATGGCCGACACCGGACTGGCCGCCATCCTGCGCAACCTGGGCGTACGCACGATCGTCGGCGTCGGCGTCTCGCTCAACGTCGGGATGCTCAACTTCGCGATGGACGCGGTCAACGCCGGCTTCCGGTTCGTCATGCCACGAGAGGCGGTGGCCGGATTCCCTCCCGAATACGCCGAAGCGGTCCTCGCGAACACCTTCAACGCCATCGCCACACTCACCACGGTGGACGACGTACTGACCGCCTGGACCTAAACCCTGACGCCCCGTCACCAACGAGGTGATGGGGCGTCAACAAGCCTAAACAACAAGCGTATTCCAACTGACCAACCGTCAGTGCCCGTACGGAGCCCAGGGCTTCCGGTCGTACTCCTCCCGCAGCTTGAACTTCAACACCTTCCGCAAGGTCTCGTTCCGCGGCAGTGCGTCGACCAGTTCCAACTGCTCGGGAATCTTCTGCGTCATCAACCCGGCGGCCCGCAGATACTCGACCAGCTCGACGAACTCCAGGTCCGCTTCCCCCGGTTGCCGCTCCACCACGGCGCACACCCGCTCGCCACGCTCCCGATCGACCAACCCGATCACCGCCGCGTCGGCGACCTTCGGATGGGCGAACAACAGGTCCTCGATCTCCCGCGCGGAGATGTTCTCCCCCTTGCGGATGATCACATCCTTGAGCCGCCCGGTCAGCGAGAGATGCCCATCGGCGCGCAGTCGGCCCAGGTCGCCGGTCCGGAAGAAGCCGTCCTCGTCGAACGCCTCGGCGGTGAGCGCCGGGTCGGTGTACCCCTTGAACACCATCGGCCCACGCAGCCGTACCTCGCCCTCCTCACCGGTGTCGGCGACGGTCCCGTCGGCCCGGGCGATCCGCACCTCGATGCCACTGACCGGCTTGCCCTCGGTGAACGAGCGCTGATCCTCCGAGTCGTGCGGCCCGCCCTGGGCGATCATCGGCACCTCGGTCATCCCGTACCCGTGGCACAAAATCGCCCGCATCTCGTCCCGCACCTCGGCAACCAACTCCGGCGGCTTGGGCGCACCCCCACCGGAAACAATCCGCAGCGTCGGAATGATCTTCTCCCCCGGCTGCTTCCGCTGCTCATTCAAAAACGCCACATAAAACGCGGTGGACCCACCCACCATCGTGACACCAAGGCGCCGATAAACCGGCACCACCCCAGCCGGATCGAAGTTCTCCACAATCACCGCCGGAAATCCGGAGGCGAGCACCGTGACAATATAATCCGGCCCGGCAATATGCGCGTACGGAAACGCTATGGACCCGACATCGGACTGCGACATGTCAAGCGCGACGGCCAGGCCCTTGCCCCCCGCGAGCAGGGTCGAGTCGCTGTGCTGAACACCCTTCGGATCGGACGTCGTACCCGAGGTGTAGTAAAGCCAACGCACCTCGTCCCCATCCGTCGGCGCCGCCGGCAACCCGGCCGGATCCCCCTCCGGCAACTCGTCGTACGCCACCAGAACCGTCGGCGGAGCGGCCGAATCCTTCGCCAGCGCCTCCCCCATCCCCAGAAAATCAAAGCCCTTCCAACTACGCGGACACAAAAAGAACTCCGCCTCGGTCTGCCGCAAACAAAACCCGACCTCCTTCTCCCGATAGAAGGGAATGATCGGATTCTGCACCGCACCCAACCGCGCCAGCGCGAACGACACCACGATGGACTCGATCCGCGTGGTCAACTGCCAGGTCACCCGGGTGCCTGCGGTGACGCCGAGCGCGTGATAGCCCGCGGCCACCCGCTCCGCCCACGCCTTGAACTCACCGAAGGTGACCCTGCGGTCCTCCGGGTCGAGCAACATGGGTACATCGGGAGTTGCCGCCGCGCGGCGCTCCACCAGCTCCCAGAGAGTGGTGGCGTCGTAGATCGGGTCAGACACGTGTCCTCCGCGCGGGAAGCCGGGGCGAGAATGCCGCACCGGGGCACGGCGAAGCCAAGCCCAGACGCTGACCTGACGGTACGTCAGAATCGCTGCCGAAAGAAACCCTTCACACGGTCACGCGCATCACAACCACCCTGGCCAAGCAAGGCAGGACTGCCTAACCTGGGGCGCTACCGCCTACCCCACGGGGGCAACATGTCGCCATTCCGCCGACAGCGCCCACCAGTGTGCCTCGGCCCGGTGGAGAACTTCCCCGATTCCATCCCCAAACGAGTGAGCACCAGCCCACCCATCGCCGCACTCCGCCACGGCGACACGATCCACGTCTTCGAAGACCGCTGCCCCCACGCCGGCGCAATCCTCTCCAGAGGCACCCTGACCGGCGAACACCTGACCTGCCCGGCCCACAAAGCCACCTTCGACGTAGCCACGGGCCGCTCCGTCGGCACCCTCAACTGCCGAAAGCTACGCACCTACAAGGCCTGGCTCCAAAACGGCCTGATCTACATAACCCCAACCCCCACCCACAAACCCCACTGACCCCACCCGACACTCAAGACCACCCCAGCCCGACCAACAGCCCATCCGGCGCCCGAGGCCACTCCAACGGAACCAACTCCCAAGGCAACGCAAGCACCCCACCCAACCCACTTCACCCCGGCCGGCGCTTGAGGCCACCCCAGCGCCACCAACACCCAACGCAAGCCGAACACGCCCAGCGACCAAACTCAGCCGGGCAGGCGCCTGAGGCCACCCCAGCCACGCCAAAACCCGAGGCGACGCAACCCCCACCACAGCCGACCGAAACATCAGCCCGGCCGGCGTTTGAGGCCACCTCGGCCGAAGGCCGGGTCCACCAGCCCGGCCGGCGTTTGAGGCCAATCAGCCCGGCCGACGCTTGAGGCCACCAAGGCCAACCCCAAAGGCCGCACACCCCCGAGCCCACGTCCCGGCGACGTCCGCGTCCGGCGGAAACCGCCCCGCCAACTCCAACACGACCATGCCGTGCGCAAACCCCCACACGGCCCGCGCAGCGTCACCATCCCCGCCAACCGCCCGCACCAGCGGCCCCGCCGTGCGCTCCTCCAACCCCTCCGGCAACGCGGCCCGATCCAACGGCTGCCCACTCATCAGCCGATACAGGTGCGGATGCGCAAGCGCATAAGCCCGATACGCCCCGGCCAACGCACCGATCAAATCCCCACCCAACCCCACCCCGGCACCCGACCCCGCCCCCGCCGCCTCCGCCGCGCCGGCCGCCTCAACGGCCTCCAGCGCCTCCGCGAGCTCCGTCATCGCCGCCGCGACAAGCGCACTCTCGACCGCCGACTTATCCGAGAAGTGCTTGTACAACGACGGCGCCTTGATCCCGACCCGCTCCGCGATCCGCCGCATCGACAACGCCTCCGGCCCTTCCCCTTCCAGGAGTTCACGCGCGGCGGCAACAATCTCCCGAGCCCTGGCACCGCTGCGCGGCAACGAAACGTCAGACATCCCGTCGGATCCCCTCCCGAGTGCGCAGCCCATACCCGGCGGCCCGGTCCAGCGCGATATGCGTAAGCCAGCCAAGGCCCGCGGCGAACAACGGCGGCCACTCGATCGGCGAAACGGCATATCCGACCAACACCACCAACGGCACCCAGGCCCGATGCATCGCGTTGTAGTACGGCACCGCCCGCACCTGAAGCCGCCCGGGCTCATGCGAGGCGCCGTCCCGCAGCGCGTCCTTCACCCCGACGAACATCGTCAGATCGGGCAACACGAAGAAGACCAACGCGGCCGCAGAGGTGGCAAAGCCATACTTCACACTCTCGAACACCGCGAACGCCGCCAGGAACAGCGTCAACGCGCCCCACGCCCCGCGCCGAACCCGCCGCCCCACAGCCGAGCCGCCGCCGCTTCCGGTATACGCAATCCCGCCCATATCGCCGCCTCCGTCCGCCCGAGGCTAACAGCGTTAGCCCCATGCATCCAGAGTGCGGCTAACGGCGTTAGCCGTCAAGCCCCCAACACCGGCGGCTTCGGCGCAGGCGGCTTCGGCGGCTTGGTGGCCGGCGGCCGAGGCGGCCGAGGATTCACCGGCTTGGTCGGCGGCTTGCCGGCACACCGACACCGACCCCCAGCACCCCGCCACCCATGGCCCGGCGTCACCTTGCAGTGATGTCCGGACCGATCGTGAAACCCTTCAGCGGTCGCGCGCCGGTGGGAGACACCTCGATGGCTCCTTCGATGATCTCGGCGCGGAATCCCTCGGGCAGAGTCATCGCATTGCGGGTCTGCCACAGGAAGCCATCGAGCTCATCGAATGGTGCAGTCGTCACCATCGGCTCAGGCGTCGCAATCGCCATCGGGAACACCTCCTCACCCAAGCGTGGGTCACGGTCGCCGGTAGCGGACAACTTCCCGACGACCGTATGCGGCACCGCAGTCGAACAAATCCGACTCGGCCCACCACCACCCGAACGAGTGATCCACTACCGCAACTTCCGCGCCACCTCGGTCGCCCAATACGTCAGGATCGACGAGGCCCCCGCACGCTTGATCGACGTCAGCGTCTCCAGGATCACCCGGTCCCGGTCGATCCAGCCGTTCGCCGCCGCCGCCTCGACCATCGCGTACTCGCCGCTCACCTGGTACGCCGCCACCGGCACATGCACCTCGTCGGCGATCCGCCGGACGATGTCCAGGTACGACATCGCCGGCTTGACCATCACCAGGTCCGCACCCTCGGCGACGTCCAACAGCACCTCGCGCACCGACTCCTCGGCGTTGGCCGAGTCCTGCTGGTACGTCGTCCGGTCGCCCTGCAGCGTCGACTCGACCGCCTCGCGGAACGGCCCGAAGAAGGCCGACGCGTACTTCGCGCTGTACGCCAGGATCGCCACGTCCTGATAGCCCGCGCCATCCAACGCCCGCCGGATCGCCCCGACTTGACCGTCCATCATCCCGCTCGGCCCGACCATGTGCACACCCGCGTCGGCCTGCACCACGGCCATCCGCGCGTACGCCTCGAGGGTCGCGTCGTTGTCCACCGAACCGTCCGCGGCCAACACGCCGCAGTGCCCGTGATCGGTGAACTCGTCCAGGCACAGGTCGGACATCACCACGGTGTCCGCGCCCACCTCGGCCAGCACGTCGCGAATCGCCACCTGGAGCACGCCGTCGGGGTCGAACCCGGCCGAGCCGACCGCGTCCTTGGCCGTCGGGATGCCGTACAACATCAGCCCGCCGACCCCCGCCGCGACCGCGTCGTGCGCGGCCTTGCGCAGCGAATCGCGGGTGTGCTGGACCACGCCCGGCATGGACGAGATCGGCACCGGCTCGCCCGCGCCCTCGCGCACGAACATCGGCAGGATCAGATCCGCGGGATGCAGCCGAGTCTCCGCGACCAGCCGGCGCATCGCCGGGGACGTGCGCAACCGCCTGGGGCGGTGCGCGGGAAACCCTGACGACGCGTCAGCCTGGTACGACATGAGCTACTCGGCCTTCCTCACGAACCGAACTGAACTGAACCGCACCGCACATCAGACACCGGAACAAACACCGGAACCAAAAACCGCCTGCCGTGCCCTACTTGGCCTTCCGCCGCGACCCCGGCCGCCGTTCGCTCGGCCGGGTGACCGGGTCGCCCGCCTCGACCATCGCCGCGCGCCGCGCCGTACCGAACTCCGCGAGTGCCTCGGCCAGGGCGGACACCGAGGGCTCCGGCGCGAGTACGTCCACCCGCAGCCCGTGCTCCTCGGCCGTCTTCGCCGTGGCCGAGCCGATACACGCGATCACCGTGACCGCGTGCGGCTTGCCCGCGATGCCGACCAGGTTGCGCACCGTCGAGGACGACGTGAACAGGACCGCGTCGAAGCCGCCGCCCTTGATCGCCTCGCGGGTGTCCGCCGGCGGCGGCGCCGCGCGCACCGTGCGGTACGCCGTGACGTCGTCGACCTCCCAGCCCAGCTCGACCAGGCCCGCCACCAACGTCTCCGTGGCGATGTCGGCACGCGGCAGGAACACCCGGTCGATCGGGTCGAAGACCGGGTCGTACGGCGGCCAGTCCTCCAGCAGCCCGGCGGCCGACTGCTCGCCCGAGGGCACCAGGTCCGGCTTGACGCCGAACTCGATCAGCGCCCGCGCGGTCGCCTCGCCGACGGCCGCGACCTTGATGCCCGCGAACGCGCGCGCGTCCAGGCCGTAGTCCTCGAACCGCTCGCGCACCGCCCGCACCGCGTTGACCGAGGTGAACGCGATCCACTCGTAGCGCCCGGTGACCAGGCCCTTGATCGCCCGCTCCATCTGCTGCGGCGTACGCGGCGGCTCGACCGCGATGGTCGGCACCTCGTGCGGGACCGCGCCGTACGAGCGCAGTTGCTCGGACAGCGTGACCGCCTGCTCCTTGGTGCGCGGGACCAGCACCTTCCAGCCGAACAAGGGTTTGGTCTCGAACCACGACAACGTGTCGCGCTGGGCCACCACTTCGCCCACCACCACGACGGCCGGCAGGGTGATCTTCGCCGTCCGCACGTCGGAGGCCACCTGCGCGAGCGTGCTCACCAGGGTGCGCTGCTCGGTGGTGGTGCCATTGACCGTGACCGCGACCGGCGTGGCCGGCTTGCGGCCGCCCGCGACCAGTTCCTGGGCGATCTCGGCGATCGAGTCGAGCGCGCCGCGCAGCACCAGGGTGCCGTCGACGGAGCCGACCGTGGCCCAGTCGATCGACGCCTCGGCCATGTCGAGGACACGCACGCCACCGCTGCCCTTGGCCGCGTGCAGCGGGATGCCCGCGTACGTGGGAACGGCCGTGCTGACCGGGACGCCCGGGACGACCTCGAAGACGATCTTCGCCTTCGCGACCGCGGTGACCTCGTCCGTGACCGACTGGTCCACGCACGGGTCACCCGCCACGGCCCGGACCACCTGCTTGCCCGACCGCGCGGCGGCCACGACGACCTTGGCCCGGGCAACGGCCGACAGGAGTTCCCCGTCGTCACCGGTCACCGGGTCGAGGACCTCGACGCCGCTCTTGCAGTGGAACAGGACCTGGCGCAGGGTCGCCTCGTCGGCGACCACCACATCGGCCTCGGCCAGCACCTCGATGGCCCGCAGTGTGAGCAGTCGTGGGTCGCCGGGACCGGCACCCACAAAGGTCACGATGCCGCTGGGCTTCTTCTTCGCTCTGGGGCTCAAGGGACGCGCTCCCCCATCAAACCGGAGGCCCCTCGGGCGAGCAGTTCGGTCGCGAGTTCGCGACCGATCTTCTCCGCCTCGTCGAGGGTTCCGGTGGCGGACAACCGTACGCTTTCGGTGCCGTCGACATTCACGACTACGGCCCGCAGGTACAGCTCGGTGACCTGCTCGCCCTCGGCGACCTCACAGAGGGCGCCGACCGGAGCCGAACATCCGGCTTCCAACACGGCGAGCAGCGTGCGCTCGGCCAGTACGGCGGCTCGGGTGTCCGAGTCGTCCAAACCGGCGAGCAGTTCGACGAGGGCGGCATCGTGAGCCGCGCACTCGACGGCCAATGCCCCTTGACCGGGGGCAGGCAACATGTGGAGCGGATCGAAGGTCTCGGTGACCTCCTCCGCACGGCCGAGTCGGCCGAGGCCGGCCCTGGCCAGAACGACGGCGTCGAGTTCGCCGGACGTCACGAAGCCGATCCGGGTGTCGACGTTGCCGCGGATCGGCACGATCTCGTGGCCGAGCCCGAGCAGCAACAACTGCGCGGCGCGGCGCGGCGAACCGGTGCCGATCCGGGACCCGGCGGGCAGTTCGGCGAGCGCCAGTCCGTCCCGGGCCACCAGCGCGTCGCGCGGGTCGTGCCGGGGCGGGATCGCGACCAGCGTGATGCCCTCGGCGGCGCCGGTCGGCAGGTCCTTGAGCGAGTGCACGACGAAGTCGACCTCGCCGGCGAGCAGCGCCTCGCGCAGCGCGCCGACGAAGACGCCGGTGCCGCCGATCTGCGAGAGCCGCTCGCGCGAGGTGTCGCCCTGCGTGGTGATCTCCACCAGCTCGACGGCCCGGCCGGTCAACCGCGTGACGGCCTCGGCGACCTGCCCCGACTGGGCCATCGCCAACTTGCTCCGCCGGGTGCCCAGCCGCAACGGCGCGCCGGCAATCCCACTCGCGCCACTCACGCCGCACCATCCACAACATCGGGGCCGTCGGCCCGGCGGACCACCTCGGGTGTCCCCGGGTCGAGGTCGAACAACATCCGCAGCGCGTCGGCGTACGACGAGCCGCCGGGCTCGCCGGCCAACTGCTTGACCCGCACGGTCGGCGCGTGCAGCAGCTTGTCCACCACGCGCCGCACGGTCTGCTCGACCTCGGCGCGCACCCGCTCGTCCAGCTCCGGGAGCCGTCCGGCGAGCCGGTCCAGCTCGGTCCGGACCACGTCCGAGCCCATGCTGCGCAGCGCCACCACGGTCGGCGCCACCTGCTGCGCCTGCCGGCCGGCCGCGAACGCGGCCACCTCCTCGCAGACGATCTTGCGCACCAGCTCCACGTCGGCCTCGACGGCCGAACCGGCGGAGACCTCGGCGAGCAGTTCCAGGTCGATCAGCACCACACCGGGCAGCTCGCGCACGCTCGGCTCGACATCGCGCGGCAGCGCCAGGTCGATCAGCACCAACGGCTGCTCGACCCCGCGCTCGGCCCGCGCCGCGAGCACCGCCTCGATCTCGGCCCGGCCGATCACCAGGCCGGCCGCGCCGGTACAGGAGACCACCAGGTCGACCGAGGCCAGCGCGTCCGACAGCGCGGACATCGGCACCGCCCGCCCGGACACCGACTCGGCCAGGTGCTCGGCGCGCTCGTAGGTCCGGTTCGCCACCACGATGTGCCCGACGCCCTCGCGGTGCAGTGTCTTGGCGGCCAGCGCGCTCATCGAGCCCGCGCCCACCACCAGCGCCCGGGCGCCCGCGATCGAGCCGATCGACTGCTCGGCCCGGTCGAGGGCGACGGTCATCAGCGACCGGCCGGCCCGGTCGATGCCGGTCTCGGTGTGCGCCCGCTTGCCGACCCGAAGCGCCTGCTGGGTCAGCTCGTTGAGGACCCGCCCGGCGGTGCCGTGGGTCTGCGCGAGCGCGAGCGCGGCCTTTATCTGGCCGAGGATCTGGCCCTCGCCGACCACCATCGAGTCGAGCCCGCAGGCCAACGAGAACAGGTGCTGGACTGCGCGGTCCTCGTAGTGCACGTAAAGGCACGGGGTCAGCTCGGACACCGGCACGCCGGTGTGTCGCGACAGCAGGTTGCCCAGCTCGGTGACGCCGCCGTGGAAGCGGTCCACGTCCGCGTAGACCTCGACCCGGTTGCAGGTGGAGAGCAGCACGGCCTCGCCGACCGGTTCGGCCGCGATCAGGTCGTGCAGGAGCGCCTCCTGGGCGGCCCCGGTGACCGAGACCCGTTCCAGGAGGCTGATCTCGGCCGTCCGGTGACTGAGGCCGACCGCCAGGACACTCATGGTGTCTTCCTACCGTTGTTCGCCGATTTCGCGGGCGCGGCACCCGTGCGCCGGCCGGTCACGCGGGCATCACCTCGGGGAGGTCGCCGCGTTCCCCGGGCTTCGAGGGTCGCGCCGGGACCGGCCCCGCGACGGGGTCGAGACCGGACTTGCGCTGTTCGTGGAAGGCCAGGATCTGCAACTCGATGGACAGATCCACCTTGCGCACGTCCACACCTTCGGGCACCGAGAGGACGGTCGGCGCGAAGTTCAGGATGCTCGTGATGCCGGCGGCGACCAGTCGATCGGCCACCTCCTGTGCGGCCGGCGCCGGCGTGGTGATCACGCCGATCGACACGTGGTCCTCGCGCACGATCTGCTCGAGGTCGTCCATGTGCCGCACCGCCATGCCCGCGATCCGCTGCCCGGTGACCGCCCGATCGGCGTCCAGGAGAGCGGCGACCCGGAAGCCGCGCGAGGCGAAGCCGCCGTAGTTGGCCAGGGCGTGACCCAGATTTCCTATGCCGATGATGGCGACCGGCCAGTCTTGGGTGAGCCCGAGTTCACGCGAGATTTGGTACACGAGATACTCGACGTCGTAACCGACACCACGGGTGCCGTAGGAGCCGAGATACGACAGGTCCTTGCGCAGCTTCGCCGAATTCACCCCGGCGGCAGCGGCGAGTTCCTCGGACGAGACCGTGGGAACACCCCGCTCCGACAGCGCACTGAGCGCCCGGAGGTACAGCGGAAGCCGCGCCACCGTCGCCTCGGGGATGCCACGTCCCCGCTGCGTCGGTCGCTCGGTACGCCCTGTAGCCACGCTGCTCCTGTGGGTGGGACCTGGGATTTCGATTGCCAGGTTAGGCTTTTGTGAACGTACGCACAAAGTAGGTGTCCGATTTGCGCGCCTGTCGTGATGCTCGTCACGCCTTGGTTCCGGCCGTGGGCGTGAACTCGATCACATGAGGTGACCCTCGTGTGGTCCATGAGTAGTCGTGGTGTCCGTTCGCGCACGCTCCCCTACCGTACGTGTCGGCGAGATCTCCCTCCGTCGGCCCCCTCCCGACACCCGATGGTCGGTTGGCCGACGCGGCCGGCTCAGCCGCCGAGGGCGCGACGCAGCCGCTTTTCGTCCACTCGCCAGAAATCGTGCTGTTTGCCGTCCACGAAGATCACCGGGATCTGCTCCCAATACTTGTGTTGCAGCTCGGCGTCCCCGGTGATGTCGACCTCCGTCCAGGTCACCCCCAGCTCCCCGGTCACCCGGTCGATGATGGTCCGGGCGTCGTCACACAGATGGCAACCGGGCTTGCCGAGCAGCGTCACGGTGCGGGTCGCGGGGTCGGGGCGGCGGCGAAAGAGAGTCACGTCCTCGATTGTCGCCCCACCACCGACCCGGTCAGAAGAGCGCTCCCCCGACGGCTGCGCGCACCCGCCGTCGGCGAGCCGCGCCGCGCCGGGCGCGGGCCGACTTCACCGCCGGGGCGCGCCGTGGCAAGGCTCGCGCCACACACCCGCCATACCCGGCGATTAGGCTCGACACCATGGTTCTCAAGCGCCGGCGAGCGACGACCGAGAACACCGACGACGACGCCGTACGCGCGGGCGCGGCAGCCGCGGCGGCGGCGCACCCGAACGGGCCGATCCGCACCCCCGACGAGCACGGCGAGCACGGCGCCGCCGACGACGCCCCGCCCGACCGGATCGGCGCCGCGTTCTTCGACCTGGACAACACCGTGATGCGCGGCGCGTCGATCTTCCACCTGGCCCGCGGCCTGTACACGCGCCGGTTCCTGAGCACCCGCGACATCGCCCGGTTCGGTTGGCAGCAGGCCCGATTCCGACTCGGCGGCGAACACATGGGGCATGTGGGCGACGCGCAGGAGAGCGCGCTGACCTTCGCCAAGGGCCACACGGTCGAGGAGATCCGGGTGATCGGCGAGGAGATCTTCGACGAGTGCATGGCGGACAAGATCTGGCCCGGGACCCGCGGACTGGCCCGGATGCACCTGGACGCGGGCCGCCAGGTCTGGCTGGTCACCGCCGCGCCGATCGAGATCGCCGACACGATCGCCGGCCGGCTGGGCCTGTCCGGCGCGCTGGGCACGGTGTCCGAGACCCGTGACGGTGTGTACACGGGCCGCCTGGTCGGCGAACTGCTGCACGGTGAGGCCAAGGCCGAGGCGGTGCGCGCGCTGGCCGCTCGCGAGGGGCTGGATCTGACCGACTGCTCGGCCTACAGCGATTCGGCCAACGACATTCCGATGCTGACCCTGGTGGGTGATCCGTGCGCGGTCAATCCGGACGCCCGGCTGCGCCGCCACGCCCGGGCGCACGGGTGGCGGATCAAGGACTATCGCACCGGTCGCAGGGCCGCCCGGATCGGCCTGCCGGCCGCCGCCGGACTCGGTGCGCTCGCCGGCGCCCTGGCCGCCGGCACCGCCGTTCGACGGCGCACCCCGCACCGGGCCTGAGCCGCCCGCCCGATCACCCGCACACCCCCCGCGACCTGCGGCAAGGGGGCGATTTTCGGCCGGCCATGACACCCGCCGAGCGGCGAGTTGTCCGCATATAGCACACCTGACACGCGGCAACCCGACAAACACGCAAAGAGCACACAACAGCGGTCCATCCCGGTAGCTTCACAACGCCGATGGGCACACTTGGTATCCCTTCCTTTACTGAGCGTTACTCTCGATCGGCGCACAGCGGTATCCAAGTTCCCTACTATGGGTGATCGATTCCGCACCGAACGTAATTACCGCTGAAGCAACAGGGAGTCCCGTGCACCGAATCGTCCGGGTTGACGTGTCCGGGCTGGCGACACTGCGTGCGGCGGTGTGCGCGAGCTTTGCCCCCCCGTCCGTCGGCCTCGCCACCACCGCCGGTTACGGCGCCGGGGTCTGCTACGCGACCCCGACCCAACCCGTGGGCCTGGCCCGCGCGTCGCGCGCCGGCACCACCGAGCCGACCCGTCCCACCCGAGGCTCCGGCTACACCCGGGGCCCGGGTCCGGACGGCGAGGCCCGCCGCATCATGGCCCTCGTCGAACTCGCCCAGGACGGCGACGGCGACGCCTTCGCCCAGCTCTACGACAACTATTTCGACACCGTCTACCGGTACATCTACTACCGGGTCGGCGGCCGTGCCGTGGCCGAGGACCTGACCAGCGAGACCTTCCTGCGCGCGCTGCGCCGGATCGGCACCTTCACCTGGCAGGGCCGCGACTTCGGCGCCTGGCTGGTGACCATCGCCCGCAACCTGGTCGCCGACCACTTCAAGTCCAGCCGGTTCCGCCTGGAGGTGACCACCGGGGAGATGCTCGACGCGAACGAGGTCGAGGCCAGCCCCGAGGACTGCGTGCTCGAATCGTTGTCCAACGCGGCCCTCCTGGACGCAGTACACAAGCTCAACCCCCAGCAGCAGGAGTGCGTGACCCTGCGCTTCCTCCAGGGACTCTCGGTCGCCGAGACCGCACAGATCATGGGTAAGAACGAGGGGGCGATCAAGACGTTGCAATACCGCGCCGTACGGACTCTCGCCCGGCTCTTGCCCGAGGACGTGCGGTGAATCACACTTCCGTAACCTTCGGGGGCCGCGGCTCGTTCTTCCCGATAGCGACCCCCTTCGGGGATCGCTGCGGCGGGGAGCCGCCCTGTGGCCCCCGACCCGGAGACTTCCCTGGACGTACATCCGGGGAGAGGAGGTGCGGCCTGTGAGCATTGCGGCCCTGGATCGGCGACCCGCGAACGCCTTCGCGCGAGCCCTCGACGAGAACGACCGCAACAACCGATCGGCGGAACCGCTGCCCGCGCTGGTCCCGCTGTTGCGGACCGCCGAGCTGCTGCGCGACCGGTCCGCGTCGGCACCCGCGCCGAGCCCGGACTTTCGAACCGCGCTACGGCAACGACTGCTCGACGAGGCCGCGGCGCTGCCCGCGACCGGCGCGGTCACCGTGCCCGCCCCGCGCGGCGCGCATCGCCGCAAGGAGACGGCGAGCCCCCCGCGCACCGTGCGCTGGAAGCGCCGCGCGGCGATCGCCGGCGCCTTCGTGGTGGTCACCGGCGGCGGCCTCGGCGGCGTGGCGTACGCCAGTTCCGACGCGCTGCCGGGCGATATGACGTACGGCGTCAAGCGCACGGTCGAAGACTTCAAGATCTCGCTCGCGGACAACGACCACGAACGCGGCGAGCGTTATCTCCAGCAGGCCGAGACCCGGATGGGCGAGGCCGAGGCACTGCTCAAGCGGGCCGGCCGCACTCCCGCCGACAAGGCGACCGTGCGGCATCTGCGGCAGGTGCTCGACGACTGGCGCGACGAGGCCGACAAGGGTCGCGCGCTGCTCACCGACCACTTCCGCAGAAGCGGCAGCGACGGCTCGATGCGCAACCTGGCCGACTTCGCCCGCTCCGGCAACGAGCGGATGGAGCGGATCGGCGACCGGCTGCCCCCGCAGCTGTCCTCCGAGCGGGACCGGGTCCGCACCCTGCTCACCGCGATCAACGAGCAGGTCGCGCCGATCGCGGGCACCGCCGGCAAGACGTCGTCCGCCCCCACCGAGGGTGGTCACCCCGGCGGCTCGCCGGCCGCTCCCGGGACCCACCCCGGCGCCGGCACCACGCCGCTCGCCCCGCAACCACCGGGCTCCGACGCCGCCGGCAACGGCGCGACGCAGCCGGGCGGCTCGACGACACCGGGCGGTTCCGCCCCCAGGCAGCAGCCGCCGCAGCAGAGCGGCGGCCTGCTCCCGGGGCTCAACATCCCGCTGCTCGGCGGCGCCCCGGCGGAGAGCACCCCGGCCCAGTCCGACGGCACGGGCAACGCCCCGGCCCCGGCGAAGACGCCCAAGGGCCAGATCATCCCGCCGCTGCTGCCCGGGCTGCCGGGCATCGGGCTCAACCTGCTCGCCCCGCCGGACGGCGATTCGAGCGGCTGAGCCGGCGCGACACCGAGAGGGGGGTGGCCCGTGGACGATGTCCACGGGCCACCCCCCTTCGCAGCACCGAGCGGCGGAATCGATCAGCGGAAGATCGATCAGAAGAAGACCGACCGCCGCTGCATCAGCAGCCGGTAGATGGTGTGTTGGATGGTCTCGCGTACCTCGTCGGTCAGGTTGAACACGACCATCGGGTCGTCCGCCGCCTCTTCCGGATAGACGTCGGTGTGGATCGGCGCGCCGAACTCGATCCGCCACCGGGTCGGCAGCGGCACCAGGCCGAGCGGGCCGAGCAGCGGGAAGGTCGGGGTGACCGGGAAGTAGGGCAGGTTCAGCAACCGGGCCAGGGTGCGCACGTTGCCCACCATCGGATAGATCTCCTCGGCCCCGACGATCGAGCACGGCACGATCGGCACCCGGGTGCGCAGCGCCGCCGAGACGAACCCGCCGCGCCCGAACCGCTGGAGCTTGTACCGCTCGCCGAACGGCTTGCCCAGACCCTTGTAGCCCTCGGGCCACACGCCGACCAACTCGCCCTTGCCCAGCAGCCGTTCCGCATCCGCGTGGCAGGCCAGGGTGTGTCCGCTCTTGCGCGCCACCGAGCCCACCACCGGCAACTGGAAGACCAGGTCGGCGGCGAGCAGCCGCAGATTGCGCCGATCCGGGTGGTGGTCGTGCACCGCCACCTGCGTCATCAGCGCGTCCACCGGCAGGGTGCCGGAGTGGTTGGCCACGATCAGCGCGCCGCCCTCGGCCGGGATCTGCTCCAGGCCGCTGACCTCGACCCGGAAGTACTGCTCGTACACCGGACGCAGCACGGCCATCAGCCGGTCGTTGAGCTCGGGGTCGAAGCCGAACTCGTCCACCTCGTACTCGCCGGTGATCCGCCGGCGCAGAAAGGCCAGGCCGTCCGCGGCCCGGTCCTCCCAGCCCGGTCCGGCCACCCCGTCCAGGAGCCCGGCCGCGGCACCGCCCACCACCCCGCCGATCGCGCCCGCCAACGAGCCGAGCAGCGAGCGCCCGGCCGCCGGCGCCCGCCTGGGCCCGGCCTCGGCCGCCTCCGCCGCCGTGGACTCCGCTGCCGCCTCCGTCGCTGCGGACTCCGCGCCCGCCGGCTCCTGCGGCTCCCGGACCGGCCGTCCCCCCTCGATCGAGCGCACCGGCACCTCACCCTCGGCCGGCTCGGGCACCCGGACCGCGCGCCCGGGTCGGGCGGTGGGGCGCCGCCCCGATCGGGGCGCGGGTGGGCGCGCCCCGGAGGCGGCGCCGTCGAAGGGGATGATCCGGGCGTCACCCATTCGGGTTCCTCCTGGTGAGCAGCAATGTGGCCAGTCGGTCGGGCACCTCTGCCAGGCGCCTGGGGTCGAGCAGGCCGGCCGAATGACGACCCCTGGCATAGTCGGCGAACGTCTCGGCCGTGCTTCTGGCCGCGACGAAGCCCAGTTTCTCCCGGGCCCGCGCGGGATCCACCACGCGCCCGTGGGTGAGCAGCCGCACCTGCTCGGCGGACAGGTGCACCGAACCCGCGCGCCGCAAACCCTGATTGACCAGACCGACCGCCGGCGCCGGGAAGGGCAACACCGGTCGGCCCAGTCGGCGTGCCGCCTGGGACAGGAACAACACACCCTCGGCGGCGATGTTGTAGGTGCCGGGCCGATCGGCGAGCACCGCGATCCGCAGCGCCGCCAACACGTCGTCCTCGTGCAGGAATTGCAGGCGCGGGTCGTAGCCGAGCAGCGTCGGCAACACCGGCAGCGCGAAGTAGGACCCCATCGGCGAATCGGTGCGCGGCCCGAGCAGCGGCGCGAACCGCAACACCGTGACCGCGACATCGGGCCGGCGCCGGGCGAAGCCGCGCACGTAGCCCTCTATCTCCACGGCATCCTTGGCCCACCCGGCGGCGGGCTGCACGCGCGATTCGGTGTCCTCGGCGAACAGCGCCGGATCGCGCGGCGAGCCACCGTAGACGGCGGTGGTCGAGCGCACCACCAGGCGGCGGATCGAGGGTGCCTTCTGGCACGCGGCGAGCAACTGCATCGTGCCGATGACGTTGCTCTCCTTGATCGAGACCGCGCCGCCCCGGCCCGGCGGCAGTTCGCTGGGGCTCAGGTGCACGACGGTGTCCACCGCGGCCGACGCGACCACCTTGGCGATCATCGGGTTGCGGATGTCGGCGAGCACGAAGTCCACACCGGACACCGGCACGGCCGGTTCGACCAGGTCGACCCCGATCACCCGGTCGACGTCCGGCTCGTCGCGGATCATCCGGACGAAATCCGCCCCCGGATCACCGGCGACCCCGGTGACCATGACGACACGTCCCATGCTGCGGCCTCCCCGCGCCAAGTTCGGATTCGCCGCGTGCGCACGACCGTTGCACCATGCGGTCGATCAACTACGCGACGCACACCCGAGGCGACGAGATCCAACGTACCCGCCCCGAGCACCCGCGGGACGCCCGTTCACACCGGATCCACGCAGGTCGGGCGCCGGCACACCAAAGAACACACTCCGGCAACCCCCGCGGCACCCGCGAAACCCACGACCCGCTCGATGCACACGATCCCCGCGACGCCCACAACCGCCGCGACAGCGGCAAACGCACGACGACCGCCCGTCGTGTCCCCGGAGGGAACGCGACGGGCGGTCGCCCAAGGCTTCAGCGGCATACGCCGGTGGGATGCCTACTTCTTGTTGCGACGCTGCACACGCGTCTTCTTGAGAAGCTTGCGGTGCTTCTTCTTCGCCATGCGCTTGCGACGCTTCTTGATGACAGAGCCCACCGACAACCCTCGCTCACGTGACGTTCTTACCGCGCGGAGCCGGATCAGCCCGCACAACTGGGGGTCAGCCTACTCGCCGCCCCGGCCCACCTCGAAACGAGGCGGTCCGTAATGCCCCCCTACGCTGTTTCCACGTAGGAGTCTCGCAGGTAGTCGTGGACGGCCTGTTCCGGAACTCGGAAGGACCGACCAACCCTGATGGCCGGCATCTCGCCACTGTGGACCAGGCGATACACCGTCATCTTGGACACCCGCATCACCGCGGCCACCTCGGCCACAGTCAAGAAGTTGACCTCGTTGAGAGGCCTCTCTCCAGAAGCCATGACGCACCGAACCATTCAGCACGCGTCGGGCGCCGGCTTCCCCTCCGGCGACTGCCACACGCACGTGCGTCCCTCCAGAGTAGTGGCGTGTGGTACCAGTGGGGAAGAGGAGTAGTTATCCCACCTGAATCGCCCATCAGGCGGTTTTACCGATCGATTCCGGACAGTCCGGACCGATCGAGCACGTACGCCATGAGCGGTTTGTACAGGTGTGGTGCCACGTTGTCGTCGAGTGGGACGACCACCTCGACCCGACCCTCCTCGGCCGCCACGAACAGCGCGGGATCGTTGCAGTCGGCGAAACCGATCGCGGGCACCCCCGCCTGACCCGCGCCGCCGGCCCAGCCGTGGTCGCCGATCAGCAGTTCCGGCAGCGGTTCGCCGCGGGCCGCGAGCTCGGCCAGCATGGCCCGGATGCCGCGCGCGGAGTGGGTGTGCCGGAATTCGCCGGCGTCGTCGACCACCATCGCCACATCGCCGCGATACCGGATCGTCCGCGCCTCCGCGCCCTCGGCGGTGGGCGTGCGATAGGTCCACCCGGCGGCGGGGCGCAGGAGCGTACACCCGGCCTCGCGCAGCACGCGCGCCAGTGTGCGGTACCAGTCGGCCAGCCCCTTCGGGTGGCCGGTGGCCACGATCACCCGCTCGCGGCGCTTGGCGGCGAGCGCGAGACGGTCCGCGTACGCGTCGAGCGCGGCGATGGTCAGGTCGGGGTCGATGGTGTCCGGGCCGTTGCGGTGCGCGGGATCGGCGATCACCCCGCAACGGCGCACCATCAGCGCCAGCACGTCGTCCGCGGTCCACCGGCCGTCCGGTTCGAGGCCGAACAGATCGCGCGGATGACGCTCGCTCATCAGTCGGTAGTGCCGGAGGTTGTTCTCCCTCGTGGTCGCCACGTCACCGGCGATCCGGCCGCGCACGAGATGGGAGCGAAGCTCCGAGGGGGTGGGAACCGCAACGGTCACGCACAGCTCCTTGGGTCACGGGTCGAGGTCACCGCACACGTCGGGACCACGTCACAGGTCGAACATCGGGTCGAGGCCGTGTGCCGGGAAGACCGCCCGCCGGGTGGCCAGAATCGACTGGTCGATGCGGTCGGCCGGGTCGTAGCCGGTGTGGAACGGCCGGAAATCGCCGGTCCCGCCATCGGTCATCCGCTGCGGTCCGGCCTCGCGCGTCAACATCCGCACCTCCTCGCGCCAGTCGAGGGGCACGTCCCGGGTGGGTTCGATCGCATGTCCGGCCGCCTCCGCCACCAGGTGCGTCCAGCTGCGCGGGACCACGTCCACCGCGGCGTAGCCCCCGCCGCCGGTGGCGATCCAGCGCCCGCCGGCGTGTTCGTGGGCGAGCGCGTGCAGCGCGGCGTGCGTCGTGCGCTGCGCGTCCACGGTCAGCGCCAGGTGCGCCAGCGGGTCCTCCACGTGGGTGTCCGCGCCGTGTTGGCTGACCAGTACGTCCGGCCGGAACCGGGCGAGCAGCGGCGGCACCACGGCATCGAACGCGCGCAGCCAGCCGGCGTCGGCGATCCCCGGCGGCAGGGCCACGTTGACCGCGCAGCCCTCGGCGTCGGGCCCGCCGGTCTCGGTCGCGAAGCCGGTGCCCGGGAACAGGAAGCGCGGACTCTCGTGCAGGCTGATCGTCAGCACGCGCGGGTCGTTCCAGAACGCCCGCTGCACGCCGTCGCCGTGGTGCACGTCCACGTCCACGTAGGCGACCCGCTCGGCACCCAGCTCGAGCAGGCGCGCGATGGCGAGCGCCGGGTCGTTGTAGACGCAGAATCCGGCCGCGTTGCCCGGCATCGCGTGATGCAGGCCACCCGCGAAGTTGATCGCGTGGTCGGCCCCGTCCGGGTGCTCGGGGCCCAGCCAGACCGCGTCGGCCGCAGCGATCGAGGCACCCGCGATCAGCGCGGACACCTCGTGCATGGCGGCGAACGCGGGGGTGTCCTCGGTACCGATCCCGAACGCCGGATCGGCCCCGGCCGGGTCGGCGGAGGCGGCGTGCACGGCGGCGAGGTAGGCCTCGGTGTGCACCGTCGCCAACTGCTCGTCGGTGGCGATCTTCGGCGCGGTCACCCGTACTTCCGGCAGCGTGTGCAGCCCGAACGCGCGAATCAGGTCGATGGTCAGGCGCAGGCGGACCGGCTTCATCGGGTGCCACGGGCCGAAGTCGTAACCGGTCATCCGGTCGTCCCACATCACCTGCACCGCTCGACTCATGCGGTCACGCTACCGCCCGGGCCCGCGCCGCGATCATCGTCGTGAGCGGGTTCACCGTGCGGGGCGAAGGCGCGCGCCAGCGGCACCACCGCGAGCACCAGGATCAGCGGTACGAGCATCGCGACCCGGAACGAGGAGACGCCGGCGATCCCGCCCACGAGCGGGGTGCCGACCAGGAATCCGACGTAGTTGAAGATGTTCAGCCGGGCCACCGCCGCGTCCGCGTCCCTCGGCGACTGCCGGCCGCCGGCGACGAAGGTCTGGGGGACCAGTACGCACAACCCCACGCCCAGGATCACGAAGCCGAGCAGGCCGACCGCGGCATGCGGCGCGGCCAGCACCACCGCGAAGCCGGCCGCCGCGACCACGGCGCCGCCGCGGACCACGTCGACCATGCCCCAGCGGCGCACCCCCAGGTCGCCGACACTGCGGCCGATCAGGGTGGTGATCATGTACGCGATGTAGGGGACGACCGCGAACGCCTCGGAGCTGTCGAGCACTTTCTCCAGGTAGACCGCGCTCCAGTTGGCCACGGTCGAATCGCCGATGTAGGCGAACGTCATCACCAGGCACAACGGGATCAAGGGCCGCCAGGGCAGCGCCCGCCGAGGCCGGTCAAAGTCGGCGGCGGTCGCCGCCGGTTCGGGGTCCGCGCGCAGGTAGCCGGGGCCGATCACGAGCAGTGCGGGCACCGTGAGCACGGCGGCGCCGGCGTACATCCGGCCGAGCCCCACCTCGCCCCACGCGCACAACCCGGCCACCCCCGCGCCGGCCAGGCCGCCCAGGCTGTAGGAGGCGTGGAAACCGAGCATGATGTTGCGACCCGCACGGGCCTGGATCGCCACGCCCTGCATGTTCATCGTCGCGTCCACCGCGCCCAGGGACAGTCCGAAGACGAGGAGCACGACGGCCAGTTGCCACAGCCGATCGCCCGTCCCGACGCCGATCAGGATCGCGCAGACGATCGGCTGGGCCACCCGCAACACGAGCCGGCTGCCGTGCCGCCGGGCCAGCGCGCCGGCCAGGACACTGCCCACGCCCGCGACGATCGGCACCACCGAAAGGATCGCGGTCAACGTGCCGTCGCCCAGGTCGTAGCGGCGCTGGATCGCCGGGATCCGGGTGACCAGCAGAGCAAAGGACGCGCCCTGGATCAGGAAGCACGCGAGCAGACTGAACCGCGCGCGGCGCAACGTCTCGTCCTCGGCCGGCCCGGCCGCCGGTTCCGTCACCTGCATGGGGGTGCACGCTACCGACGGGTCACTTCGACGGACAGGGGTCGGGAAGCACTTTTTGATTAACCGTCAGATCCGCCGGGCGCCCGGATCACCCGACGGTCGCCCGGAGCCCGAGCAACTCCGGCAGTTCGGTCATGTCCTTGAACAGCGTGTCGGCGTCGGCCAGTCGCTCCGCCGGGGTCATCGCGGCGTAGCCGTACACGGTCATCCCGGCCGCCCGCGCGGCCCGCACACCCAGCGGGCTGTCCTCGACCACCACACACCGCGCCGGGTCCACGCCGAGCGTCGCGGCGGCATGCAGAAACAGGTCGGGCGCGGGCTTCCCGTGCGCGACGTCCTGCCCGCTGAAGCGAACCGCGTCCGGAAAGCGGTCGATCAGCCCGGTCCGGGTCAACGCGAGCCGGATTCGCTCATGCGTCCCGGACGAGGCCAGGCAGTACGGCAGTTCCGCCAGGTCGAGCGCGGCCAACACGTCGGCGACCCCGACCACCGGTTCGAGCTCGGCCCGGAACCCGGCGAACACCCGCTCGTGATAGACCTCGTCGAAGTCGGCGGGCAAGGTGACCCCGTCCCGCCCCCGCACCATCGCATGCACCCGGGCCATCGTGCCGCCGAGATAGTCGCGCAACGAGTCCTGGTAACTCGTCGGCACACCCGACTCGGTGAGCAGCCCGGCCAGCACCCGATTGGCGATCGGCTCGCTGTCCACCAGCACACCGTCGTTGTCGAACAGGACCAGCTCCGGCCTCACTTCAGCCCCTCCGCGATCTCCTGCGACCGGTTGCTCGCGGCTTCGAGCGCGGCCAGCAGTGCGGCCCGCACGCCGTGGTTCTCCAGTTCGCGGATGGCGGCGATCGTGGTGCCCGCCGGCGAGGTCACCGCCTCGCGCAGCAGCGTGGGGTGTTCGCCGGAGTCGCGCAACATCACCGACGCGCCGATCGCGGCCTGCACGATCAGGTCGTGCGCGGCGGCGCGCGGCAGGCCGAGCAGGATGCCGGCGTCGGTCATCGCCTCGACCAGGAAGTAGAAATAGGCCGGCCCCGAACCGGACAGCGCGGTGACCGCGTCCTGTTGCTTCTCCGGGACCCGGATGGTCTTGCCGACCGAGTCGAAGATCTCCTCGACCCGCGCCAGATGCGCCTCGGTGGCGTGCGCGCCGCCGGAGATCGCGCTCATCCCCTCGTCCACCAGGACCGGGGTATTGGTCATCACCCGCACCACCGGAGTGCCGGCCGCGAGGCGCGCCTCCAGAAACTTCGTGGTGATGCCCGCCGCGCCGCTGACCACCAGTCGATCGGCGGGCACGTGCGGGGCCAACTCGTCCATCAGCGCGCCCATGTCCTGCGGCTTGACGGCCAGGATCAGGATGTCGGCGGCCTTGGCCGCCTCGGCGTTGGTGACCGCCTCCACGCCGTAGCGGCGCCGCAGGTCCTCGGCCCGCTCGGCCCGCCGGGTGGTGACCAGCAGATCGTCCGGGCTCTTGCCGGCCCGGATCATGCCGGACAACAACGCTTCCCCGATTTTCCCGGTGCCGACGACGGCGACCCGCTGAGCCATGGCCCCACACTTTCTCGCGTACGTAGCTCCACCGGAGGCACGCGGGGTGCCCCCGTGGCCAACCTACGGTACGTACCGCCGGCTACGGCGTGCGTCGACGCAGGGTCAGCGCGCCCAGCGCCAGGGCGGCGAGCACACAACCGGCGATCACCGCGATGTCGCGCACCAGCAGGCCGGAGACCTCGTGCTCGGTGGTCAGCCGCATCATCGCGTCCACCGCGTAGGACAGCGGGAACACATCGGAGACCACCTCGAGCACCGGCTGCATTTGATTCCTGGGCACGAACAATCCGCACAGCAGGAACTGCGGCAGGATCACCGCGGGCAGGAACTGCACGGCCTGGAACTCGGTGTTCGCGAACGCGCTCACCAGCAGTCCCAGGGCCAGGCCGAGCAGCGCGTCCAGGACCGCGACGCACAACATCAGCCAGGTCGGCCCGGCCACGTCGAGGCCGAGCAGGCCGACGGCAAGGCCGGTGGCCACCACGGCCTGGACCACCGCGACCAGCCCGAAGGCCAGCGCGTAGCCGCCGATCAGCTGCATCTTGCCGATCGGCAGGGTGAGCAGCCGCTCCAGCGTGCCGGTGGACCGCTCGCGCAGCGTGGCCACCGAGGTGACCAGGAACATCACCACGAACGGGAAGATCCCGAGCAGCGGCCCGCCGATGTGGTCGAACTGCGCGGGCCGGCCGTCGTAGAGCCAGTAGAGCAGGGTGAGCAGCACACACGGCACCAGCAGCATGAGCGCGATCGTGCGGGGATCGTGCCGCAGTTGGCCGAGCACCCGACGCGCGGTGGCCGTGGTGGCGGAGCCGGTCATGACGCACTCCCGGAGGTCGGAGTCGGGCCGGGATTCGGCTCGGCCGCCGCGTCGACCAGCGCCAGGAAGGCCGACTCCGCGTTCCGGGTCCCGGTGCGCGCGAGCAACGCGGCGGGGGTGTCGTCGGCGAGCAGCACGCCGTCCCGCAGCAACAACAGCCGCTCGCAGCGCTCGGCCTCGTCCATCACGTGGCTGGACACGAGGAGCGTGGCGCCGCCGGCCGCGAGCCGGTGGAACAGCCCCCACAGATCGCGGCGCAACACCGGGTCCAGGCCGACCGTGGGTTCGTCCAGGATCAGCAGATCCGGCCCGCCGAGCAGCGCGGCGGCCAACGACACCCGGGCCCGCTGGCCGCCGGACAGCCGGGCCACGCCCGAGTGTTGCCGATCGACCAGGTCCACCTCGCGGAGCACCCGGTCCAACTCGGCGGCGGGGGCGCCCAGGATGCCGCCGAAGTAGCGCAGGTTCTCCCGCACGGTCAGATCCGCGTAGACCGACGGCGCCTGGGTCACGTAGCCGATCGAGCCGCGCAGCAGCCGGTGTCCGGCGGGCCGGCCGAGCACGTCCAGGCGCCCGCTCACGTGCGCCTGCACCCCGACGATCGCCCGCATCAGCGTGCTCTTGCCGCACCCGCTGGGCCCGAGCAGTCCGGTGACACTCCCGCGCGGTACGACGAACGAGACGTCGTCGAGCACCACACGCCCGCCACGCACAACCCGCAGCCCCTCGGCCCGGATCGCACCCCCGTCATAATTCATCATGTGTTGAATATGTGCTCGCCGGCCCACCCCCGTCAAGCACCCACAGGCGGGCGCGCCGCCCGGCACCAGACGGCGAAAGGGCGCCCCGGCCGCAGCCGGAACGCCCTCTCGCAACGCGATGCAGAATGCCTCAGTCGAACATCGACACGTCGCGCACCGCGCCCTTGTCCGCACTGGTGGCCATCGCCGCGTACGCCTTCAGCGCGGTGCTGACCACCCGGTCGCGGTCGACCGGGCGGTACTTGCCCAGGTCGTGCAGGAGCCGCTCGCGACGCTCGGCCAATTCCTCGAAGGAGACCTCGAGCTCGATCCGCCGGTTGGGGATGTCGATGGTGATCGTGTCGCCGTCCTGGACCAGCGCGATCGTGCCGCCGGCCGCCGCCTCGGGCGAGACGTGCCCGATGGACAGGCCCGAGGTGCCGCCGGAGAAGCGCCCGTCGGTGATCAGCGCGCACTTCGCGCCGAGGCCGCGGCCCTTGAGGAAGGACGTCGGGTAGAGCATCTCCTGCATGCCCGGACCGCCGCGCGGGCCCTCGTAGCGCACCACCACGACGTCGCCCTCCTTGACCCGCTTGGTCAGGATCGCGTCGACGGCCGCCTCCTGGGACTCGACCACCACGGCCGGGCCGGAGAAGGTCCAGATCGACGGGTCCACCCCGGCGGTCTTGACCACACAACCCGCCTCGGCGAGGTTGCCGTAGAGGATGCCGAGCCCGCCGTCCTTGCTGTACGCGTGCTCGACGTCGCGGATGCAGCCCGAGGCCACGTCCAGGTCCAGCGTGTCCCAGCGCTCGGACTGGCTGAACGCGGTCGCCGAGCGCACGCAGCCGGGCGCCGCGTGGAACAGCTCGACCGCCTCGGCCGAGGGCGAACCGCCGCGCACGTCCCAGGTCTTGAGCCATTCGGCGAGCGAGTCGGCGTGCACCGCGTGCACGTCCTCGTGCAGCAGCCCGGCCCGGTACAGCTCACCGAGCAGCGCCGGCACGCCGCCCGCGCGGTGCACGTCCTCGACGTGGTAGGGCGCGTTGTTCGGCGCCACCTTGGCCAAACACGGCACACGTCGCGAGAGCGCGTCGATGTCGGCCATGGTGAAGTCCATCTCGGCTTCCTGCGCCGCCGCGAGCAGGTGCAGGATCGTGTTGGTCGAGCCGCCCATCGCGATGTCCATCGACATCGCGTTGTCGAACGCCTGCCGAGTGGCCACATTGCGCGGCAGCACGCTCTCGTCGTCCTGCTCGTAGTAGCGCTTGGTGATCTCGACGACGGTACGGCCGGCGTCCTCGTACAGCGCCTTGCGCGAGGTGTGCGTGGCCAGCACCGAGCCGTTGCCCGGCAGCGCCAGGCCCATCGCCTCGACCAGGAAGTTCATCGAGTTGGCGGTGAACATGCCCGCACACGAACCGCAGGTCGGACACGCGGCGTTCTCGATCCGCTCCAGGTCCTCGTCGGAGACCTGGTCGGAGGCGGAGTCGGCGATCGCGGTGATCAGGTCCAGGTGCGGGCGCACCCGGCCGTCGACCATGACCGCGGTGCCGGCCTCCATCGGGCCGCCGGAGACGAACACGGCCGGGATGTTCAGCCGCAGGGCGGCCATCAGCATGCCGGGGGTGATCTTGTCGCAGTTGGACACGCACACCATGGCGTCGGCCTGGTGCGCGTTGACCATGTACTCGACCGCGTCGGCGATCAGCTCGCGCGAGGGCAGCGAGTAGAGCATCCCGGAGTGGCCCATCGCGATGCCGTCGTCGACGGCGATGGTGTTGAACTCGCGCGGGATGCCGCCGGCGGCGGAGATCGCCTCGGACACGATGCGCCCGACCGGCTGGAGGTGGGTGTGCCCAGGTACGAACTCGGTGAAGCTGTTGGCGACCGCGATGATCGGCTTGCCGAAGTCTTCACGCTTGACGCCTGCGGCCATGAGGAGCGCCCGGGCGCCCGCCATTTCGCGACCGTGGGTGACCGTCCGAGACCTGAGTTGCGGCACTGCACACACCCTCTCAGCAATTCACCGGTGGATCCGGGTGCTTTCGAGCTTACGTCCGCGACCACGCTCGACGGCGTGAGCGTCCACTATGCGACCGGTGGCGGGGGTGCGCCGGTGAGGTGGCGTTGCAGGATCGGCGCCAGCCGGCGGGCCAGCTCGGTCCCCGGTGTGGATGCGATCGGCTCCAGGCGCAACACGTAGCGGGTCAGCGCGACCCCGAGCAGTTGGCTGACGCACAGATTCGCGCGCAGCGCCGCGTCCGTACCGCCGATCCCCTCGGCCAGGCGTGTGGTCAGCTCGGCGCCGACGAACTCGCGAAACGCCGGATTGCCCTCGGCCGGCACCGCCGTGCGCAGGATCGCCAGCAGCCGGGTGCCGGTGTCGGGGTGCTCCCACAACGTCACGAACGACTCGGCCAGCCGGGCGCCGGCGTGCTCGACGCCCTGCGCGAAGGCGCCCGCGACCAGCGTCTCCGGGTCCAGCGGCAGGTCCATGGCGGCGATGAACACCCGGTCCTTGGGCCCGAAGTAGTGGTGCACCAGGGCCGGATCCACCCCCGCGCCGCGGGCGATCGCCCGCACCGACGTGCCCGCGTAGCCGCGCGCGGCGAACTCGGTGCGGGCGGCGGCCAGGATGCTCTCGCGGGTCCGCCCGGTGTCCCCGCGCCGACCCGGCGGCCGGCCCGGACCGCGCCGTGCGCCGGTCGACTCGGCCGGCTTCGACTCAGCCATGGCGCGGCTCCACCTCGGCCGCCGCGGCCAGGTGCAGGCGGGTGTAGGCGAGCGCCTCGGCCAGGTCGGCCTCCCGATCGGCGCGCGAGCCGCACCGGCGGGTGTTGACCTCGAGCACGATCGCCCCGGTGAACGAGGTACGGGCCAGGTGTTCGAGCAGCTCCGCGCACGGCTGGGTGCCCCGTCCGGGAACCAGGTGCTCGTCCTTGAGCGATCCGCTGCCGTCGGCCAGGTGTACGTGGCCGAGCCGGTCGCCCATCCGGGCCAGCATGTCCAGCGCGTCCGAGCGCGAGGTCGCGGTGTGCGACAGATCGAGGGTGAAGTGCCGGTAGTCCTCGTCGGAGGGGTCCCAGTCCGGCGCGTAGGCGGCGACCTCCTTGTCCCGGTAGCGCAGCGGGAACATGTTCTCCACGGCGAACAGCACATCGGTCTCGCCGGCCATCCGGTCGATGCCGCGCACGAAGTCGCGCGCGTAGCCGCGCTGCCAGCGAAACGGCGGATGCACCACGACGGTCCCCGCGCCGAGCCGCTCGGCGGCGTTCTGCGCGCGCACCAACTTGCCCCACGGGTCGGTCCCCCATACCCGCTGGGTGATCAGCAGGCAGGGCGCGTGCACGGACAGGATCGGCACGCCGTGATGGTCGGACAACCGGCGCAGCGCCTCGATGTCCTGGCTGACCGGATCGGTGGAGACCATCACCTCGACGCCGTCGTAGCCGAGCCGGGCGGCGAGCTCGAAACCGTCGGCGGTGGACTCGGGGTAGACGGAGGCGGTGGACAGGGCGATCTTCGCGTCGGGCACGCGCAACACCGCGTCCGGCACCCGGGCCGGCGCCGGTTCGGACCCCATACCCGTGAGTATGTCGTGGTCGGCCATGTCGCCCAGAGTAGAACGATCGCCCGCCGAAGCAGCCGGTCCGGGCCGATCGGCGCGGCCGACACTCCGGGCGGCCCGGTGCGCTCGGTCAGTTCATCCAGTCCAACCGGCGCAGGATGATCCCCTCGCGCAGCGCCCACGGACACACTTCCAGCGCGTTGACGTTGAACAGGTCCAACGCGGCGTCGGCCACTATCGCCCCGGCCACCAGCTGGGGTGCGCGACCCACCGACACGCCCGGCAGCGCGGCCCGCTCGGTCGCGGTCATCGCGGCCAGTCGCGGCAGCCAGTCGGCCAGGCCGGCCCGGCTGAGCGAGCGCTTGACGTAGGGGCCCTCCCCGGAGGACGGCGCGCCGGCGATCCGGGCCAGTTGTTTGAACGTCTTGGACGTGGCCACCACATGGTCCGGCCGGCCCAGTCGGCTGAACTCGGCGACCGTACGGGCGATCTCGGCCCGCACATGCTTGCGCAGTACGCGGATCTCGTCCGCGCCGGGCGGATCACTGGGCAACCAGGCGCGGGTCAGCCGGCCCGCGCCCAGCGGCAGCGAGGCCGCCGCGTCCGGCTCCTCGTCGACGCCGGCCGCGATCTCAAGGGAGCCGCCGCCGATGTCGAGCACCAGAAGCCGCCCGGAGGACCAGCCGAACCAGCGGCGCACCGCCAGGAAGGTCAGCCGGGCCTCGTCCGCGCCGGTGAGCACCTGGAGGTCCACCCCGGTCTCGCGCCGGACACGCTCGAGCACCGCCTCCGAGTTGGCCGCCTCGCGCACCGCCGACGTGGCGAACGGCAACAGGTCCTCGACGCCCTTGTCCTCGGCGATCTCCAGGGCCGCGGCCATCGTGCGGACCAGCAGATCTATCCCGTGCGGGGCGATGCTCCCGTCCGGCTCCAACAGCTCGGCCAGGCGCAGTTCGCGCTTGTGCGAGTACGCGGGAAGGGGTCGAGCACCCTGATGGGCGTCGACCACGAGCAGGTGGACCGTATTGGAGCCCACGTCGAGAACACCGAGTCGCATGGTGTCGAAGGTAATCCGTCGACCCCGGCGCGCGAGCGGGGGCGTTCCCTCGGTTGTCCGGCCCGGAGCCCTACCCTGGTGGGCGTGCCTGAGGTAGACCTTGATTTTCCGCGCGCCTGGTTCGAATTCCCCGACCCCGAGGACGCCGATCAGCTGTTCCGCTGCGACCTGACCTGGCTGACCTCGCGTTGGCAATGCATCTTCGGAGCCGGCTGCCACGGCGTGGTGGCCGGCCGAGCGCCCGACGGGTGCTGCTCGCTGGGCGCGCACTGGTCGGACGAGGACGACGAGAAGCGTGTCCTGGCCTGGGCCGAACGGCTGACTCCGGACACCTGGCAGTTCCACGACCTGGCCAAGGCACAGGGCGTGAGCGAGTTCGAGGACGGCGACAAGCGCACCCGCCTGGTGGACGGCGCGTGCGTCTTCCTCAACCGCCCCGGCTTCGCGGGCGGCACCGGCTGCTCGCTGCACGCGCTGGCTCTTCGCGCGGACGTACACCCGCTCGAAACCAAGCCGGACGTCTGCTGGCAACTCCCGATCCGGCGTACCTACGACTGGATCGACCGGCCCGACGAGACCCGGGTCCTGATGGTCACGATCGGCGAATACGACCGCCGGGGCTGGGGCCCGGGCGGCCACGACCTGCACTGGTGGTGCACGGGCAGCACCGAGGCACACGGCGCCGGCGACCCGGTCTACGTGTCCTACGCCCCCGAACTGCGCGAACTCATGGGCGAACCCGCCTACGCGGTCCTGACCCAAGCCTGCGAAGCCCGCCTGTCGACCGGCCACCCGATCGCCCCCCACCCGGCCGACCCGGCTTGACATCGGGCGGCTCCGCCCACCAAATCCCGATCAGCCACCCCGGGGGGCCACGGGGCCAGACCAGGCCGCGTAGGAGCCTTTGAACCCCAACCTCCGAACCATTCGCAACGGGTGGAGCGGGTGGGTACACAACCCAACCCGACCAAAACGCTCCCGCAGCCGTGATCGAGCCGGCCCGTCGCCGCCTCCGGAGGTGCTCAGCCGGTCGGCCGCAGGCCAGTGCGCGTCGCGTCCCCCGTGCTGCCCTCGATCGTGATCACCACCGCACCCGGATCCACCCGCACCGTGGCCGTCCAGGAGCCGCGCGGAGCTCGGGACACGTCGACGGTGATCACCACCGTGTCCTGTCGGCCCGGGGCGAGCGTGCCGTGGGTGTGGCTCGGGTGCAGCCAGGTCGCCGCGGTCCACGCCCGCCAGTCGATCGGCTCCGCGCCGGGGTTGCCCAGCGTGACCACGGTGCGATCGCCGGTGTGGGTGACCGTGACCAGCGGCAGCGCGGGGACCGGCGACCCGGGCACCGGCGGCGCGAGGACCGCGGCCGAGGAGGCCGGGGCGTATCCGTGCGCGTGCGGCGGTACCGGGCCGACCACCGGCGCCGTCGACGCATCGGCCGGCCGGCCCGGGACGGTGTCCGCCCCGCCCTCCACGTGCGCCGACGCGATGGTGACCACCCTGCCGGCCGACCCGCTCGAGCCACTCGCCGATCCGCCGGACGCCTGCCACAACGCCAGCGCCGGCGCGGCCACCACCGCGGCCACCACGACCGCCGCGATCACCGTGGCCCGACGTCGATTGCCGCGCTGGACCACCTGCGTGCGAAAGACCGGGAAGCCGGCCCGGTCGAACTCGGCGACCCGGCGCGCGATCTCCGGTGGCCGCTGCGCCGAGCGCCCCTTGCCCACCTCGGCCAGCACCTCGATCCGCAACGCCGGCGGCGGCGCGATCAGGGCCAGACCCACCGGTGCCGCCGCCGCGCCCGTGGTCGGCGCCAGACACGTCGCCGCGCGACGCACCCGCGGGCCACACCGCCGACACGTCTCGACGTGCGCGATCAACCGGGCGCGCAGTGGAGCGGTGAGCCGCCCGGTGGCCAACTCCCGGCCTTCGGGGCACCCGTGTGGGGCCCCGGCGCCCGCGACCGCCGCCCGGGTGCGGTCCACCTCGCGGCCGGCCGCCAGCAGCACGCTGCGGGCATGCTGCTCCGCACAACCGAGCACCGCGGCCAGGCCGCGCGGATCGAGCCCGTGTCGGACCGACAGTTCGAGCGCCTCGCGCCGCTCCGGGGTCAACCCCACCGCCTCCGGCCAGGCGAGTTCGTCGAGGTCGCCGCGCCGACCGGGCGGCCGGCCCACCTCGGTGCCGGGGACCGGATCGGTGCACTCGTCGGCGCCCGAAGCCAGCGGCGGCAGGCTGCGCTCGTGCGCCCACACCACCCGGCCGTCCTCGGGCCCGGCCGGCCCCGGGCCCATCCGCACGTGCGCATCCAAACGGACCAGGCACTCGTACCGGGCGAGCGCGTAGAGCCACGGTTTGAGCAGATCCAGATCCGGCAGTCGGCCGATGTGACGATCGGCGAGCACGAAGGTGCTGCGCAACGATTCCGCCGCCGCCCGGTGATCGCGAAGCACCGACAGGCAGTAGGTGTAGAGCCCTTCGGCATAGGCGTCGTAGGCGGCACGCCCCCACGAGAGCACCGCGGCGGGAGGAGCGAAGCGGGCAGCCCCTCCGGGAGCGGCTGCCGGGCCGGTTACCGAGTCCGTCACGTTCGTGAACGTAGGCGTCGCAGAGCCGCCGACTCAGGCGATTTGCACTTTCATACGCCTTTCGAGGTCGACAATCATACTTTCGAGTGAATATCCGTCACCTTTGGCCGAATTCTTTCATCGAACATCCACACGACGCCCGCCGCCGCGCACCTCGACGGGAATTCCGCCCGGATTCGCGGAAACGGTCACTGCCCACGTCGCGGCCGGTGCCCTGTCCACATTCGCCGAGATCGTGATCGATATCGACTGGCCATTGGCCAGGGTCCCCGAACTCGGGCTCACCGTGAGCCAGTCATTTTCCGACATCCCCAACGACCAGGTGACCGGCCCACCGGTCGCGGAGAGCCGAATCGTCCGCGCACCGCCGCCCGCCGCGAGATCGACCGACGTCCGCGACCAACCCAACGTGCCCGGCGTCGCCGCGTCGTCCAGGACCAAGCCACCCGAGCGCGGCCGGCTCCCCGTGGACGCCGCGGCCGGCCCGGTCGCCGACGACGGCCGCGCGCTCTTGCCGGTCCGCGCGGTCGGCTTCGGCGTGGTCGTCCGCGAACTCGGCACCGAGGACGGCAGGCTCGAAGCCGTGGCCGAAGCAGCAGCAGCAGCGGAAGCACTGCTCGCCGGCGTCGAAGGCGTGGGAGGCGGCCACCCGGCCACCGGCTGATCCGGCGGCCGCGCCGAACCGATCGCGACCGAGGCGCCGCCGTCCGCCCCACCCGAGCGCAGCACCACCGCCGGCCCGACCACCAACGCCGCGCCGACCGTGCAGGCCACCACCACCGGCACCCGCGAACGCGCCCGCCCCGCCCCCGGCGGAAAACCGTCCCGACCCACGAACTCGCCCGACACCCCGGGCGACCCCGCGAGCAGCCCGGTCCGAATCGTGTCCGGCGCCACCGGCAACACCCGGGCCGCCAACAACTCCCGCCCGTCCACCGGCCCCGGACGCAACAGCACGCAGTCCGGACACGAGTCGACGTGCAGGTGCAGCGGCTGCCGCAGACCCGGCTCCACCGCCGCGCCCGCGTCCGGCAACAACAGCGCGAGCTCGGGACAGTCCCGCCGCGCGTGCGTGGCCACCGCGTAGATCGCCAGCGCCTGCTCGAACTGCTCGCGGCCACGCCCGAGCACCCGCGCCACCCGCCGCTCGGACAGCGCCAGTACATCGGCCAGTTCCGCACCCCCGAGCCGATGCCGCGCGGACAGGTCGAGCGCGATCCGCTCCACCTCGTCCACCGCCCACAGCGCGTAGGGCACCAGCGGCGGCAGCCGATGTCGATCCGGCCCGGTCCGGCCCGCGCCACCCGCGGCCAACATCTCCTCGACCACCCCGGGCGAGGACCGCGCCCCCGCCGCCCGCGCACACTCGGCGCGCGCGAGCGCGTACAGCAGGGCCCGGGTCCGGCTCGGCTCGCGCACCGCCCGGATCCGCGCCGGTGCCGCCGCCAGCGTGTCGCGCACCGCCCGCGCGGCGACCCGGGAGTCGTGCACGAGCCCGAGACAAAACCCGAACAGGGCATCGCCGTAGGCGTCGTAGAGCGCGACGGCGTCCGGCACCGCACCCGTCACGTCCGTCGTCCCCGGTCCCCGCACCGCACCGTCCCCACCCGCCATGCCGCCACACGGTAGGGAGAACATCCCCTCGCCACCATCGCTTCGGCCGCTCGGTGACCGGATCAAGACATTCGCCATCGCGACATTCCGCCCCGATCGACCACGGGCCGGCGCGGCTGTCGGTGCGGGCCGTTACCGTTCCTGGCATGGCCAGGACCACCACGAAGGATCGCCCGTCGTATCGCTGCACCGAATGCGGCTGGACCGGGCCGAAATGGCTGGGTCGCTGCAACGAGTGCCACGCGTGGGGCACGGTCGAGGAGTTCGGCGCGCCCAAGGCCCGCTCGATCGTGGCCGGCCCGGTCACCACCGCCGCGCTGCCGATCGGCCGGATCGACGTACAGACCGCCAAGTTCCGTTCGACCGGCGTCGAGGAGCTGGACCGGGTGCTCGGCGGCGGCCTGGTCCCGGGCGCGGTGGTGCTGCTCGCCGGCGAGCCGGGCGTCGGCAAGTCCACCCTGCTGCTCGACGTGGCCGCCAAGTCCGCCTCGCCCACCGCCCGCACCCTCTACATCACCGGCGAGGAGTCCGCCGCCCAGGTCCGACTGCGCGCGGGCCGGATCGGCGCGCTCGCCGAGGAGCTCTATCTCGCCGCCGAGACCGACCTGGCCGCGCTGATCAGCCATGTCGACGCGGTCAAGCCCGCCCTCCTGGTGGTCGACTCGGTGCAGACCGTCGCCTCGCCCGCGATCGACGGCGCGCCCGGCGGGGTGTCGCAGATCCGCGAGGTCACCGGCGCGCTGATCCGGATCGCCAAGGAACGCAACATCGCCACCGTCCTGGTCGGCCACGTCACCAAGGACGGCTCGATCGCCGGCCCGCGCCTGCTCGAGCATCTGGTCGACGTGGTGCTGCACTTCGAGGGCGACCGACACGCCCGACTGCGCCTGGTCCGGGCGATCAAGAACCGCTACGGCACCGCCGACGAGGTCGGCTGCTTCGAACTGCACGACGAGGGCATCACCGGCCTGACCGACCCCAGCGGCCTGTTCCTGACCCAGCGCCAGGAGCCGGTCTCCGGGACCTGCGTCACGGTCACTCTGGAGGGCAAACGCCCGCTGGTGGTCGAGGTGCAGGCGCTGGTGGCGCCGTCCCAGATCCCCACCCCGCGCCGGGCCACCTCGGGCCTGGACTCGGCCCGGATGGGCATGGTGCTCGCGGTGCTCGAGCGGCGCGGCGGGGTGCGCCTGGAGAAGACCGAGATCTACACCGCCACCGTCGGCGGCGTGAAGCTCACCGAACCGGCCGCCGACCTGGCCGCCGCGCTGGCTTTGGCCGGCGCCGCCGCCGATCATCCGCTGCCGGCCAAACTGGTGGCGATCGGCGAGGTCGGCCTCGCGGGCGAGATCCGCCGGGCCACCGGCGTGCAGCGCCGGCTCGCCGAGGCCTTCCGGCTCGGCTTCACTCACGCCCTGGTGCCCCCCGATCCGGGCAAGATCCCCAAGGGCATGAAGGTGATCGAGGTGGCCGACATCCGCGAGGCGTTGCGCGCGTTCAACCTGGTCTCGCACCGCGAGCGCAAGCCCGACCGCGAGTGAGCGAGCGACCCGCCGGCCCCGCCCGAAACGCCCGCGCGCCGAACCCCCGCAGGAGACCGCGCCGCGGGCCGGCAACTTTCCGGGTGCCCCGAGGAGTGACCATGTGTCGCCTCGGAGATACTCGACACGCGGAACGGCTTGTGCGGCCTGTGCCGAAACACGGCTTCGGGCCGGATAAGGCGACCGGTCGGCGGCCGGGAGGCACTAGACTTTTCCACCGATCTTCCGACGTAGCGGCCGACCTGTGTCGACCGCAGGTCCTGAGGCGCTCCCGGCCGTGCATACCGGAGCAAATGCCCGGGTGACGGCCGATGGCCGGCCGAGGATGGCAACGACCACGGGGAGTTCTGTGGCTACGAATGACCGGACCGACAAGGGCACGAGTGCCGACGCGGCCCTCGTGAGGGCCGCGCTGCAGTCCGTGGCCCCGGGCACCGCCCTGCGCGACGGCCTGGAGCGCATCCTCCGGGGCAACACGGGCGGCCTGATCGTGCTGGGTTTCGACAAGACGGTGGAGGCCCTGTCCACCGGCGGCTTCGTGCTCGACGTCGAGTTCTCCGCGACCCGCCTGCGCGAGTTGTGCAAGCTCGACGGCGGCGTGGTGGTCGACCGCGAGTGCACCAAGATCGTCCGGGCGGGTGTGCAACTCGTCCCGGATCCGTCCATTCCGACGGAGGAGACCGGCACCCGGCATCGCACCGCCGAGCGGGTCAACAAGCAGACCGGCTACCCGGTGGTCTCGGTGAGCCAGTCGATGCGCCTGATCGCGCTCTACGTCAACGGCCGGCGACACGTCCTGGAGGACTCGGCGGCGATCCTGTCCCGGGCCAACCAGGCGCTGGCCACCCTGGAGCGCTACAAGCTCCGGCTCGACGAGGTCTCCGGCACGCTGTCCGCCCTCGAGATCGAGGACCTGGTCACCGTACGGGACGTGTGCGCGGTGTCCCAGCGGCTGGAGATGGTGCGGCTGATCGCCCGCGAGATCGACGGCTACGTCACCGAGTTGGGCGTCGACGGCCGATTGCTCTCCCTGCAACTCGAGGAGCTGATCGCGGGCGTCGAGGACGACCGCAAGCTGGTCGCCCGCGACTACGTGCCCGAGCGCGCGATCAAGCGCGGCCGGACCGAGGCGGACGTGCTCGCCGAACTCGACGGCCTGGCCCACGCCGATCTGCTCGACCTGCAGACGGTGGCCCGCGCGCTGGGCTTCACCTCGGGCCACGAGGTGCTCGACTCGGCGGTCAGCCCGCGCGGCTACCGACTGCTGGCCAAGGTCCCCCGGCTGCCACCGGTGGTGATCGAGCGGCTCGTGGAGCACTTCGGCGGCCTGCAGAAGCTGCTCGCCGCCAGCGTCGACGACCTCCAGGCCGTGGACGGCGTCGGCGAGGCGCGCGCCCGCAGCGTGCGCGAGGGCCTGTCCAGGCTCGCCGAGTCCTCGATCCTGGAACGCTACGTGTAGCGACCCCGACGACACACGAGGAGGGCCCCGGCGCGTGCGCCGGGGCCCTCCTCGTGTGTCGTGGTGGAGCGGGCCGCTACTTGCCCACCGAGGCGGTGAAGATGAACTCGCCGGACGGCTCCAGGCCCGCCAGCACGCCCTTCGCGCGGTAGGAGGCCTTGTCCGTCGGGGCGACCTTGCTCTGCCCACCGTTGGTCGCGCACTGCGCGGCGTTGGAGCGGGTCCAGGACCAGTCGCGGGTGATCGAGACCGCCTGCGCCTCGCCCTGCTGCAACTGGCGATAGTCGGTGGCGGCGCCGACGGCGCAGTCGGCCGAGCTCCACAGCGCGTCGTTGCCGGAGTGCACCTGGATGTAGGCGCTCTTCGGCGCCAGGTCCACGTAGCAGGTCGGCCCGCTGTTGTTGGTGACGATCACCTTGAGCGCCACGTTCTGCGCGGCGCTGTACGAGCTCTTGCCCGACTCGACCGGCTGGATCTGCACCCGGACCATGGCCGAGGTGCACCAGGTGCCGCCGTTCGGCGCGGGTTTGCCGCCGCCCGGAACCGCACCGCCGCCGGCCGTACCCGCGGACTGGCCGCCGGACTGGCCCGGCTGCCCGCCGGGTTGGCCGGACGTGCCCGCCGAGGCACCGGAGCTGCCGCCGGGCGTGCCGGTGCTCCCGCCCGACACCGGCGGGTTGGCGCCGTTGGTCGGGTTGGCGCCCGGCGTGATCGCGCTCGGATCGGGCGAGCCCGAAACGGTCGCGATCGGCTTCTTGTCCGCAGCGTTCTTCTTGTCGTCGGAGGAGTCCCCACCGGCAGTGCATGCCCAGGCCACCAGCGCGATCAACAGCGCGAGGGCGAGCAGCACGACGACCCGCCGACGCCAATACACGGTTGACGGCAGGTGACCCACGGGACGGCGCATCGAGTCCACGTGCAGACTCTAGGGGAGATCGTTACGCCGTCCGGTGTAGCCACACCGTCCGAAGCGTTGGATTTTCTCGGCGTGTCGGGACCGAAGAAGCCCTGGTGGCAAGCCTTTTCCGGCATTTGCGGGCAGAAGCCCCCGTCACTCGGCCGAGTGACCTTCCGTAACGTGCGAGGATTCTGGGCGAGATGTCACACGCACTGCACGAGCCGATCCTCGACTGGTACTCGGCCAATCAACGCGATCTGCCCTGGCGAACCCCCGACGCGTCCGCGTGGTCGGTGGTGGTCAGCGAGTTCATGTTGCAACAAACGCCCGTGGCCCGGGTGTTGCCGGTGCACGCGACCTGGCTCGAGCGCTGGCCCACGCCCGCCGCACTGGCCGCCGACGAACCGGGCGAGGCGGTCCGGATGTGGGGCCGGCTCGGCTACCCGCGCCGCGCGCTGCGCCTGCACGGCGCGGCGACCGCGATGGTGGAACGGCACGACGGCGAGGTCCCCACGGACCACGCGGAGTTGCTCGCGCTGCCCGGTGTCGGCGAGTACACCGCCGCCGCCATCGCCTCGTTCGCCTTCGGCCAACGGCACATCGTGCTCGACACCAATGTGCGCCGGGTGATCGGCCGGGCGATCGACGCGGTCGAGTATCCGCCGCAGGCCACCACCCCGGCCGAGCGCCGCACCGCGACCACGCTGCTCCCCGCGACCGCCGCGACGGCCGCGACCTGGGCGGTGGCGATCATGGAACTGGGCGCGCTGGTGTGCACTGCCAAGACGCCCCGGTGTGCGGACTGCCCGGTCGCCGCGTCGTGCGCGTGGCGCCTGGCGGGCAAGCCCGCCTACCAGGGCCCGCCGCGGCGCGGCCAGACCTACGCGGGCACCGACCGCCAGGTCCGTGGCCGGCTGCTCGCCGTCCTGCGGGACAACATCGAACCGGTCGACCAGGCCGCGCTGGACGCGGTGTGGGACGAACCGGTCCAGCGCGCCCGGGCGCTGGACGGTCTGGTGGCGGACGGTCTGGTCGAGCCGTTGGCGGCGGGCGTGTACCGACTGCCCGCCGGTCCGCTCAGTGGCAGTACTTCTTCTCCGCGTCGATCGGATTCGTCGGAATCCGCATCGAGTTCCGTTTCACCGAGCCGATGAGGTTCTTCCAGAAGCGCGATACCGACATCGGTTGGCGCGTCGCTTCCTGAAGTTCGCGAATACCGCCGCAGGTCAATGCCCGACGGGCCGCCTCGACCTTGGCCGGATCGACATTGCGCAGGTCCAGTCGGGTGCCCGGAGCGGTGAAGTCGGCCAGAATCCATTCGATGTAGGTCAGCTTGTCGTGCCCCGATCGGGTCCGATAGTCGAGCTCGAGATGCGCGCCGAGCGGATTGGCCAGACCGAAGATGTCGATCGCCAGACCCGAGGTCGGCACCAGTGCCGCGGGCTGCCCGAGCGCGCCGTAGACGACCGAGTCGGTGACCGGGACGTGGTACTTGAGCGGCGCGGAGCGGAAGTCGAAGTTCAGCATCCAGAACTTGTCCGGCTCGTGATAGTAGGTCAGGTAGACGAACTGGGCCCCGGGCGTGGCCAGATCCTTGCGCCATTCGCTGCCGAGGCCCTCCAGCCGCTTGACGAACGCGGCCCGGTAGGACGCCGCGGTCACCGGGTTCGGCTCACCGGTCCAGGCGACGTACCAGGTCCGGGTGTCCTCGATGTCCTTCGGCCCGAAACCCTGGTACGGCACCCGCATCGAGGCCGCGCAGACCACCGACCACACGGCCAGCGCCGCCGCGGTACTCGCGTACAGCCGTTGCCGCGGCAACACCAACACCGGCAGGAGGAACGCGAACGTGCCCGGCAACAACAGCCGCGCGTGCATGAAGTCGCCGCCGACCACGATCACATAACCGAGCAGCACGGTGCCCGCGACCAACGCGGTCGCGGTCAGCACCCGGATCCGGTAGCGCTCGAAGTCGCCGACCGAGCGGTCCACGCCGGCCAGCAGACCGACCGCCACCACGGTGAGCAGCAGCGGCGCCCAGATGTTGTACGGACTCGCGTAGTCCTCGAAGTAGCTCCAGCCGCGGCCGACGTCGGTCCTGGTGCCCTCCTTGGCGATCGCCGTGTTGGGCAGCAATACGCCGTAGTAGCCCATCCGGAAGATCTGGTAGAGCACCGGCAACAGGCCGCCGAACAGCGCGAGCAGGGCCAACCGCTTGCGCTCGGGCCGCAGCAGCAGCCACGCGGCCGCCGCGAACACGATCGTGCCGAGCGCCAGATCGGGCCGCACCAGCACGCCCATGCCGAGCGCGAACGAGGTCCACGCCTGGCGCCGGAACGAGGTGTCCCGGTCCAGCCGGACCAGCAGCGACCAACTCGTGCCCAGCCAGACGAAGATCAGGCCCATCTCCAGACCGGAGGTGGCGAAGTCCCAGAACGGCGGCAGCGCCGCGAGCACCAACGCCCCGGCGGGCAACGGCCACCCACCGCCCGGGAGGTCGGCGTAGAGCCGGCGAGTGCCCGCGGTGGCGATCGCCAGGCCCGCGACCGCGCAGACCAGCGAGCCGTAGACGGCGAGCGTCACCAGGTCGATCCCGGTCGTCTCGTCCACCAGCGCCAACAACCACGGCCAGAGCGTCGAGGTGGCCGCCTCGGTCCGCTCGCCGACGTTGAAGTTGGGCCCGTTCCCGTCCAGGATCTGCTGCGAGACGCGGACGAAGATCAATCCGTCGTCGCCGATCCAGCGCCGCCGGAAGGCGGCGACACCGACCAGCAGGGCCGGGAGCAGTACGACGGCGAGGGCCCATCCGGTCCGCACGTCCAACCGATACCACGGTTTTCCGCGCGACATTTCCGGATCGACATCGTCCGTTTCGGCGACCGTATCTTCCTTTACCAAGGCGCTTCCTACGCCCATCGTCGTACCCCCGAGCTCTTGTCGTTCCATACCTCGATTGACCCGATAATATTATCCGGGAAATGCCACCCCGAATTACCCTTGGCGAACGCTTGGCAATTCGATCGAAAACTGTTTCGACCCGACGGGCACCATCGCGACATTCGAAATTATTCTTTTCCAACGTAACGAAATCCGGGGACGAACGCACTGCAATGCCCACCGCCGTACCCACCGGAGCCCGGGCCGAGCCGGCTCGGGGCCGGCACCCCGTCGGCCCCGCCGCGACGACCGATCTGCCCGGAATCCCGGCGCCCGGCCGCCGAGCGGCGAATACTGGGTGTACACGCCGAGGCTACGCAACGCGATCCGGGTCGGCCGCGCGTGGTTCACCGAGAGCGAAGGGGGACGCGGTGACGGAGGACTCCCGGCACGACGAGCCCACACCGGGTGAGGCGATCCGGTGCATGGGCTGCCAGGGCACCGGACTGGACACCTCGGGCCGGGTATATCGCAGCCGGCATCGCGAGGTGTCCACGATCTGGGCGGGCACCCGCTGCCCCCACTGTCGAGGCACCGGCTGGTTGCACAACGGCCCGACCGACCCCCCGGCCGGCTCCCCCGGCGGCCCCTGGCGAATCGGCCGCTGAACCAATCGGCCGGCGAAGCGTCCTACCGCCGAGGTGCGCCGAGGTAGCGGCGGAAGCCCTCGGCCCGGGCGTCGAAGCCGCAGGACCGGTAGAAGTCGTGTGCCTCGGTCGAGTCCGCGGCGAGCAGTTGCACCTTGTAGCACCCCGCGTCGGCCGCGGTCGTCGCGGCGGCGGCCAACAGTCGCCGACCGATGCCGCGCCGCCGGTGCGCCGCCGCCACCACGACGTTCTCCACGAACATGATCGAGCGCCCGCCCCGGGTGAGATTGGGCAACACCGCGCAGTCGACGGTGCCCACGATCACCCCGTCCAGATCCGCGACCAGCACCGTCCGGCCGCGCTGCGTGGCGATGTCCGCCCAGATCAGGTGCGCGTCCTCGAGCGGCAGCGGCCCGTCCTCGGGGTTGAGCTCGGCGTAGAGCGCGAGCAGCCCCGGCAGATCCCGAGCGGTGGCCGGGCGGATGGTCGTGGTCATGCCGAGAGCCTACAAACGCCGCCCGTCCCCACCGGCCCGTACGGACACCCCGGCCCGCGCCGCCGACTCGCATGCGGCGGCCTCGACCGGCCGGTATACCATCCCCAGCCGCTCGTACAACCGCACCGCGGCGTGGTTCCACTCGTCGACCATCAGCGCCGCACCCCCGTGCCGGGCCCGCGCCTCGGCCAGCACGAAGGCGCACACCACCCGACCGAGCCCACGCCCACGCGCCGCCGGAGCCACCCCGACGCCGGCCAGGAAGCCGATGCTCGGCGCCGACCAGGCCAGCGCCGCGACCGCGAGCAACGTACCGTCGGCGTCGCGTACCCCCGCCCAGCGCTCGACGCCCGGCACACCCGGCTTGGCGTACGACGACGGGAACCCGGCCTCGATCAGGGCCGCCACCTCGTGGTCCGCGTCCTCGGCCAACCACAGGGCCGGGCCCGGCACCGAATCCGGCTCCCGAGCCGCCACCAGGTCCATCCACCCGAACGAACCGGCCGCGACCAGCCCCGGCACCCCCGCCACCAGCGCCGCGATCCGCTCCGGCGCGCCGAACGGCCGGTAGCTCGGCCCCACTTCGGCCAACACCTCGCGCACCAGCGGCACCAACGCGTCCGGCGGCCCATACAGCGCGAGCCGGTCGTGCCGGGAGAGGTCCGCCCCGGCCACCACCGCGGCCCGCCGATCCGCACTCGCCCACGCCCGCCGCCCGCCGCGCAACCCCTGCGCGGCCCATACGCACATCGGGTCACCGGCGCAGCGGCGCACCAGTTCCTCGTGCTCGGTTATCTCCCACACGGCAAAAATCCTGCCGGATCGCCCCCACCCCGCCGACGCCGGGGCCGACCCGACGCACACTCACCCACTCGGGTGAATCCCCGGCGCCCGCGGACAATCCACCACCGGTCGTATTCCCGCTGCTGACAGCGCCGCGACGGGTAACCGACCGACACCGCCCCGAGCGTCTCCGGTTGTCGCATCGGCCGATTCGCCGTCTGCTGGTGGTCGGAGCTCCCACACGACGACCGCCATGTCGCGGCACCTCTGCCTCGACGCCGGGAACAGGAGCGTTGGCTCGTGAAGACGAATGTCACCCCGCAGGAACTGATCGGCCGCAAGGTCGTCGATTCCGAAGGCAGCAAGATCGGGACCATCGGCCAGGTCTACCTGGACGACCGCACCGGCGAGCCGGAGTGGGTCACCGTCAAGACCGGCATGTTCGGCGGGCGCGAGAGCTTCGTGCCGCTGGGCCCGGCCGACATGCAGGGCGACGACCTGCGTGTGCCGTTCGACAAGGAGCTGGTCAAGGAGGCGCCGAGTCTGGGCACCGACGAGCACCTGTCGCCGGAGGAGGAGGCCCGGCTCTACCGCCACTACAGCGTCACGCCGTCGACCGGCATGACCCGCACCGAGACCACCGGGACCGGCACCACGAGCGGCACCGCCGCCGGGCTCGCCGGTACGGCCGCCGCCGGCGCGGCGGCCGGCACCAGCCACCGCGACCTGTCCAAGTCCCAGCTCGCGGGCTCGGACAACGGCTTCGAGGAGCTGACCGGCAAGCACGACCCGTCGGTGCGCACCAACGACCCGCCGGTCCGTGCCGAGTTGCGCGACGTGCCGCCGGCCGCAGGCACCATGACCGACCGGCCGGCCCGGCCGAGCATGGCGACGGACACCGGGGCCGGGATGGCGTCCGCGACCACGATCCGCCCGGCCGCGGCCGGCTCGGGCACCACCCGGGCCGCGGGGATGGCCGCCGAGGCCGACACCGACCAGGCGATGACCCGTTCCGAGGAGCGGCTCGACGTGCACGTGGAGACGATCGAGGCCGGGCGCGCGGCGCTGCGCAAGGTGATCGAGACCGAGCGGGTGGACCAGGTCGTCCCGGTGATGCACGAGGAGTGGGAGATCGTCCGCGAGCCGATCGACAACAACAACCGGCAGGCCGCGCTCAACGGCCCGGACATGCGCGAGAACGCGCACGAGATCGTGCTGCACGCGGAACGGGTCGTGGTGCACAAGGAGGTCGTCCCGGTCGAGCGGATCCGGCTGGTCGCCAAGAAGGTGCAGGCGGAGCAGCGGGTGACCGAGGAGGTCCGGCGCGAACGGATCGAACTGCACGAGGGGGACCGGGTCCAGGTCCTCGACGGCAAGGGCGAACGGCTGGACAAGCACAAGTAGGCCCGTTCGCCGCACGTCCCGCGAAGCCCCCGATCGCCCCCGGCGCGTTCCTCCGGCGGCGGTCGGGGGCTTCGCCCGTGCTTTGCCCGGCGCCCGGCGAATTCGCGGGAAAACACCCCTTCCACCCGGCGTTACCCGCCAGTAGGGTCCGGGGCATGGACCTCACGGTGTTCGCCATTCCGGCCTTCACCCTCCTCCTGGTCGTCGAGTGGGTGTCGTATCGATTCGCCCCCGACGACGGCGAGCGCGGGTACGCGGTGAAGGACACCGCGACGAGCCTGGCCATGGGCCTGGGCAGCATCGCGGCCGGGCTCGGCTGGGGGCTGCTGACCGTGTGGGCCTGGGACGGGCTGCACGAGCTGACCCCGCTGCGACTCGGCCACACGTGGTGGGCATGGGTCCTGGTGATCGTCGGGGTCGACTTCTTCTACTACTGGGAGCATCGGGCCGGGCACGAGGTCCGGCTGTTGTGGGCCAGCCATGTCGTGCACCACTCCAGCCGGCACTACAACCTCTCCACCGCGCTGCGGCAGACCTGGACCGGGGCACACCACATCGTCTTCATCGGGCCGATGTTGCTGCTCGGTTTCCCACTCACGATGGTGGTCACGTCCTTCTCGATCAATCTGCTCTACCAGTTCTGGATCCACACCGAGCGGATCGACAGGCTCTGGCCGCCGATCGAGTACGTCTTCAACACACCGTCGCACCACCGCGTCCACCACGGCTCGAACCCGCGCTACCTGGACCGCAACTACGGCGGGATCCTGATCCTGTGGGACCGGCTCTTCCGCAGCTTCGAACCGGAGAGCGAGCCGGTGGACTACGGGCTCACCAAGAACATCGAGACGTACAACCCGCTGCGGGTGGCCTTGCACGAATACGCGGCGATCGCCCGCGACGTCCGGGCCGCACACGCGTGGCGGGAGCGGTTCGGCCGAGTGCTGCGCGGGCCCGGCTGGCAGCCGGGGCCGGCGGCGGTCGAGCCGGTCGCGGTGCGGGCCGCCGGGTGAGTTCGCGGGCCCTGCTCACCGCGTATCTGACCCTGGGCGTCGTGGACACGGTGCTCGCCGCGACCGACGTGGCCGGCCCCCGGTGGGTCACCAAGAGTCTGCTGATGCCGGTGCTGATCGCCTTCGTGTACCAGGCCGTTCGTCCCGAGGCCGCGGCCGACCTGCGGCTGCCGATCGGCGCGTTGGTGGGCGGGTTCGTCGGCGACGTGGGGCTGCTCGTGGACAGCCGGGCGGCGTTCATGGTGGGGATGGCCGGGTTCGGGGTCGGGCACGTGTGCTATCTGCTGGCCTTTCGGCGCGCGGGGATCGCCCTGTCCCGGCGACTGCCCGCGGCGTACCTGCTCGCGTGGGGCGCGCTGATCGTGCTGGTGTGGCGCGGCCTGGGCGGCCTGCTGGTACCGGTGCTCGGGTACAGCCTGCTGCTGACCGCGATGGCGGTGTGCGCGGCGGGGGTGAGTCGGCGCACCGGGCTCGGCGGTGTGCTGTTCCTGGGCTCGGACGCGGTGATCGCACTGGGCATCGCGGACGTACACGTGCTGCCGGGCCAGGACGCGGTGGTGATGCCCACCTATGTGGCCGCCCAGTTGTTGCTCGCGCTGACCTGGGCGAGTTGGCCGTTCGGCCGGGCGAAACCGAACGGGGCGGCGGACCGTCGGTCCGCCGCCCCGTCGGGGTGAGCGTCAGTCGGCGTACCTCGCGGCCGCCGCGGCGTATTCCGGCTCCGGGTTCATCGCCGCGGCGAGTCGCAGATACGGTGCCGCCTCGGCGCCGCGACCGGCCCGCTCCAGGGTGCGGCCGAGCGCGTGGGTGGCCCACGCGTCACACGGGTCGAGTTCGACGACCCGGCGCAGCGTCGCCTCGGCCCGGCGCAGTTGCAGCGAGAGGTAGTACGCCCGGCCCGCGAGTTGCTGGACGGCCACGTTGTCCCGCTCGTCCTCCAGCGCCGGTTCGAGCAGGCGCAGTGCGCCCAGTGGGTCGCGCCATTCGACCAGGGCCTCGGCCACTCGGTAGTTCTCCAGGGTCAGCTTCACGGTGGCTCCCTTCGCGATGCTCGGGGCGGCATCGGACGAACAGCAGAACCGCATACCCCGGCGAGGTATTCCGTGAGCCCTCGGGCGCCCGGTCAGGCGCCCGGGACGAGTACCGCGCGGCCGCTGATCCGGCCGTGGTGCAGCCGGTCGTAGACGTCCGGGGCCTGGTCGAGCGGGAACTGCTCGACGTGCGCGCTCACCGCGCCGCGTCGGGCCAGTTCGATCAGTTCGATCAGCTCGGCGCGCGAGCCCCAGTAGGGCGTGCTGACCGAGCACTCGTAGGGGATCAGGCCGAAGCCGACCGGGAGGGTGCCGCCGCCGATGCCGACGATGGTCAGGTCGCTCTCCACGGCCGCGCACTTCGCGGCCAGTTCGACGGTGGGTTGCACGCCGGCGAAGTCCAGTACGAGCTGGGCGCCGAGGCCGTCGGTGGCCTCGCGGACGATGTCGGCGGCCTTGGCGTCCGACTTGATCGCCAGATGGGCACCGGAGGCGCGGGCCAGCTCCAGCTTGTCCTCGCTCACGTCGAGGGCGATCACCTGCGCGGCGGAGAGCGCGCGCAGCAGTTGTACGCCGATGTGGCCGAGGCCGCCGACGCCCAGGACCACGGCGGTGCTGCCCGCGGGGAGCTTGTCCAGGGAGCGCTTGATCGCGTGATACGGGGTCAGCCCGGCGTCGGTGAGCGGGACGGTGCGCACCGGGTCCAGGTCGCCGATCGGGACCAGGTGGCGCGGGTCGTCGACGAGCACGTAGTCGGCGAGCGCGCCGGGGGCGCCCAGGCCGGGTGGGCGGATGCCCAGTTCGGCGGCGCGGGCGCAGTAGTTCTCCTTGCCCTGCGCGCAGGCGTGGCAGGTGCCGCAGCCCCACGGCCCGTAGACGACGACCGCGTCGCCGAGTTCGAGCCCGGTGACCCCCTCGCCGAGCGCAGCCACCGTACCGGCGCCCTCGTGGCCGAGGGTGAGCGGGGCATCCGGACCGAACGTGCCGACCGGGTGGCTCATCACGAAGATGTCGGAGTGACAGACGCCGGCCGCGGTGACCTTCAGCAGCACCTGGCCGGGACCCGGTTCGGGCGCGGGGATCTCCCGCACCTCGACCGGCTTGCCGAACTCGACGTATTGGACGGCCTTCATGGGTTTCTCCCTTTCCGGCGTACCGGCCCCCACGTGGGTACATGGGTGGTGCTCGGGTGGCACGGTGGGCCGGCGACGTCGTTTGCCAGACTATTACTCGCCAACCGGATGGATTACCGGGCCGGGGTATCCCACGCGGGAGGCTACGGCGCGGTGTAGCCGCCGTCCACCAGGTGGTAGCTGCCGGTGATGAACGAGGCCCGGTCGGAGAGCAGGAAGGCCACCGGGTCGGCCACCTCGTCGACGGTGCCGAGCCGACCCATCGGGTGCAGCCGGGCCAGCGCGGCGTGCGCCTCGGCGTCGGATGCGGCGAGCAGCGGGGTCTCGATGAAGCCCGGACCGACCGCGTTGATCCGGATCCCGTGCCGGGCGTACTCGATCGCGGCGGTCTTGGTCAGGCCCAGCACGCCGTGCTTGGCGGCGACGTAGCCGACCGCGTTCGGGAAGCCGACCGAGCCCAGGATCGAGGCGATGTTGACGATCGCGCCGCCGCCGGCCGCCAGCATCGCCGGGATCTGGTGGCGCATCCCGTAGAAGACACCGCTGAGGTTGATGTCGATGACCCGGCGCCAGCCGTCCGTCGGGTAGTCGCCGGTGTGCGCGTGCGGGCCGGTGATGCCCGCGTTGTTCACCGCGAGGTGCAGGCCGCCGAACGCCTCGACCGCCGCGCGCACCAGCGCCGCGCAGGATTCCGGCTCGGCCACGTCCACCCGCATCCCCCGCGCACTGCCGCCGGCCTCGGTGATCTCGGCGGCCACCCGGGACGCGCCGACGTCGTCGAGGTCGGCGACCACCACATGGGCGCCGTCGGCCGCGAGCCGCCTGGCGATGGCCGCGCCGATGCCGGAGGCGGCGCCGGTGACGATGGCGGTCCTGGCTGCGAAGTCGGCACTCATGCCTTCGATCCTGTGAGCACCGACCCCTCGACGCCCGTCGACGGGACCTAATGGGGGACGTCGTCCCGGGGCCGTCGCCGCGGTGAGTGCTACAGGCCGCGCAGCGCCACGTCGAGGCCGCGGTGGACGATGTCGGCCTTGATCTCGTCCGGGAGTCGGGCCAGGTCGGTATCCAGCAGCAGCACGCTGAGGCCGTGTACGGCGGACCACATCACCACGTCCGAGTACTTGCGCCGCTCGGCGGGCAGCCGGCCGCACGCCACCAGGTCGTCCAGCGAGCGGGACATCATCGCGTACGACTCCTCGGAGTCGCCCGGCACGCCGGGCAGCCGCTCCTCCTCGCCGATCGCGGCTGCCGCCTGCCGTCGGCCGATCAACATCGGTTCGCCCTCCGCCGCGTCGGCACCGATGCAAAAGGCGGTCCGGAACAGGCCGGGCTCGGCGAACGCGAAGCGCACGTAGCCGATCCCCGAGGCGCGCAGCCTGCGCAGCGCCTCGTCGCCCGGATCCGGACAGGGCTCACCCGCGGCGATCTCGGCCCGCATCGCGGCGGCCATCAGGGACAGGCCGTGCTCCTTGACCGCCTCGACCAGCTCGTGGTGATTGGCGAAGTGCCGGTAGGCGGCGGTGGAGGACACCCCCGTCGCGCGCGCGACCTCGCGCAGCACGATCGCCTGCGGTCCGCCCGCCCGGGCCCGCTCCACCGCGGCCTGGATGAGCGCGTTGCGCAGGTCGCCGTGGTGGTATCCGCGGCGGCCCGAGGGGCCGGCGGGTTGTTCGCTCGCCATGGTTCTCCGTTCGGTACAGGCCCATGTTGACACTGCGCACATTGGATGCCAAGTTATCAATGCCAACATTGTTATCGGCGTCAACATCGTGTGTTCGGCTCCGCCATCTCCGTTCCCCACGGACCGCTCGGAAGGTCGATGATCATGCTCGAACGACTGGGGGATCTCGTATTCCGCCGGGCGCGCACCGTGCTCGTGGTCGGCGTGTTGTTGTTGCTCGGCTCGGCCGGGGTGGGCCTCGGAGCCTTCGGCAAGCTCCAGTCGGGTGGTTTCGACGCACCGAATTCGGCCTCGAGCCGGGCCCAGGACCAGCTCAAGCACACCTTCGGAGGCCGCCCCAACCTGGTGATCGAGATCCGGGCCAAGGACGGCTCGAACGTCGACACCCCGGCGATCGCGGACGCCGGACGCCGGTTGACCGCGGCCCTCGCGGCCGCACCGGGCTTCGACCAGGTCGCCTCCTACTGGACCACCGACGCGCCCGGGCTGAAGGCGGACGGCGGGCGCGGCGCGCTGCTCGTGGCCCATTCGGTCAAGGACGACATCAGCGAACTGCCGCGGGGGGCGAAGTTGCCCGCGGACAGCCCGCTGAAGGTACGGATCGGCGGCGACGCCTCGATCGGCCCGGCGATCACCGGCCAGGTCGGCAAGAGTCTGGCGATCGCCGAGGCCATCGCCGTACCGCTGACCCTGCTGCTGCTCGTGCTCGCGTTCGGCAGCCTGATCGCCGCCCTGGTCCCGCTGGTGATCGGCTTCATCGCGATCATGGGCACCTTCGCCGAACTGTTCGTCCTGGGCAGCCTCACCGACGTGTCGATCTTCTCGATCAACCTGACCACCGCGCTCGGTCTGGGCCTGGCGATCGACTACGCGCTGCTGATCGTGGCCCGCCATCGCGAGCTGCTGCACGCCGGGCACGACCTGCACGACGCGGTGGTCGGCACCCTGCGTACCGCCGGGCGCACGATCCTGTTCTCCGCCGCGACGGTGGCCGCCGCGCTCGCCGTGCTGCTGGTGTTCCCGCAGTACTTCCTGCGCTCGTTCGCCTACGCGGGCATCGGCGTGGTGCTCGTTTCCGCGCTCGCCGCGCTGATCATCGCGCCCGCGCTGCTGACCGTGCTCGGCCCGCGCGTCGAGTCGCTGCGCATCCGCGGCGTCAAGGGTGTCCAGGGCGCCGAGGCGCCGGTCTGGTCCCGGCTCGCCGGCTTCGTCACCCGCCGGCCCGCGCTCACCGCGCTGCCCGTGGTCGCGGTGCTGTTGCTGGCCGCGTCGCCGCTGCTCGGGGTCACGTTCGGCACCCCCGACGAGCGGGTCCTGCCGACCAGTACCGAGGCCCGCCAGGTCGGCGACACGCTGCGCGCGGACTACAGCCTCGACGACACCCGCTCGCTGGACGTGGTGCTGCTCGGCGCCGGCGCCCAGGTCCAACCGGACGCGTACGCCGCCCGGCTCGCCGCACTGCCCGGGGTGACCCGGGTGGACACCGCCGGCCCCGACCGGATCCGGCCGAACGCGCGCCTGCTGTCGGTGATCACCACGCTGCCCGCCAAGTCGGACGCCGCCCAGAACCTGGTCCACGACGTCCGCGCAGTCCCCGCGCCGGATCGGACCGAGGCCCTGGTCGGCGGCACCGACGCCCGGCTCGTGGACACCAAGACCTCGATCGGCGACCGGCTGCCGTTGGCCTTCGGGCTGATCGTGCTCAGTACGTTCGTCCTGCTGTTCCTGTTCACCGGGAGCGTCCTGCAACCGCTGCGCGCACTGCTCCTGAACGGGATCAGCATCACGGCCGCGGTCGGCATCACCGTGTGGGTCTTCCAGGACGGGCATCTGTCGAGCCTGCTGGGCTTCACCCCGCTGCCGATGGACACCTCGATGACCGTGCTGCTGTTCTGCATCGCGTTCGCCCTGTCCATGGACTACGAGGTGTTCGTGACCAGTCGGATCAAGGAGCTGCACGACGCCGGCGCGTCCGACGCGGACGCGGTCCGGCAGGGGTTGGGGCGCACCGGGCGGATCGTCACCACCGCCGCCGCGCTGCTCGCGGTGACCTTCGTGGCGTTCCTGACCAGCACCGTGAGCTTCCTCCAACTGTTCGGCTTCGGCGCCGCGCTGGCGATCCTCCTGGACGCGACCCTGGTCCGCGGCGTCCTGGTTCCCGCCGCGATGCGCGTCCTGGGCCGGCATGCGTGGTACGCCCCGGGTCCGTTGCGCCGCCTGCACGAGCGGGTGGGCCTGCGCGAGTCGGCCCCGGAGCCCGCCGGGTCGGGGCCCGCCCGGACCGGCGACGCGAGCGCGGCCGGTCGACAGGTGCACGACGGCGTGCACTGAGCCCGCCCGCCGGGCCGGCCGTGACGAGGCCGGCCGAAGGCCGGGCCAAGCGAAAAAGGGGCCGCCCCCGGGAAGTGTCTCCCGGGGGCGGCCCCTTGTCGGGTCCTGCGGACTCGACTACTCCTTGCTCAGGTTCGGGCCCGAGCCGGTCGCCTCGATCGGCGGTGCGTCCGGCAGCGGGGCCTTCTCCATGCCCTCGAAGGTGAAGTTCTCTTCCTTGCCCTCACCCTCGGTGTCGACCACGATGATCGACCCGGAGCGCAGCTCGCCGTAGAGGATCTTCTCGGAGAGGTTGTCCTCGATCTGACGCTGGATCGTCCGCCGCAGCGGACGGGCGCCGAGCAGCGGGTCGTAGCCCCGCTTGGCGAGCAGGGCCTTGGCGGCCGGCCGGAGCTCGATGCCCATGTCCCGGTCGCGCAGCCGCTCGTCCACCTTGGCGATCATCAGGTCGACGATCTGGATGATGTCTTCCTCGGAAAGCTGGTGGAAGACGATCGTGTCGTCGACACGGTTGAGGAACTCGGGCCGGAAGTGCTGCTTCAGCTCTTCGTTGACCTTCGCCTTCATCCGGTCGTAACCGGTCTTGACGTCGGACGAACCGGAGAAACCGAGGCCGAAGCCCTTCGAGATGTCCCGCGTGCCGAGGTTGGTCGTCATGATGATGACGGTGTTCTTGAAGTCCACCACCCGACCCTGGGAATCGGTCAGTCGACCGTCCTCCAGAATCTGCAGCAGCGAGTTGAAGATGTCCGGGTGGGCCTTCTCGACCTCGTCGAACAGCACGACCGAGAAAGGCTTGCGGCGCACCTTCTCGGTGAGCTGGCCACCCTCTTCGTAACCCACATATCCGGGCGGGGAACCGAACAGCCGGGAGACCGTGTGCTTCTCCGAGAACTCGCTCATGTCCAGTTGGATGAGCGCGTCCTCGTCGCCGAAGAGGAACTCGGCGAGCGTCTTCGACAGCTCGGTCTTACCGACGCCGGACGGGCCGGCGAAGATGAACGAACCACCGGGACGCTTCGGGTCCTTGAGCCCGGCGCGGGTGCGCCGGATGGCCTGGGAGAGCGCCTTGATGGCGTCCTTCTGGCCGATGACCCGCTTGTGCAGCTCGTCCTCCATGCGGAGCAGCCGAGCCGACTCCTCCTCGGTCAGCTTGAAGACCGGGATGCCCGTGGCCGTGGACAGGACCTCTGCGATCAGTTCCTCGTCCACCTCGGCCACGACGTCCATGTCGCCGGCCTTCCACTCCTTCTCCCGCTTCGCCTTGTCGGCGAGCAGCTTCTTCTCGCTGTCGCGCAGGGACGCGGCCTTCTCGAAGTCCTGCGCGTCGATCGCGGACTCCTTGTCCCGACGCACGTTGGCGATCTTCTCGTCGAATTCGCGCAGGTCCGGCGGCGCGGTCATCCGGCGGATGCGCATCCGCGAACCGGCCTCGTCGATCAGGTCGATCGCCTTGTCCGGCAGGAACCGGTCGGAGATGTACCGGTCCGCGAGCGTCGCCGCGGCCACCAGGGCCTGGTCGGTGATCGACACGCGGTGGTGCGCCTCGTAGCGGTCGCGCAACCCCTTGAGGATCTCGATCGTGTGCGGCAGAGACGGTTCCGCGACCTGGATGGGCTGGAACCGGCGCTCGAGCGCCGCGTCCTTCTCCAGGTGCTTGCGGTATTCGTCGAGCGTGGTCGCACCGATGGTCTGCAGCTCACCACGCGCCAGCATCGGCTTGAGGATGCTCGCCGCGTCGATCGCGCCCTCGGCGGCACCCGCGCCGACGAGCGTGTGCAGCTCGTCGATGAACAGGATGATGTCGCCGCGGGTGCGGATCTCCTTGAGCACCTTCTTCAGCCGCTCCTCGAAGTCGCCGCGGTAGCGGGAACCCGCGACCAGCGCGCCGAGGTCGAGCGTGTAGAGCTGCTTGTCCTTGAGCGTCTCGGGCACCTCGCCCTTGACGATCGCCTGGGCCAGGCCCTCGACGACGGCGGTCTTGCCGACGCCGGGCTCGCCGATCAGGACGGGGTTGTTCTTGGTGCGGCGGGACAGCACCTGCATGACCCGCTCGATTTCCTTCTCGCGCCCGATCACCGGGTCGAGCTTGCCCTCGCGCGCCGCCTGGGTCAGGTTGCGCCCGAACTGGTCGAGCACCAGGGACGTGGACGGAGTGCCTTCCTGGCCACTGCCGCCCGGAGTGGCGGACTCCTTGCCGCTCGAGTAGCCGGAGAGCAGCTGGATGACCTGCTGGCGGACCCGGTTGAGGTCGGCGCCGAGCTTCACGAGGACCTGGGCGGCGACGCCCTCGCCCTCGCGGATCAGGCCCAGGAGGATGTGCTCCGTGCCGATGTAGTTGTGGCCGAGCTGAAGCGCCTCGCGAAGCGACAGCTCGAGGACCTTCTTCGCACGGGGCGTGAAGGGGATGTGACCGGACGGGGCCTGCTGACCCTGCCCGATGATCTCCTCAACCTGCTGACGCACTGCCTCAAGCGAGATGCCGAGGCTCTCCAGGGCCTTCGCAGCGACGCCCTCACCCTCGTGGATGAGGCCGAGGAGGATGTGCTCAGTACCGATGTAGTTGTGGTTGAGCATCCGGGCCTCCTCCTGAGCCAGGACGACAACCCGCCGCGCGCGGTCGGTGAACCTCTCGAACATCGTTATCGCTCCTCAGAGCGGTCGTGCAGATCGGGGACGGTCCCCTCCCTGTCCTTCCGCATGCTAGTCCTGCACGCAGGACCGCTCGATTCGTCCGTGAAGACGTGCGACCCACGTGTTGTGGACCGCATTGGACAACTAGTCAAACCCGATGGTGCGAGACGATGTTCCCGCCGGCCACGTACTGAGGCCGATTCCGAGTACGCCAGAAGCGAACGCGGCATTTTCCACCGCCGGTTTCGGCCTCGATGGGACCCGGCGCGGTCACCGCCGACGCCCCCGCTTCCCCGTCTCCCCTCCATGTTCGGGTCATACCCCGGACGACACCTTCTGTATACCGGCAGGTCACGACCGGCGTGCGGGCGACCGTGTCGAGGTCCGGGGCGGCCCGATCCGGTCCACCCTCGCGCTCGATCACCCATCGCGTTCGCCATGTCACCTTTCGTAACCTCGCTGTCGTCCCGGAGTTGAACACGGTATGGCAGCCACGCTTGTTTTCGCGTCCCGATCGGCGCCCGTCGTACCCGGTCCGCTGGACGAGGCCCTCTGGTACGCGCGGGCCCTGGGCTGGCCGGTGGTTCCGGGACCGGTCGCCGCGGCCGGCACGAGCGGGGCCGCGACCACCGAGCCGCGGGTGTTGTCGGCGTATTGGGCGGACACCCCGGGCGCCTCGGTGCGGCTGGCCGCGGGGGTGCGGTTCGACGTGCTGGACGTGCCCGGGGCGGCCGGGGTGCGGGCCCTGGACCGGGCCGAGCGGCTCGGGCTCCCGGTCGGTCCGGTGGCCGCGACCGGCACGGGGCGGATCCAGTTCCTGGTCGCCCCCGGGGTGGCCGGCGACCTGCCCGCGCTGCTCGACTGGCTGGACTGGGCCGATCTGGACCTGGACCTGCGGGCGTACGGCGAGGGGGACACGGTGGCCGCGCCGTCCCCGTGGCCGGCCACGTGGCGGGCGCCGTGGCCGCGCTCGTGGGAGCACGCCCGCTGGCTGCGGCCCCCGGTCGACCCGGGGCGGGTGTGCCCGGTCGGGGATCTCGCCGCCCTGGGCGCGGTGCTGCACGTGGACGTGCGCTTCCCGGACGTCACCCGGCTGCTGAGCACGCTGGCGCACGCGTGCCAGCATGTGCGGCTGTTCCCCGCACCCCGGGCGACTCGGCCGCGGCCGCTGACCCACCACCGGCCCGCGCCGGCCTGACCCGCGACCGGGCCGCCGGGGCCGCGCGCGACCGGCGAAACGACACGAGCGGCGCCCTCTCCCGGTTCGTTCGGGGGAGGGCGCCGCTCGTCGGATGCGTCGACGATCAGGCGTGGGCCTTCTCGTAGGCGTCGCGAATGTTGCCCGGAACGCGACCGCGCTCGCTCACGTCGTAGCCGTTCTCCTTGGCCCAGGCGCGGATCTTGGCGGTGTCGCCGGCGGCGGCACCACCCTTGACCACCTGACGGACACCGCGACGTGCGGCGACCCGGCCACCGGTCTTGCGGCCGGCCTCGACGTAGGCCGTCAGGGCCGTGCGGAGCTGCTCTGCGTGCGTGGCGCTCAGGTCGATCTCGTAGGAGACACCGTCGAGCGCGAACGTCACCGTCTCATCGGCCTTGCCGCCGTCGAGGTCGTCAACGAGAAGAATCTGGACCTTCTGTGCCACCAGGATTCCCTTTCATCGGGAGGGTTCACAACCAGCTCAAGAAAAGGAAACCGCTTTCTGCGGGAAAATACAAACCCGCCCGCGCGGAACCCGTCGAGTCGGCAATACGTTACCGGGTTTGTGGTTGCGACTTCACCGCACACCACACCGTCATGGGCAACAAGGGTCAAGAGGTTCCCCGGCGCGGGGCGCGATCTCCGCCACACCGGGGTCGGTCTACGCGGATGGAGATCACTGCCAGAGATGGAGCAGCATCCGCGTGTTGCCAAGGGTGTTGGGTTTGACGCGTTCCAGATCCAAAAACTCGGCGACGCCCTCGTCGTACGAACGCATCAGTTCACTGTAGACATCGCCGTCGATCGGGGTCTCCTCGATCTCGACGAAGCCGTGCTTCGCGAAGAAGTCGACCTCGAAGGTCAGGCAGAATATCCGTCGAACGCCGAGCCAACGCGCGGTCTCCAGGAGTTTGCCGAGCAACAACCGGCCCAGTCCGTGTCCGCGACACGCCGGATCCACCGCGAGAGTGCGCACCTCGGCGAGGTCTTCCCACATCACGTGCAGCGCGCCGCAGGCGACCACCTCGCTGTCGGTGTCCCGCTCGGCGACCCAAAACTCCTGTACATCCTCGAAGAGGGTGACCGTGGGTTTGTCGAGCAGGATACGCAGCCCCACGTACCCGTCCACAAGGCGTCGAATGGCCCGCACATCGGACGTTCTGGCACGTCGGATCGTCACTTCCATGCGCTGACGCTATCGCGATCACGATAGCCGTCGCCGCTCCGCCCCGTTTACCACCGATCTGCCCTGTGGGCCGTGGAAACAGCCGGCTCGACGAGCATGGTCCCGGGTGCGGTTTCCCGTCGCCCGGACCGGACGTTCTTCATACATCCGACCCGGATACCGCTGGTCGCGGCCGTGTGTTGTGGAGTGATCGGGTCTGATATGGACGGATTCCCCCGGTCATTCCCGGGTCCCGGATTCGGCCACCCGCGTGCTCGCGCACGCCACCTCGGCATCGTCGGTACATCGGTACATACGTTGCCGATCACCGGCTTCGCGCCCGGCGTGCCGAGGAAACTCGACCGGGCGGTCATCTCGGATCCGGCGGCATCCCGCGGCACCCGGAGCGGCAGAATCGGGGTGACCTCGGTTCCGGCCTTGTGATCCGGCCGGTCTTCCACGGTCCGGTCGTGGTGTCGAATTCCCCCTGCGCCGGCTTCGCGGCCGGCGATTTCCCGCCGGCGGGCACGGTGTTTCGCACGACCGCGGACTTCGCCTCGGCGTCGAAGGTGTGGCGGGCGGCGAGGCGAGCGGAGCCGCCTGGTGGGAGGCGGGACGGACGAGGTGCGGTCGGCCCGACGGTGGCCACCGCGACGACACGGCCCACCCGGGTTTTCGCTCGCATCGCGTCGGCCCGCTTTCCGTTCCACGGCGCGGAAGTCCGCTTTTCTTACGTAGATCATTAATGCGATTACGCAGAGTCGCGCTGCGGAGTGCTTCGGAGTGCTTCGGGGCGCACCGAACGAATTGGCGAAGCGTTCATGCGCGGCGCCGGCTAGGTCGTGGCTTCGGGCAGCGCGACGCGCAGTGCGTCGCGCAACGCGTCGAGTTGTTCGGGCGTCATGCCCTCGACGAAGTGCACGAGAGCACCGGCCCGACTGTCGCCGGCCGCCCAGTCGGCGCGCATCAACTCCGCGGTATAGGCGTCGCGCGAGCGCACCGCTTCGTAGAGATAGGCCCGTCCGACCATCCGTCGGCGCAGCAGGCCCTTGCGGAAGAGTTTGTCGAGCACGGTCATCACGGTCGTATACGCGGGCTCCCGATCCGGCCGCAGCGCCGCCTGCACGTCGCGTACCGAGGACGGGCTGTTGCGCTGCCAGACGCGGAGCATCACCTGGGCTTCGAGCTCGCCGAGCCGTTTCATGTCGGACCCTCGCAAAACCTCGTCGTGCCGTGAGCTGCGTCACGTCGGCCGGACCATCTCCTACGCGGCATCGTAGATGTAGTTTCGTCCGATTTTGTCGTCCCGGAAACCGGGTCCTTCGACCCTGTCGACGGTGGGCCGCGGGTCGGTCCGAGGCGCGGGGCCGGATCGGGGCCGGGATCGACTACTACGCGGGGACGTAGTGTCCGATCCGTCACGACTTGGTCGATTCACGGCGGATTGTTACCACTGAGCACGGCCCCGTCGTCGACACCCCGAGGTATTCGTGCCGCACTCCCCCGCAGTTCCGCCCACGCCCACCGACCGCCGCTCGCGGCTGCGCAAGCTGCGCCCGAGCCGGCCGGTCACCGTGGTCTCGGGCCTCGCGCTGCTCGCCGTCGCGGTCACCGCCGGCGTCCAGGTCTCGGGAGCGGAGTCGACGCTGGACCGGGCGGCGAGCGCGGATCCGGCGGACGCGGCGCGGCTCGCCGACCGTGGTGCGGATGTGGCCGCTCGTTCGCACGAGCGGGCGGTGCTCGACGCCGGGCAGGCGGCGCGGGAGGCGGACGCCGCGCGGGAGGCGGAGCGGGTCCGGGCGGCCGAGCAGGCCCGGGAGGCGCAGGAGGCCGAGCGGCAGGCCGCGGCGGCCCGGGCCGCCGCGAGTTGGGTGTTGCCGACCTCCGACTACACGCTGACCGGCCGGTTCGGCAACAGCGGCGCGCGCTGGGCGAGCACGCACACCGGCCTGGACTTCGCGACCGGCTCCGGTACGCCGATCAAGGCCGCAGCGGCGGGCACGATAACCTCGGCCGGCCCGGCGGGCGCGTTCGGCAACCGGATCGTGATCACCCACTCCGACGGCACCCAGACCTGGTACTGCCACCAGTCGCGGTTCGCCCGGACCGGCGGCGCGGTCGCGGCCGGCGAGGTGATCGGCTACGTCGGTACGACCGGCAACTCGACCGGCCCGCACCTGCACTTCGAGGTACACCCCGGCGGCGGCGCGGCCACCGACCCGAACACGTGGCTGGTCGGCAAGGGCGTCACGCCCTGACGGTCAGCGAGTCCAGCCAGTCCCACCAGCCGCCCTCGGCGATCAGCGCGGCGAGCTTGGCGTAGCCGACCGGGTCGCAGTGCGCTCCGTCGCCGTACGCCTCGATCGCCGCCCACCACTCGGGATCCTCGCTCAGTGCGCGCTGGACGGGTACGAACGGGACGCCCCGTGCGGCGCACGTCTTGGCGTACGCCTCCTCCAGCGTCAGCGCGTCCTCCGCGCTCGCCGCATCGGGTACCGGCGGCGGGCCGACGACCAGGCAGGTCCAGCGGGCGCCGGTGGCGGTGTCCAGTATCGCGTCGAGGTTGGCCACACTGTCCGCGAGCCGTACCCGCGGCCGGCCGTGGTCGAGCGCGAGGTCGTTGACGCCGAACGCGAAGACCATGCCGGTGCCGTCGGCGTGCCGCAGGCGCGGGACGGCCTCGCCGTACCAGCGCTCGGCGACGTCGGCCGAGGTCTCCAGCCGCACGCCCAGGTTGTACGCGGTCAACTGCCGGCCCCGGCGACGGGACTCGGCCGCCAGACGGCCGACCCATCCGCCGCCGGAGAGGTCGCCGACGCCTTGGACGAACGAATCGCCGGCGACGCAGATCCGCAGATCGGGGGCTGCTTCCATGCGGCCGACCTTATGCGTACGAACGGGTGACGCGCCCGGAAATGCGGCAGGAGCCCCCTCGGGGGCGACGATCCGTCACCGAGGGGGCTCCCGTACTGCGTTCGGCGGGTCAGTCGGTGGTCGGCTTCACCAGCGGGAACAGGATCGTCTCGCGGATGCCGCGCCCGGTGAAGGCCATGATCATCCGGTCGATGCCCATGCCCACGCCGCCGCTCGGCGGCATCGCGAACTCCAGCGCGCGCAGGAAGTCCTCGTCGATCCGCATGGCCTCGACGTCACCGCCGGCCGCGAGCAAGGACTGCTCGGTGAGCCGCCGGCGCTGCTCGACCGGGTCGACCAACTCCGAGTAGCCGGTGCCCAGTTCCATGCCGAAGCCGATCAGGTCCCACTTCTCCGCGACGCCCGACGCGCTGCGGTGCTGGCGGGTCAGCGGCGACGTCTCGATCGGATAGTCGCGGACGAAGGTCGGCTCGATCAGCGTGTGCTCGACCAGCGCCTCGAAGATCTCCTGGACCAGCTTGCCCTGACCCCAGGCCTTGTCGTACTCGATCTCGCGGGCGTCGGCGAGCTTGCGTACGGTCTCGAGCGGGGTCTCGGGGGTGACCTCCTCGCCGACGGCCTCGGAGACCGAGCCGTAGACGGTGATCTCGCGCCAGTCGCCGGAGATGTCCACCTCGCGGTCGCCGTGCCGGAAGATCTGCGAGCCGAACACGGTCTGCGCGACGTGCTGGTAGACCTCGCGGGTGAGGGTGGCCACGGTGTTGTAGTCGCCGTACGCCTCGTAGGCCTCGAGCATGGTGAACTCGGGGTTGTGCGTCGAGTCCGCGCCCTCGTTGCGGAAGTTGCGGTTGATCTCGAAGACCTTCTCGGCACCGCCGACGACCAGGCGCTTGAGGTAGAGCTCGGGCGCGATGCGCAGGTAGAGGTCCATGTCGTACGCATTGATGTGGGTGACGAACGGCCGCGCGGTGGCGCCGCCGTGCACCGGCTGCAACATCGGCGTCTCGACCTCCAGGAAGTCCCTGGCGTCGAACCATTCGCGGATGGCGCGGACGATCCGGCTGCGGGTGCGCAACATCGCGCGCGACTCGTCGTTGACGATCAGGTCGACGTAGCGCTGGCGGACCCGGGCCTCGGGGTCGGTCAGGCCCTTGTGCTTGTCCGGCAGCGGCCGCAGGCACTTGGAGGTGATCGCCCACGAGTCGACCATGATCGACAGCTCGCCGCGGCGGGAGGTGATCACCTGGCCCTCGACGCCGACATGGTCGCCCAGGTCGACATCACTCTTCCAGGCGGCCAGCGACTCGGCGCCGACCCCGTCCAGCGAGACCATCACCTGGATGTCGCCGTCGCCGTCGCGCAGCGTGGCGAAGCACAACTTGCCGCCGGTGCGGTAGAGCACGACCCGGCCGGTGATGCCGACCCGCCGCCCGGTCTCCACATCGGCGTCGAGACCGTCGAACTCGGCGCGCAGGGCACCGACCGTGGTACTGCGAGGGAATCCGACCGGATACGGGTCGGTCCCCTCGGCCCGAAGCCGATCGAGCTTGTCGCGGCGAACCCGCATCTGCTCGGGAAGGTCGTCGATCTGCGGCTGCGCTGCGCTCTGCTCGGTCACGGCACAAGGCTACCCATCCCGTCTCCGCGCCTCGAACCGGAATCCATCGAGGCGTCCGGGCTCGACACCGGCGGCGCGGACGCCTGCTCGGGCACGGTCGGCGCCGCCGTGAGGTATCGGGGCGTGCTCGGGGTCAGCCGGTGCCGGTCTGGAGGATTTCCGGGGTGGGGAGTTGGCCCAGGGCGCGGCCTTGGCGGCGGTGGGGGATTACCGGGGAGAGGGGTTCCGGCGACGGGCTCGCGTCGGGGGGTGTGGCGTCGGCGGATGTGGGTTCTTGTTCGTGGGGTGCGGAATCGATTCGGGGGGCTTCGGGGTCGGGGGCTTTCGCTGCGGGATCGGCGGGCTTGGGCTCGGGGGCTTCGGGCGCCTCGGGGGCGAGGGTCTTGGGCTTGAGGGTCTCCGACTTGGGGGCCGCGCGGACCTCGGGTTCGGCGACTTCGGGTTCGAGGGCTTCGGGGGTCCTGGGCTCGGGAGCCTTGGGGACGGCGGGTGTGAGGGCTTTGGCGGGCTCCAGGGGGGTGGGGGCCTGGTGCTTGTGGTGGGTGGTGTGTTGCGGGTCCGGCCTGGTCGCGGGCGGCGTGCGGGTGGACCCGGGCGTGAGCGCGGGTGTGCGGGTGGTGGGGTTCGGGGTGAACTCGGGCTGGGTTGGGCGGGGTTGGGGGGTGCGGGCGATGCGCGGGCGGCCCGGGATGAGGATGTCCAGGGGGTCGGGTCCGGATGCCCTGGTGGCTCGGTGGTGGGCTCTTGCGGTCAGGCGTTGTTCGAGGGCCGCCTCCGCCAGCCGGGTGCAGCGGCGCAGCAGTGCGGCGCGGCTTGCTCGCTCCCGGGCGCCGCAGGGGAGGTCGACGGCCGTGCGCAGGGCGGCCAGGTCCTCGGCCGAGGGGATGTGCGCGGCCTCGTCCACCGCGGTGCGCAGGCAGGACAGGAAACCGGCCGCGCTCCCGGGCAACGCGGCGCGATAGCGCCGTAGTTCGGCCGCCATGAAGGTGCGCAGCCGCTCCCGCTCGTCGTGTGCCTCGGCGATCGCCCGGCCGAGCAGCCAGAAGTCGACCGAGTCGGGGCCGCCGCGCAGCGCGACGGTCAGCGCCCGACGCAGCACCCGCACCTCGTGCGCGCTGAAGGCCATCCCCTGGTCACCATGTGGCGTCGGCATACCACGCACTGTATGCCGCGAGCCGGACAATCCGGCTTATTTGTTACTTGTGTTTTCCGACCCGAGCCGGCCGCGATCAGACCGCCGCGTTGCGCTCGTAGACCATCCGCAGTCCGATCAGGGTCAACCACGGCTCGTGTACGTCGATCACCGACGCCTCCCCCAGGACCAGCGTGGCGAGTCCGCCGGTGGCCACCACGGTGACCGCGTCCGGGTCGTCCGGGGACAGTTCGGCCGCCATCCGCTTGACCACGCCGTCCACCTGCCCGGCGAAGCCGTACAGGATCCCGGCCTGCATCGCCTCGACCGTGCTCTTGCCGATCACGCTGCGCGGACGCATCAGCTCGATCTTGCGCAGCTGCGCGCCGCGCGCGCCGAGCGCGTCCACCGAGATCTCGATGCCGGGGGCGATCGCGCCGCCGACGTACTCGCCCTTCGTGCTGACCGCGTCGAACGTGGTCGCGGTGCCGAAGTCGACCACCACGCACGGCCCGCCGTAGAGCTTGACCGCCGCGAGCGCGTTGATGATCCGGTCGGTGCCGACCTCCTTGGGGTTGTCCATCAGCACCGGCACCCCGGTCTTGACCCCGGGTTCGACCACGACCGTGGGGATGTCCCCGTAGTAGCGCCGCACCATGTCGCGCATCTCGTGCAGCACGGACGGCACCGTGGAACAGATCGCGATGCCGTCGATGCCCTCGGCACCGATCAGCGGGTGTTGGCCGAGCAACCCCGCGAGGACGACCGCGAGTTCGTCGGCGGTCCGCCGGGCCTCGGTCGAGATGCGCCAGTGCTCGACGATCTCGTCACCGTCGAACAGGCCGAGCACGGTATGCGAGTTACCGACGTCGATGGTGAGCAACATCGTGGGCGTCCTTGGTGTTCTGGCTCGGGCCGTGGGGGACGGAGCGCGGCTTCGGGAGGGTGGCGGGACGTGGCGGGCTGATCCGGTGAACGGTACCGGTCGCTCAGGCGCGCAGATCCACGCCGATGTCCAGAATCGGCGCGGAGTGGGTGAGCGCGCCGACCGCGAGGTAGTCGACGCCGGTCTCGGCGACCTCGCGGGCGCTCTCCAGGGTGAGGCCACCGCTGGCCTCCAACCGGGCCCGACCGGCCACCAGGACGACCGCCTCGCGCAGCTGACGGGGAGTCATGTTGTCCAGCAGGATCAGGTCGGCGCCCGCCTCCAGGACCGGCGGGATCTGTTCGAGGTGGTCCACCTCGACCTCGACCGGCACGTCCGGGAAGGCTGCCCGGACCGCCTTGAACGCCGCCGCGACGCCGCCCGCCGCCACCACGTGGTTGTCCTTGACCATCGCCGCGTCGGACAGCGACATCCGGTGGTTGACCCCGCCGCCGCAGCGCACCGCGTACTTCTCCAGGGCGCGCAGCCCCGGCGTGGTCTTGCGGGTGTCGCGCACCGAGGCGCCGGTGCCCTCGATCGTGTCGACCCAGGCCCGGGTCAAGGTGGCCACGCCGGAGAGCCGGGACAGCAGATTGAGCGACACCCGCTCGGCGGTGAGCAGCGCGCGGGTGCTCGCCTCGGCGCCGAACAACACCGTGCCCGGCGGCACCGCGGCGCCGTCGGGCACGTGTCGGGTGACCACCAGGTCGGCGCCGCAGACCAGTTCCAGGACGGCCTCGGCGACCGGGACACCGGCCACCACGCCCGCCGCGCGCGCGGTGTACTCGGCGTACCCGCGGGCGTGGTCGGGGACGGTGGCCACCGAGGTGACGTCCACACCCCCGTCGAGGTCCTCGGCCACGGCGGCGCTCGCGAGCGCCGCGACGGCAAGCGGGTCGAGCCCGGCCTCGGCCAGGCGCGCGGTGAGATCGGCGGACAGCTGGACGGTGCTCACGCGGTCGACTCCTTGGGTTCGTGGGCCTGGTAGGCGACCTGGACGGCGCCGTCGCGCAGGGACGTGACGAGGTTGCCGCGCCACCGGGCGTCGTCGAGGTCCGGACGGTCCTCGCGCCAGTGGCAGCCGCGCGTCTCCTCGCGAAGCAGCGCGGCGCGGGTGAGCACGCTCGCGACCAGGTGCAGGTTGGTGGTCTCCCAGGTCTGCGTGCACGGATCGGTACTGGTACGACCGGCCAACGTGGTCAACTCGGCCTCGGTGGCGGCCAGTCCGCCGGCGTGGCGCAGTACGCCGGCGCCCGCGCTCATCGCGCGTTGCAGCGGCAGCCGGACCGCCTCGCCGATCAGCCCGGCAGGTCCCTTCGGCGCGACCGGCTCGGCGAACGGCGGCATGTCCCGGGCCAGATCGGCGGCGATCCGCTCGGCGAAGACCAGGCCCTCCAGAAGCGAATTGGACGCGAGCCGGTTGGCGCCGTGCACGCCGGTGCAGGCCACCTCCCCGCACGCGTACAACCCCGGCACGCTGGTCCGGCCGTGCAGGTCGGTACGCACCCCGCCACTGGCGTGGTGCGCGGCGGGCGCGACCGGGATCGGCTCGGTCACCGGGTCGATGCCGTGCGCGCGGCACGCGGCCAGGATGGTCGGGAAGCGGTGCTTCCACATCTCCGCGCCGAAGTGCCGACCGTCCAGGTACATGTGCTCGGCGCCGGTCTCGGCCATCCGGCGCACGATGCCCTTGGCCACGATGTCGCGCGGGGCCAGCTCGCCGAGCGGATGACGGTCCGTCATGAACCGGACCCCCGCCGCGTCCACGAGATGCGCGCCCTCGCCGCGGACCGCCTCGGAGACCAGCGGTTGTTGCCCCTCGGCGCCCGCGCCCAGCCACAACACGGTCGGATGGAACTGGACGAACTCCAGGTCGGTGACCTCGGCCCCGCCGCGCAGCGCGAGCGCGACCCCGTCGCCCGTGGACACCGAGGGGTTCGTGGTGGAGGAGAACACCTGGCCCATGCCGCCGGTGGCGAGCACGACGGCGCGCCCCACCGCGGCGCCGACCCCGTCCCGCGCGCCCTCGCCCATCACGTGCAGCGTGACTCCGCAGGCACGCCCCGACGCGTCCTTGAGCAGGTCGAGCACGAGCGCGTTCTCGATCACCTCGATGTCGGGCGTGGCCCGCACCGCCGCGACCAGCGCCCGCGATATCTCCGCGCCCGTCGCGTCCCCGCCCGCGTGCGCGATCCGATTGCGCAGGTGCCCGCCCTCGCGGGTGAGCAGCACGTCGCCGTCCGGGCCGCGGTCGAACTCGGCGCCGGTGGCGATCAGTCGGCGTACCGCGTCCGGGCCCTCGCCGACCAGGACCCGGACCGCGTCCTCGGCGCACAACCCGGCGCCCGCGACGAGGGTGTCCCGCAGGTGCTGTTCGGGGGTGTCGCCCTCGCCGAGCGCGGCGGCTATCCCGCCCTGCGCCCAGCGCGTGGAGCCCTCGTCCAACTGGGCCTTGGTCACCAGGAGCACCCGGCCCGCACGGCGCGCGCGCAGCGCGACGGTCAGGCCCGCCACCCCGGAGCCGACCACGATGACGTCCGCGCGTACGGTCCACCCGGGATCGGGTGCGGCCAGGCGCGCGGGCTGTACGGGTGCGTTCACGACGCGGTCCGGGCGCCGACCACACGATCCCCGGCCACACGATCCCCGCGGACGGTCTCGCCGCCGGGCAGCGGCTCGGCCGGGTCGTGCCCGGTCCCGGTGATCGTGTTGGTCGCGTCGACGAACACCACACGCGGCCGCATCGCCCGCGCCTCGGCGTCGGTGACCTGCGCGTAGGCGATGATGATCACCAGATCGCCGGTGTGCACCAGGCGGGCCGCGGCGCCGTTGATCCCGATCACACCGGTGCCACGGGGGCCTGCGATCGTGTAGGTCTCCAGGCGCGCGCCGTTGTCGATGTCGACCACGTGCACCAGTTCGCCGGGCAGGATGTCGGCGGCTTCGAGCAGATCCTCGTCGATGGTGATGGATCCGACGTAGTGGAGGTCCGCCTGCGTGATCGTCGCGCGGTGGATCTTGGACTTGAACATCGTGCGCATCATGACCGGGGGACTCCCGTGATCGTCAGGCGGGCGTTGTCGATGAGCCGGGTGCTGCCGACCCGGGCCGCGATCGCCAGGATCGCCGGGCCGGCGTGGTCCGCGGCCACCGCGGTGAAGTCGTCGGGGTCGACCAACTCCAGGTAGTCGGGCGTCAGTACGGCCCGCAGCACGTCGTCGGCGGCGGCCCGAACCGCGTAGGCACCATGGCCGGCGTGCCGAGCGCCCGCGTCGAGCGCGCGGCTCAGCGAGAGCGCGATCTCCCGCTCGGCAGCGGAGAGATAGCGGTTGCGGCTGGACCGGGCCAGCCCGTCGGGTTCGCGGACGGTGGGCACGCCCACGATCTCGACGGGGAAGTTCAGGTCGCGCACCATGCGCCGGATCAGCGCGAGTTGCTGGGCGTCCTTCTCGCCGAAGAAGGCGACCTTCGGCGCGGTCAGGTGCAGCAGCTTGGCGACCACGGTGAGCATGCCGTCGAAGTGGCCGGGCCGGGAGGCGCCTTCGAGCACCGCGCCGGTGGGTCCGGCGCTGATCCGTACGCGCGGCTCGCCGCCCGGGTAGACCTCCTCGACCGAGGGCGCGAACACCACGTCGGCGCCCGCCTGCTCGCTCAGTTGCAGGTCGGCGTCGAGGGTGCGCGGGTAGCGGTCCAGGTCCTCGCCCGCGCCGAACTGGAGCGGGTTGACGAACACGGTGACCACGACGTGGCCGGTCGGGCCGACGAACTCGCGCGCCGCGCGGATCAGCGCGGCGTGGCCCTCGTGCAGGGCGCCCATGGTCATCACCACCGCGCGCAGCCCGTACGGCCGGGTGTCCTCGACGAGTTCGGCGGCGGTCCGCGCAAGTCGCACGTCGGTCACGGTCGGCCTCCCTCGGCCAGTACGTCGAGCAGCGCCTCGGCCGCCTCGGCCTTGAGCAGGCCCGCGTTCAGCGCCCGGTCGGCGGTCAGTCGGGCCATCGCGACGTAGGCGGCGAGCGCCTCGGGCGAGACCCGGCGCAGCTCGGCCACGTGCGCGGCCACGGTGCCCGCGTCGCCGCGCGCCACCGGGCCGGTGAGCGCGTGGTCGCCGGCCCGCAGCGCGTTGTCCAGGGCGGCGCCGAGGAGTGGTCCGAGCATCCGGCCGGGGGCCCGCACGCCGGCCAGGCCGAGCAGTTCGATCGACTGCGCGACCAGGGTGACCAGGTGGTTCGCGCCGTTGGCCAGGGCCACGTGGTAGAGCGCGCGGTCGTGCTCCTCGATCCATTCGGGCTCGCCGCCCATCTCCACGACGAGCGCCTCGGCGACCGGGCGCAGCACCTCGGGCGAGGTGACGCCGAACGAGCAGCCGGCCAGTCGTTCCAGGTCGATCGTGCTCCCGGTGAAGGTCATCACCGGGTGCAGCGCGAGGGGCAGCGCGCCGGCGCGGGTGGCGGGCTCCAGGATGTCCACGCCGTAGCGGCCGGACGCGTGCACGAGGAGTTGGCCGGTCCGGATCGCGCCGGTCTCGGCCAGGCCGCGCACGAGCGCGTCGAGCGCGTCGTCCGGGACGGTCAGCAGGGCCAGGTCGGAGACCGCGAGCACCTCCTGCGGGGTGACCAGCGGGACGCCCGGGAGGAGGTCCTCGGCGCGGCGCCGGGACGCCTCGGAGACGCCGGAGGCGGCCACCACCGAGTGCCCGGCGAGGGCGAGGGCGGCGGCGAGGGCGGGGCCGACGCGGCCGGTGCCGACGACGCCGACGCGCAGCCGCGCGGGGCGGTGGGCGGGGTCGGGCGAGCGGCCGTGCGGATACGGGGGTGCGGTGATGTCGTTGTTCACGCGAGCGAGCCTTCCGTTCCAGTCCGCGGCGGGTACCGGACGAGTACTGGCCCGATCAGGGTACTCACGCGCCGGGCGGGCCGATCCCCGGGTTGCTCGGCGGGTCGGTCGGACGCGGGGCCGGCGGCGGCCACCGATAGCGGGAGGAGCCGGCCAGGTACGAGGCACGCTGGACGACCTTGCGGCGGATCAGCTCGGGTCCGCGCATGCCGATCGCGCCGAGCGCGGTCAGCACCAGGCCGGTGAGCAGCATGGTGCCGGTGACCACCCGCGCGACGCGGACGCTGCGCGGGCCGCCCTGGGTCTGGAGCGAGTAGGCGGAGGAGGCCGGGCGGCCCCCGTCGGCGGTCGGTTGCACTGTCGCGACGGCGCTACTGCGCTCGGGTGACGTGGGGTGGGCCGGGCCGACGTCCAGGGTGCCGGCCGCCGCGACGATGCCCACCGCGGCGACCGCGAGCGCGCAGCGTCGACCCGCGCGGATGACCAGTTGACGGCTTCCCACGGGGAGCCTCCCGGTGACCGGTGACGATGGACCAGGTGCGAGGGTTCGGCCTCTCCTTCCCCGAGTCGATCGCTTATGTGTCCCCTTTCGCCCCCGTTCGCATGCCTCACCCCCGAAAAACCCCGGGAAACAGCCACGTGGGGCCGCGCGTGGCCGGAACAGAGCCGACGGGCCGCCGCCGACCGGGCGCCGCCGCGCCGGGGGTACCGGGGCCGGAGCACGGCGGTCGACCGAACGTCGCGGGGCGCCGGGGGCGGGCGGCGGGTCGGGCCCCCGAAGCGGCCCTAGCCGAGTCGGATCGGTAGGTGGGTCAGGGCGTTGTTGAGGTTCGAGGGGAGGCGTTTCGGGGGGCCGGTGGGCTCGATGACGGGGTAGGTCGCGAGCAGTTCCTCGAAGAAGACCCGGCCCTCCAGGCGGGCGATGTGTACGCCCAGGCAGAAGTGCTCGGCGAAGCCGAAGGACAGGTGCGGGTTGGGTCGGCGGGTGATGTCGAAGCGCTGTGGGTCGGCGAAGACGTCCTCGTCGCGGTTCGCCGACGTGTAGTACATCGCCACCTTGTCGCCCGCCCTGATCGGGACGCCGCGCAGCTCGGTGTCCCGGGTCGCGGTGCGCCGGAAGTAGTGCAGCGGGTTGGCCCAGCGCAGGATCTCCTCGACCGCCCCCGGCACCAGCGCACGATCCGCGCGCACCACGGCCAACTGGTCCGGGTGGGTGAGCAGCGCATGCAGCCCGGCGGACAACATGGTCTTGGTGGTGTCGTTGCCCGCCGTCACCAGTTGTACGAAGAATCGGCCGAAATCCGCGTCGCTCATCATCCGGCCGCCGAACTCGGACGCCAGGATCAGCGACGTGAGGTCCTCGCGCGGCTCCTCGGTCCGCCGCCGGGCCGCGAAGCCGATCGCGTAGCGGGCCATCTCGATCGCCGCCACACCGCCCTCCCCCGCCGTGTTCCGCTCGGCGAGCGCGTGGATGTGGTCCCAGTCCCGCTCCGGCAGGCCCATCAGCTCGCCGATCACCTGGGTCGGCAGGCTGGACGTGACGTCGTGCACGAACTCGACCTCACCGGTGCCCACCCGCGCGAAGATCTCCCGGCAGATGGTCCGGATCCGCTCCTCCATGCCGCCGACCACCTTGGCGGTGAACGACTTCACCAGCGGCTTGCGATAGGCACGATGGCGCGGCGGGTCCATCGACAGCAGCGTGCCGCGCAGCGCGTCGAGCCGCTCCGGGTCGAGATCCTCCACGATGATCCCGCCCGCCTCGGCGGAGAACAGCTCGGGGTGTTGCGAGACGTACTCGACGTCGGCGTGCTTGAGCACGGCCCAGTAGCCCGGCTGTCCGGGGATGTCCTGCCAGTAGACCGGCCGGGTCGCGCGCAGCTCGGCGAACAGCGTGTGCGGCGGGCCGGCCAGGTATCGCTCCGGGCGGTAGAGGTCGGGTTCGGTCGGGTCGAGCGTGGTGGTCATGGTGCTCCCTCGGGGCCTCGGATCGGACGGTGGTCAGCCCACGAGCACGTTCGGGCGGCCGAAGCCCTGGGCCTGGCACAGGGCTTCGTACGCGCGCAGCGTGCCCGCGCCGTCGGTGACCGAGGTGACGTCGCCGTCGGCGTCCAGGTTGAGATTGGCGCCGTACATCTGGAAGACCACCCGGGTGTCCGGCTCGACGCAGGTGAGGGTGTGTATCGAACCGGCGGGCTCGTACAGGAACGAGCCGGCCCGGTTGACGTAGTCGTACTCGACGTACTTCCACGCACCGGAACTGGTGTAGCCGTACACCGGGCCGGTGTGCCGGTGCGTCTCGACGGCGAAGCCGGGCTGGAAGATGTTCTCCACGATCCAGAGGCCCTCGTCCTCCTTGACGCACAGCACCTTGAGCTTGTTGCCGCCGCCGATCTCGACGAACGGCAGGTCCTCGGCGCCGATGTGCACGGCGGGGCGTCCGGCTGCGGTGGTGGTCATGCGGTTCCTCCCGAAGGCGAGCACTGCTCCTGTAACGGTGTAACAGCATGCCTCGAACGGCGGCGGGTTTCGAGGGCCACGCGACCTGGGCAACACCATCGATCGCACGCGCGAACGCATGAGGACAGTGGACGGGGAGCGGGAGATGGGTCAGCTCGAGGGAAAGGTGGCCGTGGTCACCGGGGGCGCGGGCGGCATCGGGCGCGCGTGTTGCGAGCGGTTCGCCGAGGAGGGCGCCGACATCGTGGTCGCCGATCTGTTCGACGAGGCCGCGATGGACACCATCGAGGCGGTCGAGAAGCGCGGCCGGCGGGCCACCTACATGCGCACCGACGCGAGCAGCCCCACCGACACCGGGACGGTGATGCAACACGCGATCGACACGTTCGGCGCGATCGACGTGCTGGTCACCGCCGCGGGCATCGCCACCGCCGACCATGCCGGCGGTCGGCCCGGTCCGCCGGCCCCGATCGAGCGGGACCCGATCCGCCGGTTCACCGACAGTCCGCTCGCCGAGTGGCAGCGGGTGCTCGACGTGAATCTGACCGGCACGCTGCTCGCGGTGCAGGCCGCCGCGCGCTGGATGGTCGCGCTCGGCCGGCGCGGCTCGATCATCACCATCGCCTCGATCGCCGCGAAACACCCCGAGGCGGGCGGGCCCGCGTATTCGGTGTCCAAGGCGGGCGTGTGGATGTTGACCAAGCAGGCCGCGCTGGCCCTGGGCCCGGCCGGGATCCGGGTCAACGCGATCGGCCCCGGCTTCATCGAGAGCAATATGACCGCGGTCCTGCGCGGGATGCCCGAGCTGGAGCAACAACTGCTCGGCAGCGTGGCGCTCGGCCGACTCGGCAGCGCCCGCGAGGTGGCCAACGCGGCGCTGTTCCTGGCGAGCGACCAGTCGTCCTATTTCACCGGCGAGATGTTGCACCCGGACGGCGGCTTCTACACGGACTGATCGGGCGCGGGCCGGGCCTCGGCCCGCGCCCCGAAAGCGGGTGCCGGCTACCGGCCCCGAGCCTTGACCAGGCCCGTCTCGTAGGCGAGCACCACCACCTGGACCCGATCCCGCAGCCCGAGCTTCATCAGGATCCGGCCGACGTGGGTCTTGATGGTGGCCTCGGACAGGAACAACCGCTGTGCGATCTCCGCGTTGGACAGGCCCTGGGCGACCAGCATCATCACCTCCAGCTCACGCTCGGTGAGCGCGTCCACCACGTCCGGCCGGGGCTCGTGGTCGCTGGGCAGGATCGGCGCGAACCGGTCCAGGAGCCGCTTGGTGGTGCTCGGCGCCACCACCGCGTCACCCGAGGCCACCGCGCGGATCCCGGAGAGCAGCTCCGGCGGCGGGACGTCCTTGAGCAGGAAGCCGCTCGCGCCGGCCTTGAGCGCGGCGAACGCGTACTCGTCCAGGTCGAACGTGGTCAGCATCAGCACCTTGGGCCGCACCCGGCCCTCGGGCAGTACGAGCGCGCCCTCGCCGCCGTCCGCGCAGATCCGCCGGCACGCCTCGACGCCGTCCATCCGCGGCATCCGTACGTCCATCAGGACCACGTCCACGTCCACGTGCCGAAGCTTGTCGATCGCCTCGACGCCGTCGCCGGCCTCGGCCACCACGCTCATGTCCGGCTGGGCCTGCAACACCATGGTGAAACCGGTCCGTAGCAATTCCTGGTCGTCGACCAGCATCACCTTGATGCTCACTGGGCTCCTTGAAGAGTGGTCCTGGGCGTGCCGGTGGAGAGGGACGAGGAATCCGGCCGACCGGCGTAGGGCAACATCGCGCTGACCGACCAACCGCCGCCGATGCTCGGGCCGGTACGCAACCGGCCGCCCAGCATCGCGACCCGCTCGCGCATGCCGACCAGGCCGTGGCCCATCCCGTCGCCGGGGGCCGCGGCGCCGCGGCCGTCGTCGCTGATCTCCATCTTCAGGCCATCTTCCCCGTAGCCGACGCCGACCGTGGCGGTGGCATCGGGACCGGCGTGCTTGCGGGTGTTGGTCAGCGCCTCCTGGACGATCCGATACGCGGTCAGCGCGACGCTCTGCGGCAGCTCGACCGGCACCCCCTCGATCCGGAGTTCGACGTTGAGGCCGGTGGTGCGCACCTGCTCGACCAGTTCGCCGAGCTGGTCCACGCCCGGTTGTGGGACGTAGGCGTCGGTCTCGGTCTGCGAGCGCAGCACACCGAGCAGCCGGCGCATCTCGGCCAGCGCCTCGCGCCCGGTCGCCGCGATCGTGCCCAGCGCCTCGCGGGCCCGCTCCGGCGACGCGTCGATCGTGTACGCCGCGCCGTCGGCCTGCACCACCATCACCGACACGTTGTGCGCGACCACATCGTGCAGCTCCCGCGCGATCCGGGCCCGCTCCGCCGCCGCCGCGAGCTGCGCCTGCTGGTCCCGCTCGAACTCGAGCCGGGTGGCCCGCTCCTCCAACTCGGCGTAGAACGCCCGGCGGGTGCGCATCGAATCGCCGAGCACCCACGCGATCCCGAGCAGGACCACGGTGAAGCACAGCGCGAAGAGGTTGGTCCGCCACGACGTCTCCCCCGGGAATCGCGCGAGCAGGACGGACGGCCCGATCAGGGTCATCGCCAGCCCCGCGCGGGACAACCACCGCGGACCCGATTTGGCGGCCGTGTACAGCGCCACGAGCATCGCGTAGTTGGCGAAGGTGATGGTGCCGTCCCAGACCAGTTGCAACAACCCGGCGACCACCACGAGGGCGGTCGCGGTCATCGGTCGCACCCGGTGCAGCGCCACGGCGACGCCGAACATCAGCACGATCAGCAGCCACCACCCCTTGGGGGCGTCCCCGGCGCCGTCCGAGAAGATCTGCAATACACCCAGGCCGAAGACCGGAAGCGCGCACACCGAGTCGACCAACAGCGGGTGCGCTCGCAGCCAGGCATAGATTCGTTGCACACTTCGACGCTACGTGGGACCCGGGCGGGCGCGCGTCAACCGACGTGCCGAATCATCCCTCCGCCCCAAGTCGCACCCGGTGGGGCTCCGGCTCGACCCGGGGACCTGCACCGCTGCCTCAGATGCCGGCCGCGGGTCGGACCGGGAGCACCGCGCGCACCCGCCAGCCGCCGTTCGGGCACGGCCCGGTCTCCAACCGGCCGCCGAACAGCGCGACCCGCTCGCCCATGCCGACCAGGCCGTGGCCCATCCCGTCGCCCGGGGCCGCCGCGCCGCGGCCGTCGTCGCCCACGTCCAGTTCCACGTCCTCGCCCAGGTAGCGCAGCCGGACCAGCGCCCTGACGTTCGAGCCGCCGTGTTTGCGGGTGTTGGTCAGCGCCTCCTGGACGATCCGGTACACGGTCAACGCGACCCCCTGGGACAGCTCGACCGGCACCCCCTCGACGGTGAGGTCGACCGGCAGGCCCGCGCTGCGGACCCGCGCCAGGAGGTCTTCGAGCTGCTCGACGCCCGGTTGTGGGACGTAGGCGTCGGTCTCGGACTGCGAGCGCAGTACGCCCAGGAGTCGGCGCATCTCGGCGAGCGCCTCGCGCCCGGTCGAGGAGATCGTGCCCAGCGCCGCTCGGGTCAGCTCGGGCGCGCCGTCGAGCGCGTACGCGGCGCCGTCGGCCTGCACCACCATCACCGACACGTTGTGCGCGACCACGTCGTGCAGCTCACGCGCGATCCGGGCCCGCTCGGCCGCCGCGGCGATCTGCGCCTGCTGATCGCGCTCGCGCTCCAGCCGATCGGCCCGATTCTCCAGTTCGACGTAGTACGCCCGCCGGGTGCGCATCGAATCGCCGAGCACCCACGCGATCACGAACGGGCCCATCAGGAGCAACGTGAAGAAGACGACGCCGGTGGCGCCCACGTCGGGGTTGTCCCACCAGCGCAACATCGCCGCGATCGGCGCGAGCACGCCGCCGATCAGCGCGGTGCGCGAGGCCCAGCGCGGGCTGTACGCCGCCGCGCTGTAGGCGATCGCGGGCATCGCGAGCGCCTCCAGACCCGGCGCCACATTGTCGAAGAGCTGGAACAGGCCGATGGCGAAGGTGGCCAGCAGGGCGAGGGTGGGATTGCGCCGGCGCAGCAGCAGCACGATCGACATCGCGACCAGGGCGACCAGGTGTGCCACGTCGGGCGGGCCCGGCCGGTCGACGATCACCTCGAAGAGGCCGAACATGAGCAGCAGCAGCGCCCACGCGCCATCGACGAGCAGGGGGCGCCCGCGCAGCCAGGCGTACAGGTGATGCACACAGGCAGGGTAGACGGGCACACGCGTTCGCCCACACTCCGGACGGACCCACCCAGACCGACCCCGGGCGCGCCCCGGCCTGCCCGGCAGCGCCGTCGGGCCGGTACCGTCGGGAGCGATGGAACGACGGCTGACCTGGAAGGAAGCCACCCGTCGGGCGTTGTACGGAGCCGAGGGCTTCTACCGCCGGGCCGAGGGCCCCGCCGGGCATTTCCGCACCTCGGTGCACGCCTCCCCGCTGTTCGCCCGGGCGCTGGCCGACCTCGCCTCGACGGCGGGTCTGTCGACCGTCGTGGACGTGGGCGCCGGGCGCGGCGAGTTGTTGATCGCGCTGTGCCGGATCGCGCCGGGGCTCGAATTGATCGGCGTGGACATCGCCGACCGCCCCGAGGCATTGCCGCCGTCGATCGGTTGGGGAGCGGAGATTCCGGCCGGCCGAAACGCGCTGTTGATCGCCAACGAGTGGCTGGACAACGTGCCCGCCGACGTGGTGGAGGTGGACGGGCACGGCGTGCCGCGCGTGGTGGAGGTGGACGCGCACACCGGACACGAGCGGCTCGGGCCGCCGGTCGGGGACCAGGACGCGCGCTGGCTGGCGCGCTGGTGGCCGCTGGCCGGCGCGGAGCCCGGCACCCGGGCGGAACCGGGCGGGCCGCGGGACGCCGCGTGGGCGGGCGCGGTGGAGCGCCTGGAGCGGGGGGTCGCGGTCGCGATCGACTACGGCCACGTGCTCGGCGAGCGCCCGCCGTACGGCTCGCTCACCGGCTACCGGCAGGGCCGCCAGGTCCCGCCGGTGCCGGACGGCACGTGCGACGTCACCTGCCATGTCGCGATGGACGCGGTCGCCGCGGCGGGCGCGGCCGCAGGAGCGCACGACACCGTGCTGACCACCCAGCGCCAAGCGCTCCACGCCCTGGGCCTGACCGCCACCCGCCCACCCTACGAACTGGCCCGCACCGACCCGACGGGCTACCTGGCCGGCCTCCGAGACGCGGGCGAGGCAGGCGAGCTGACCGCACGAGGCGGCCTGGGCGACTTCCACTGGCTGACCCAAGCCAAGAACATGCCCCTCCCCACCCGCCTCCGCCCTTGACCCCGACTCCCAACCCAACCCGGCCGACCCATGACGCCACCCGCCGGCCCAACGGGCGCACACAACCAGCCCGGCCGGCGTTTGAGGCCACCTTTCAGCCCGGCCGGCGCATGAGGCCAAATCAGCCCGGCCGGCGTTTGAGGCCAAAAGCCCGGCCGGCGCATGAGGCCACCCGTCAGCTGTCGCCCAGCGCCCCCGCAGCCCGAAGCGCATCGATCCGAGCCGCGTCGTACCCGAGCAAATCCGCCAGGACAGCCGCACTGTGCTCGCCCACCGCAGGTGCCCGTTCCGGCACCGGAAGCGTCTCGCCGACGAACTTGATCGGCGACGGCAACTGCTCCGCCCCGAGCCGCTCCCGCCCGATCCACGGAAAGCGGTGCCGGAACTGCGGGTCCTCGGCGATCGTCTGCGGCGTATTCACCGGCGCGATCGGCGTGTTCGCCGTGTTGCCGAACTCGATCCACTCCCGCGCCGTCCGCGTCGCGAAGATGTCCCGCAAAATCCCGCGCAGTTCGACGTTGCCGACCGCGTGGTCCGCGTACTTCGACCCCGGCCAGCGCTCGAACAGGTCGGCCCGATCCACCGCCTCGCAGAAGTTCTTCCACAACGACTGCTCGGACGCCATGAACAACACGTGCCGGTCGTCCTTGGTCGCGTAGATCTGGTACCGGACGCCCTTCTCCATCCCACCCGTACCGGGCGCCCGCCGCCGGTAGCCGTCCGACTTGTTCCCGGTCACCTCGGACTCCGGGCGCTCGTACGCCTTCCAGGTCTCGCTGCGCAGCCAGTCCATCGACGCCGCCGCGTCCGACTGGGCGATGTCGATCACGCTGCCCTCGCCGGTGGCCCGGGCCCGGATGATCCCCGCGAGCACCCCGAGCGCGCCGAACATCGGACCCGCGTGGATGCCGATCGAGGCGTGCTCGGGCAGGTACGGGAAGCCGTCCTCGTCGATCGCCGGCTTCACCACGCCGGCCCAGGTGTCGTAGGCCACCCCGTGACTGGGCATGTCCCGATACGGCCCGGTCGCGCCGTAGCCGGAGATCGTGCAGAAGACGATCCTCGGGTTGATCTTCCTCAGGTCCTCGTAGCCGATCCCGCGCCGGGCCAGCCCGCCCGGCCGCATCGCCTCGATCACCGCGTCGGCGTCCTTGACCAGCGCCTTGAACGTCTCGATCGCCTCGGGCTTGCGCAGGTCCAGGACCAGCGACTTCTTGCCGCGGTTGACGTGGAGGTGCATCAGCGAGGAGCCCTCCACGATCGGCCACGTCATGTCCCGGATGTAGTCCCCCTGCGGCGGCTCGATCTTGATCACCTCGGCGCCGAGGTCCACCAACGACGAGGTGATCGCGGCCGGTCCCAGCATCGAACACTCGATGATGCGCACCCCCGCGAGCGGGGCCCCACCCTTCGACTCGACCTGACTCATCGTTGCCTCCCTGCGAATATGACGATGCGTCAGATATTAACGGGCACCTCCGTCGAGGGAAGAGGTGGAACCTGACGAACTGTCAGATGCCGGTTGGATCCAGCGTTCCGCACCCGCCTCGCGACGTCCGGTGCGCGAGCGCTCGGCCTGTTCGGCCACCATCGCCTCGGCCTCGGCCACGTCCCGGCGGGCCGCCTTGACGTGTACCGGCCCGGGGGTCGAGTCCAGGTGCACGGTAGCCAGGCCGAGTCGGCGCTCCCACGGTCCCTGGGTGCGCCGCACACTCTGTACCTTCGCGTGCGGGATCACGTCCAGGATCCGGTGGAAGCGGCCGCTGCGGGCCACGAACACCTCGGCGTCCGCCCCGTACGCGTACGCCGACCAGCCGACCGGGTCGTGCCAACGGGCCCGGCGCGGGGCCGGAATCAGCTCGATCGTGTCGATGTCGACACCCGGCAGGATCTGTCCGAGCAGCCCGTGTGCGACCTCGCGCGGCGCCACCGGCAGCAGGATCGTCTCCTTCTTGTCCCCGTCCCGGCCGCCGTAGCCGGCCACATTGATCTCCACCCGGACCCAGCCGCGCAGCCGCCACAACCACGGCTGCGCGATCCGTACCGCCTGGACCCGACCGGGCGGCACCGTCTGGTGTCGCTGTTCGAGCAGGCCGTGGCGCAGGCGCAGACCGTCCGGCGAGCGGGCCACGGTGAAGTCGAAGTTGCGGATCACCCGTCCCGCGGTGAACTGCCACGCGGCCAGGAACAGCGGCACCGTGCCGAACACGATGGCGGGTTCGGCCAGTACGACGGCCAGGAACAGCACCACCAGGCTCGGCGCGAGCGCGGCCCACGTACCCAGCGACAGCAGCACCGAGCCGACCACCGCCGACAGCGGCACCGACACCAGCGCCTGCTCCGGCGCCTCCCCCACATCCGGCCGCACCCCCGCCGCCCGGGCGAGCAGTTCGGCCCGCAACCGCTGCGCGTCGGCCTCGCCCAGGAAGGACAGGCTCGCCTCGGCCTTGTCCCCGCCGGCCACCTGGAGTTGCAGCTCGGCCAGCCCGAACAGCCGGGCGGCCAGCGGACGTACCACGTCCACGGCCTGAAGCCGGGACAACCGCACATGCCGGGTCCGGCGGAAGACCACCCCCGAGTCGAGGCGCAGATCGTCGCCCTCGATCCGGAACGTGGTGAACCACCACGACAGATAGCCGTAGCCGAGCGCGAGCGGGATCAGTACGCCGAGCCCGATGATCAGCCGACTCGGGGTCGCCCACTGGGAGTTGAAGTTGTGCACGACCACGCCCAGACAGGCCGCGATCACCACCCAGCCGCGCGCGGGCGGGGTCAGCGGGTGCAGCCGACGCGGCTCGCCGGGCGGCCCGACCGGCGGCGCCGGCGACTGCTCGGTCCCCGTGCTCACAGCCCCGCCGATCGGGCCTCGCCGAGCGCGGCGAGCCGGTCCCGCAACCGGCCGGCCTCGGTCGGCGGCAGCCCGCGAACGACCGCGTCCGAGGAGGCCGAGGCGGTGTGCAGGGTCACCGTGGCGATCCCGAACCGCCGCTCCAGGGGACCTGCGGCCACGTCCACGAACTGCATCCGCCCGTACGGCACCACGACCAACCGACGAAACAACACGCCGTGCTCGATCAGCAGGTCGTCGGCCCGCTCGGCGTAGCGCCAGGAACGCTGGTTGCGCCCGATCGCCGGCACACCCCACGCGCCGACCCCGATCGCCACGAGCACCGGCACCAGCCCGGCCCACCACGCGACGAGCCAGCCGAGCAGCCCGCCGCCGAGGATCGCGAGCAGCGCGCAGACCCCGAGCAACAGCGCGCGGCGCATCGTGTAGAGCTGCTCCGAGACGGAACGCCAGTCGAGGTCGGGGGGAGCCAGAGCGTCATCGGCCGGTTTCATGGGCCAACCCTCCCAGGTGCGCGGACAAGGGTACGAAGCAGTACACGACTACTGGCACACTCGGGTTCCATGACCGCCAGGACCGTGGGCGTGGGTATCGGCGCCGACCAGCTCGACACGACCGACATGGTGCTCAACATCGGGCCCCAGCACCCGTCCACGCACGGCGTACTGCGACTGCGCCTGGTGCTCGACGGCGAGCGGATCGTCTCCGCCGAGCCGATCGTCGGCTATATGCACCGGGGGGCCGAGAAGCTCTTCGAGGTCCGCGACTACCGGCAGATCGTGATGCTCGCCAACCGGCACGACTGGCTGAGCGCGTTCGCCAACGAGCTGGGGGTGGTGCTCGCGGTGGAGCGCATGCTGGGCATGGAGGTGCCGCGCCGCGCGGTGTGGGCCCGCACGCTGCTCGCCGAGCTGAACCGGGTGCTCAACCACCTGATGTTCCTGGGTTCGTATCCGCTGGAGCTGGGCGCGATCACCCCGATCTTCCACGCGTTCCGCGAACGCGAGGAGATCCAGGCGGTGATGGAGGAGATCTCCGGCGGCCGGATGCACTTCATGTTCAACCGGGTCGGCGGGCTCAAGGAGGACCTGCCCGCGGGCTGGACCGGGCGGGTACGGCACACGATCGACACCGTCCGCACCCGGCTGGCCGGACTGGACGCCCTGGTCTCCGGCAACGAGATCTTCCGCGCCCGCACCCGCGGTGTGGGTGTGCTGACGCCGGCTCAGGTGGCCGCGTACGGGGTCAGCGGGCCGGTCGCGCGCGCGTCCGGGGTGGACTTCGATCTGCGCCGGGACGAGCCGTACCTGGCCTACGGCGAGTTGACCGACGTGCTGCGCGTGGTCACCCGGCAGGAGGGCGACTGCCTGGCCCGGTTCGAGTGCCTCCTGGAACAGGTACACGTGAGCCTGGACCTCGCCGACGCGTGTTGCCATCGGCTCGACGAACTCCCGCAGGGTCCCGTGAACCTGCGACTGCCGAAGGTGCTCAAGGCGCCCGAGGGCCACACCTACGCATGGACGGAGAATCCGCTCGGCCTGAACGGCTACTACCTGGTCTCGCGCGGCGAGAAGACGCCGTGGCGACTCAAGCTGCGCTCGGCGTCCTACAACAACGTGCAGGTGCTGACCGAGCTGCTGCCGGGCTGCCTGATCGCGGACATGGTCGCGGTGCTCGGGTCGCTGTTCTTCGTGGTGGGCGACATCGACAAGTAGGTCCGCGGCGGGCGGGCGCGGGCCCGACTCAGGCGTGCCTGTGCCTGCTGCGGGTCCGGGCTCGGCTCAGGCGGTGCTGGTCGCGGGTCCGGGCTTCGATCAGGCGTGCTTGCGGATGTCGATCCGGGGGATTTCCTCGGTGTCGTCGTGCGCGGTGAGGTCCACCGGCAGCGGCTTGGGCTGCGGCACCCCCGGGCGGGACCGGCCCGCCTCGGCCGGGGCGAATCGCACGCCGTGGCCGCGGTGCACCGGTGCGGGCTGGACGGTCGGGGTCTCCTCGGCGCGGACCGGGTCGGCGATCCGGTCGGCCTCGATGTCGTCCACCACCGGGTCCGGCGCGGCGGCGACCTCGGGCTCGGCCCGGGTCGGCTCGATCGGGCCGTCGGGCGACTCGGCGTCGGACGTCTCGTCGTGCGGGCGGCCGGCCACGAGGGCGTCGTAGCGCGCGTCGGAGCCGAACAGCTCGTCGGTCAGGAAGCCGGTGGCCTCCGGCTCGGCCGGGTCGACGCGCGGCGCGAAGAAGTCGAACCGCCCGGACGCCCCGGAGTCGGCCACCCGGCGGGTCACTTCGAGCACCTTGTCCCGAACCATCCGGGTCACCTCGGCGGTTTCACCGGACGCGGGCACCTCGGCGGGCGCCTCGGCGAGAGCCTCGACGGCAGCGACCACGGGCGCCTCGACCGCGGCGGCGGGGGCGACCTCGGGCGCGGGGGTGCGGATCAGCTCGGTGGGCGGCGCGAGCGGCGCGGCGGGAGGATCGATCGGCGCGGCCTCGCGGGCGATCGGCGCGGGCTCGGCGGCACGGGCCGGGGTCGGCGCGGCGGTCGGCGCGGGGCGGCGGTCGGCGGCCGGTACCGGCTCGCTCGCCGGGGCCGGGCGCATCGGCGCCGGGTCGGCGGCGCGGGGCTGGGCCGCCGGGCCGAACATCGACGCGGCGTAGGCCGGCACCAGGTCCGGCGAGGACACCGGCGGGCGGCGTACGGCCGGGACGATGGACGGGGCGGTGCGGCGCGCCTCGCCGGCGCGGCGGTCCAGCAGGTCCAGTACGGCCGCGCCGCGCGCGAACAGATCCGGGGTCAGTTGTTGCGGACGCGACACCAGGTGCGCGGCGGCCAATTCGCCGCCGATGTGGTGCAGGGCGAACTCGTGCTCACCGGCCCGCTCGTTGGCCGCGCGCAGTTCCTCGGCCATGCGCTCACGCTCTCGACGCCGCGCGATGGTCTCCTCGGCCAGCCGCCGATGGTGCGCGGTGCTGCCGCGGACCACCCACGCAATCGCGCCGGCGGCCGACGCCACCCCGAGCAGCACGGCGATTCGAAGGGTGGTCGCACCTCCCGCGACGGCCGCCAACACGATGGCGACGAGCGCCGGTGCGCATATGGCGGCAAGCAGGGATATGCGTGTGGCGGTCGAGACCGAGCGATGGCGTCCACGGGGCATGTAGAGACGTTAGCGCGCAGACGGGGTTCGCCTCGGTGCGGGGGTTGCCGTGGGCGCGGGATTTTTGCTTTCGGTGGGTGGGACTTGGCTTGGGTCGGCCTCAAGCGCCGGCCGGGCTCAAGTGTGGCCTCAAACGCCGGCCGGGCTGAAATTGCCTGTGCTTCAGGCGAGTTGCCTGCGAAACGCCGGCCGGCGGTTGAGGTGATGCAATGTCAGATCAGGTTCTTGGACTTCAGGTACGCCTTTGCCACGTCGGCCGGCTTTTTGCGATCCTCGTCCACCTGCTTGTCGAGTGCGGTCAGGTCTTCGGTGGTGAGGATCGGGGCGAGCTTGTCGACGATCGGGAGAATCTTGGCCGCCTTGTCCGTGTTGGCCACCGCGATGACGTTGTCCGCGTTCTGCAGCTTCTTGTCGTCGGCCAGCAGGACCAGGCCGAACTGGTCGAGCGTCGCGTCGGTGGACGTGGTCAGCACGAGTTGGTCGTTGCCGTCCTTGACCGCCTGCTTGGCGGCGGTGGTACCGACGCCGAGCGGGTCCACGCCACCGACCTTGATGCCGTACGTCTTCTCCAGGCCCGGCGCGCAGAAGGGCCGCGTCTTGCATTCCTCACCGGCCGCGATCTTCACCGAGAGGCCGGAACGACCCAGATCGGACAGGGTCTTCAGGTTGTTCTTCGCGGCGAATTCCTTGGTGACCGCGAACGCGTTCTGGTCCACCGCCTGGGCGGGGGTACCGGTCTTGAGCCCGACCGGACCCGCGAGCGTGTTCAGCGCGGCCACCGTGGCCGTCACGTCCGCCGACGCGACCGGGGTCGCGGTCGGGCCGTTCTTCTTGCGATTGAGGAACTCCGCCATGGTCGCCGCGTACTCCGGCACCACCGCGATATTGCCCTTCTCCAACTCGGGTTCGTAGAGCTCGCGGTTCTTCACCGTCTTGATGCTCGCGCTCTGCCCGCCCTTGTCGAGCAACTGTTTGTACATCTGCGCGAGGATCTCCGATTCGGTGAAACCGGCCGAGCCGACCACCGTCTTGCCACCGCTGTCCGAGGACGAACAACCCGTCGCGCCCACCAGGAATACCAGCGAGAGTCCCGCCGCCGCGCCAACCGTCATGCCAGTCCTACCGCGCCGCATGAACATGCGATGCACCGCCCTTTCCGTTCTCACGAGGTCACCCCGCCACGCGGTGTGCGGGCCGTGAACCGCTGCACGAGCGCGAACAAACCCTCCACCACCAGAGCCAACGCGGCGACGAGAATTGCCCCCGCCACCACTTGACCGTTGTCCTGCAGGTCGAAACCCGCCGTGACGATGCGCCCGAGACCGCCCCCCGCGACCAGTGCCGCGAGTGTTGCCGTGGCCACAACCTGCACGGCACACGTGCGAATTCCCGTCATGATCAACGGAAGTGCCAGGGGCAGCTCGACCCGGAACAACATCTGGCCGCCCGTCATGCCCATGCCACGCGATGCCTCGACCACGTCCCGGTCCACTCCACGCATGCCGACATAGGCGTTGGTGAGCACCGGCGGGATCGCGAACAGCACGAGCGCGATGATCGTCGCGGTGTCGCCCATGCCGATCGGGCTGAGCCCGAGCAGCACCAGGACCGCGAACGTCGGGATCGCGCGCCCGATGTTGGAGATGTTGATCGCCAGCGCGCCGCCGCGCCCCAGATGGCCCAGCCACAGCGCGATCGGCAGCGCTATGGCGACCGCGATCAGCACACAGACCACGGTCAGCACGACATGTTCGGTGAGCCGATTCCACACCCCGCTCTCGCCGCTCCAGTTGGAGCCGGTGGCCAACCAATCCCACGCGTCGCCGAGCGCGTTCACGCCGCCGCCCCCGCTCGTACGTCGACCTCGGCGGTCGGCGCGGACACGAACGGCAACCGGCGCTTGCGTCCGCCCGCCCGCTCCCACGGCGTCAACAACCGCTGTACGCCCAGCAACAGCAGGTCGGCGACCACCGCCAGGGCCACGCACAACACCGACGCGGTCAGCACCTGGGCCTTGAACAGCGTGTCGATGCCCGAGTAGATCAGGTTGCCCAGACCCCCCGAGCCGACGATCGCGCCGACCGTGGTGAGCGCCACGGTGGAGACGGTGGCCACCCGTACGCCGGCCATGATCGCGGGCAGCGCGAGCGGCAGTTCGACCTGGAACAGCAGCCGGCCGGGCCCGTAGCCCATTCCCTTCGCCGCCTCCACCACGTCCGGCGGCACCGAGTTGAGCCCGGCCAGCATGTTCCGGACCAGGATGGTCAACGAGTAGAGCACCAGGCCGATGATGACCGTGGTTTCGGTCAGGCCGGTGAACGGCTGGAGGATCGCGAACATCGCCAGCGAGGGAATCGTGTACAGGATCGTCGTCGAGCCGAGCAGCACGCTGCCCGTGAGCCGCCACCGCCGGGCCGCCAAGGCCATCGGGAACGCGACGAGCAACCCGATCGCCACCGAGACGACGGTCAGATGGATGTGTTCGCGCAACGCGGTGGTGATCTCCCCGGAGTACTCGTCGAAGTACTTCCCGCAGACCCACGAGTTGCGCTTCAGGCAGTCACCGGAGGCCACAATCACGGCCGGACAGTACCCCAGGGGTCCGACAACAATCCCGTGACGGCGGACACACCCGGTGTGTGAACGGGACCGCCCGGGTACGTTGCCACCCCTGGGGGACCGGAAACATCCGGGTCTCCGGACACCTGCCACACACCTGCCACGACCGCCTGCCATGCCCCCGGAGGGTCCCCATGATCCGGCTCGACCGCGTCACCAAGCGGTATCCCGACGGCACCGAGGCGGTCGCGGAACTGTCCCTGGAGGTCGCCACGGGCGAGCTGGTCACCCTGGTCGGCCCGTCCGGGTGCGGCAAGACCACCACGATGAAGATGGTCAACCGGCTGATCGAGCCCACCTCCGGGCGGATCTTCCTGGACGACGAGGACATCACCGGGGCCGACCCGGTCAAGCTGCGTCGGCGGATGGGCTATGTGATCCAGTCCGGCGGCCTGTTCCCGCACCGGACCGTGCTGGAGAACACCGTCACCGTGCCGAGCCTGCTGGGCTGGGAGCGGAAGAAGGCCAAGGCGCGCGGTATCGAACTGCTCGAACTGGTCGGCCTGGACCCGGCCAAGCTCGGCGACCGCTACCCGCATCAGCTCTCCGGCGGGCAGCGGCAGCGGGTCGGGGTGGCCCGGGCGCTCGCGGCCGATCCGCCGGTGTTGCTGATGGACGAGCCGTTCGGCGCGGTGGACCCGGTGGTGCGCGAGCGGCTGCAGACCGAATTCCTGCGGCTCCAGCAGGAGTTGCGCAAGACGATCCTGTTCGTCACGCACGACATCGAGGAGGCGGTCCGGCTCGGCGACCGGATGGCGGTCTTCTCGATGGGCGGGCACATCGAGCAGTTCGACACACCGTCCAGCGTGTTGGGCGCGCCGGCCAACGACTACGTGGCCGACTTCGTCGGCGCGGACCGGGGACTCAAGCGGCTGTCGGTGACCGAGATCACCCCCGAGGACCTCGAACTGCCGCCGATCGTGCGGCTGGACGATCCGATGCCGGAGGCACTCGCCAAGCTGCGCGCGGCCGGTTCGCGCTGGGCCGTGGTACTCGACGACGAGGGCGACCTGCACGGCTGGGTGGACGATCGGGTGGGCACCGGTACGGTCCGCGATCGGGCCCGGCGGATGGAGGCGTGGGTGCCGGTGCGGGCGTCGCTGAAGCAGGCGTTCGGCGAGATGCTTCAGCACGATGCGGGGTGGATCGCCGTCGTGGACGGGGACCGGTTCGTCGGCGTGCTCACGCCGGCGCGGCTGCATGAGGCCTTGCGGCGGTCGATCGGTGCGGAGGAGCGGGACATCCCGCTCGCGGATGTCGTGCTCGATACGATCGAGGGCTGAGCCCGAGCCGTGCGGCCGAGGCTCCTGTCCGCAAACGCCGGACGGGCTGGAATTGCTCGACCCGGGTGAATAAAGCCCGGGTTACTTCTCCTTGGGGTCCTCCGGGACGCGCAGTATCCGTTCCAGGAACAGGCACGCGCCGATCAGGAGGGCTCCGGCGCCCACCGACAGGGCGCAACGTTCGGCCTGGGCGGCGCGTTCGGTCACTTCCAGGAAGTGGGACAGGTAGAGGGCGTAGCCGCCGTACAGGCCGACCACCAGTGCCCCGACCAGCGAACCCGCCTTGGCGAAGACCACCGCTCGCGCGGCGACCAGCGGGTCGACCGGGCGCGCGGTGGGGCGGCGTTCGCGCTGGGCCTTCAGACGCGAACGCAGCGAGATCGCGGTGGCCAGCGCGATCGCGGCCAGACACAGGAGCACGATCGGGGCCAGGATCGGGACCACCGGCGGGGTGCCGCGCGAGTCCCAGAGGTCGATTCCGGCATACGCGATGCCGCCCGCCCCCAGCGCGAGGGCGAGCAGGACGAGCGGGCGCGTGGGCTTCATCGGTCTGCGGTCAGCTCCAGGTCGTCACGGCGGTGTACGCCGGCCAGGCCCACCCGCGCGAGCAGGTCGGCGACCCGGCCGTGGCCCGGTACCTCGGCCTCGGGGTCGATGTCGTGCCACGGCGCGAGCACGAACGAGCGCTCGTGCGCGCGCGGATGCGGCAGGGTCAGGTGCGGGTCGTCCTGCACCACGTGCTCGAAGCGGATCACGTCCACATCCAGCGTGCGTGGACCCCAGCGCTCGACCCGGACCCGCTGGAAGGCCTCCTCGATCGAGTTGGCCCGCTCCAGGATCAGCTCCGGGGTGAGCAGCGTGCGCACCTCGACCACGGCGTTGAAGTAGGTGTCCTGCTCGGGGCCGCCCACCGGGTCGGTCTCGTAGACCGGGGACACCCGCAGCAGGGTCACCCCCGGGGTGTCGGCGATCTCGTCGATCGCGCCCTGGAGGGTCTCCAGGCGGTTGCCCAGGTTGCTCCCGAGGGCCAGCACGACCCGGCTCCAGCTCAGCTGCGCGCGCTGTGCGGTGGTCTCGGTCTCGATCTCGCTCACGCGTCCCGCCTCCGCACGATGGTGACGGTCACGTCGTCGAAGGGGACGGTGATCGGCGCGTCGGGCTTGTGCACGATCACCTCCACCTCCTGGACCAGCGGCCGGGCCAGGCACACATCCGCGATCCGCTGCGCGAGCGTCTCGATCAGGTCGACCGCGTCGCCCTGGACGACGCCGACCACGTCCTCGGCAACCTCGCCGTAGTGCACCGTGAGGGTGAGGTCGTCGGACCGCGCGGCCGGCCGGGTGTCCACCCCGAGCACGACGTCGACCACGAAGGTCTGTCCCTCTTCGCGTTCCTTCGCGAACACTCCATGGTTGCCGCGGGCCTTCAGCCCCCGCAGCGCGACGCGGTCCAGCATCAGTCGCCTCCTCGGCGCGTATCCCATCACTGCGCACCCCGAGCGGCCGGTCGACGACCTGTCGAGGGGCGGTCGCGCCGACGGCCGGACCACCTCTGTGCGGTACGAATGTACCCAGCGGTCCCGACAGGTTCGCTCGGCCGGGTGCCCGGAACCCACCCGAACGCCGTAGGAAAGCGGTCGGGAGCGATCAGATCTCCTCTTCGGCGTCGACCTCCGCCATCACCGGGGACGCGTGGTGCAACCACAGTCGCCAGCCCGCCGGGGTGCGCCGGAAGACGTTGGTGACCACCGCCCGGCCGCCCGCGAAGCCGGTCTCGTCACCGCCGTCCTCCTCGGCCATCCCGGTCAACATGTTCGCCGTGCAGGACAACACCGCGACCTCGCCGGCCAGCTTGACCTCGACATCGGTCAGGAAGAACTGCACATACGCGGTGTTGGCCATGATCAGCGCGTACGAGCGCAGGATCTCCGCGCGTCCGTGCAGCGCGGGCCAGCCCGGATGTACGCAGGTCACGCTCGGCGCGTCGGCGCCGTCGGCCCAGATCGCGCCGAGGGCGTCGATGTCGCCCTCCTCGACGGCCGTCCACAGCGCGAGGTTGACCTCGCGTACCGCGTCCGCCTCGGGCGACGTCTGGTCGTCGATCGGGTTCATCGGGCCTCCTGCCAGGCAGCCGCCACCTTGACCGCGTCGAGCGAAGCGGGCACCTCGTGCACACGGACGGCCCACGCGCCCGCGGCGGCGGCCAGTGCGGAGACCGCGGCCGTCGCGTCGTCGCGCCCGCGGGGCGGGCGCAGTGTGCCGTCCTCGGCGGCGAGCAGCCGCCCCAGGAAGGTCTTGCGGGACGCGGCCACCAGGAGCGGGCGACCCAGCTCGTGCAGCGCGTCCAGGTGGGCGAGCAGCGGCCAGTTGTGCTCGGCCGTCTTGGCGAAGCCCAGGCCCGGGTCGAGCACGATCGCGTCGGGGTGGACGCCGGCCGAGACCACCTTGTCCATCCGCTCGGCCAGCTCCGCGCGCACCTCGGCGACCACGTCGGCGTAGACCGCGTGCTCCTGCATCCCGTGCGAGTGCCCGCGCCAGTGCATGACCACCACCGGCACACCGCTGTCCGCGACGTAGGCGGCCATCGCCGGATCCGCCAGCCCGCCGCTGACGTCGTTGACCAGGCGCGCCCCGGCCTCGACGGCGGCGCTCGCCACCTCGACCCGGGTGGTGTCCACACTGACCACCGCGCCGGCCGCGGCCAACTCGCGCACCACCGGCACCACCCGGCGCAGTTCCTCGTCCCGGTCCACCCGACCGGCGCCCGGCCGGGTCGACTCGCCGCCCACGTCGATCAGGTCGGCGCCCTGGTCGAGCAGCGTGAGTCCACGCGTGATGGCGGCCTTCGAGTCGAACCACAAACCGCCGTCGGAGAACGAATCGGGGGTCACATTGACCACACCCATGACCGCGCACCGGCCGAACTCGGGCAGGCCGCGCACCCTCGGCAGGCGGTCGGGAGCCCGATGTCGCGGGCCGGTCGTCGCTGTCATGGGGAACAGAGTAGGGGTTGACCGGGCGCTGCCCGGTCAACCCCTGACTACTGCGTCGCGACTTGTTATCGGCGCCCGCGCGTCCCGCGACGGTGCGCTTCGATGTGGCTACCGGCTCAGGATCAGGCTCATCGCCTCGGCCCGAGTGGCCGCGTTGAGCAGTTGACCGCGCACGGCCGAGGTGAGTGTGCGCGCACCCGGCTTGCGTATGCCGCGCATGGTCATGCACAGGTGCTCGCACTCGACCACCACGATCACCCCGCGCGGGCGCAGGATGTTCACCAGCGCGTCGGCGATCTGCGTGGTCAGCCGCTCCTGTACCTGCGGCCGCTTGGCGTAGACGTCGACCAGCCGGGCCAGTTTGGACAGCCCGGTGATCTGCCCGTCCTCCGAGGGGATGTAGCCGACGTGCGCCACCCCGTGGAAGGTGACCAGGTGGTGTTCGCAGGTGCTGTAGACCTCGATGTCCTTGACCAGGACCATCTCGTCGTGGCCGAGGTCGAAGGTCGTGGTGAGCACGTCCTCCGGCTCCTGGCGCAGGCCCGCGAAGATCTCCCGATACGACCTGGCCACCCGCGCCGGGGTGTCCTTGAGACCCTCGCGGTCGGGGTTCTCCCCGACCGCGAGCAACAACTCCCGAACCGCGCGCTCGGCGCGATCCTGGTCGAACTCACCCACTGCGCGACCGTCGTAGGTGACCGGGTCGATCGTCACGTTCAAATCTCCGGAGTATCGGACGGCGGCTCGGGGTGCGCTACCGCCCCACCGGACCCCGTCGTGGTGCCCGTCGCAGAGGTCGAGCCGCCGTTGAGAATCCCGTTGTCGCTGCCACCGCCGGAGAGCGTGAGCTCGCGGGGCGTCATGACCGGGGGTCGGCTGGACGGCTGACGCCGACTGGAGCCGGTCCACGCCGGGCGGGCCGGGCGCTTGGTGACGGGTGCGAAGATCTCGGCGACCTGGGCCTTGTCCAGGGTCTCCTTCTCCAGCAGCTCCAGCACCAGGTTGTCCAGCACGTCGCGGTTCTCGATGAGAATTTCCCACGCCTCGTTGTGCGCGGTCTCGATGAACCTCTTGACCTCTTCGTCGACGATAGCCGCGACCTCTTCGGAGTAGTCGCGCTGGTGACCCATTTCACGACCCAGGAAGGGCTCGGCACCGTCGTTGCCGAACTTGATCGCGCCCAGCCGCTCGGTCATGCCGTACTGGGTCACCATCGAGCGGGCCAGACCGGTGGCCTTCTCGATGTCGTTCGAGGCACCGGTGGTCGGGTCGTGGAAGACCAGCTCCTCCGCCGCGCGCCCGCCCATCATGTAGGCGAGCTGGTCGAGCATCTCGTTGCGCGTGGTGGAGTACTTGTCCTCTTCCGGCAGGACCATCGTGTAGCCGAGCGCCCGACCCCGGGACAGGATGGTGATCTTGTGCACCGGGTCGGTGTTCGGCAGCGCGTGGGCCACCAGGGCGTGGCCGCCCTCGTGGTACGCGGTGATCTTCTTTTCCTTGTCGCTCATGATCCGGGTGCGCTTTTGCGGCCCGGCCACGACCCGGTCGATCGCCTCGTCCATCGCCAGTGCGTCGATCAGCTTGGCGTCGGCGCGGGCGGTCAGCAGCGCGGCCTCGTTGAGCACGTTCGCCAGGTCGGCGCCGGTGAACCCGGGGGTGCGCCGCGCGACGGCCTTGAGGTCGATGTCCTCGGTGACCGGCTTGCCCTTGGCGTGCACCTTGAGGATGTCCCAGCGACCCTGCATGTCGGGCCGGTCGACCGCGATCTGCCGGTCGAAGCGACCCGGCCGCAGCAGCGCCGGGTCCAGGATGTCGGGCCGGTTGGTCGCGGCGATCAGGATCACGCCGCCCTTGACGTCGAAGCCGTCCATCTCGACCAGGAGCTGGTTGAGCGTCTGCTCGCGTTCGTCGTGACCGCCGCCCATGCCCGCGCCGCGGTGCCGGCCGACCGCGTCGATCTCGTCGACGAAGACGATCGCCGGCGCGTTGGCCTTGGCCTGCTCGAACAGGTCGCGCACCCGGGAGGCACCGACACCGACGAACATCTCGACGAAGTCGGAGCCGGAGATCGAGTAGAACGGCACGCCGGCCTCACCCGCGACCGCGCGGGCGAGCAGCGTCTTGCCGGTTCCGGGCGGGCCGTAGAGCAGCACACCCTTGGGGATCTTGGCACCGACCGCCTGAAACTTGGCGGGCTCCTGGAGGAACTCCTTGATCTCGTGGAGCTCCTCGACCGCCTCGTCCGCGCCGGCCACGTCGGCGAAGGTCGTCTTCGGCGTGTCCTTGGAGATCAGCTTGGCCTTGGACTTCCCGAAGTTCATCACTCGGGAGCCGCCGCCCTGCATCTGATTCATCAGGAACAGGAAGACCACGACGATGAGCACGAACGGCAGCAGGGAGAACAGGATGCTGACGATCGTGCTCTGCTTGCTGAGCTTGACCGTGTACGAGTCCTGGATCTTGCCCTGCTCGTACTTCGACTGGAGCAGGCGCTGGATCTCCACGCCCTGCTCGTCGATGTAGGAGGTCTTGATCTTGTTGTGCTTGTCGACCTTCACCCCGTCGATCAGGGTGAGCTCGAGTGACTGGTCGTTGCCGCCGATGAGCTTGGCTGACTTGACCTGGTCGTTCTGGATCGCCTGGATCGCCTTGCCGGTGTCGACACCCTTGAAGCCGCTCGAAGAGGAGACGAGCTGCATCAGGAGGATCACAGCAATGACGGCCAGCGCGATCCACATGACCGGCCCGCGGAAATAGCGCTTGACGTCCATCGATGCGGGGCAGCAGACGCCCCGTCCCTCCTGCCGACTTTTGACCCGGACGCCTCATGGCCCCGGGTACGTTGCCTGTCCGGTATCGCCCGGCACGGTCGCCCGTGCTGATCGGATGTCACTGCGTTAGACGGTACACCGGGCGTCCGCACGCCAACGCGCCGCGCGTTCACTCGCGATCCGCGCCTTCGTGTGACGACCCCCGACGCACCCTCCAACGAGGGGAAACGTTCCCCTTGTTCCCGGATGCCGTCACCGGATGTCGATCGGGCGAACCCGAAGGCGGAATCCGTGTGCCCGAGCGGGTCAGGTCGGCTTCGAACCACCGTATACGTGCTCGGCCAGTGTGCCGACGAACGGCAGATTGCGGTAGCGCTCGGCGTAGTCGAGGCCGTAGCCCACCACGAATTCGTTGGGGATGTCGAAGCCCACGTACTTGACCGGGATGTCCACCTTGGCCGCCTCCGGCTTGCGGAAGAACGCGCACACCTCGAGCGAGGCGGGACCGCGGGAGGTGAGGTTGGCGAGCATCCACGACAGGGTCAGACCCGAGTCGATGATGTCCTCGACGACCAGGACGTGCCGACCGGCGATGTCCGCGTCGAGGTCCTTGAGGATGCGCACCACGCCGGAGGACTTGGTGCCGGAGCCGTAGGACGACACCGCCATCCAGTCCATCTTGACCGGCGAGTGCACGGCCCGGGCGAGGTCGGCCATGACCATCACCGCGCCCTTGAGCACACCGACGAGGAGCAGGTCCTGACCTCGGTAGTCCTCGTCGATCCGCTCGGCCAGCTCGACGAGCTTCGCCTCGATCTCCTCCTGCGTGACGAGGACCCTTTCGAGGTCGGCGCCCATGTCCTTCTCGTCCACCACATGCCTTACTACGAAGTTTTCGACGAAGCCCGCACTCACCGGTCAGGTTTGCGCCGGCCGGTGAAAGAGAAGCCTGCCACACCGCCTGCGTATCTCGACGCCCCCGGGCAGGTGGATGGGTCCTTGGCCGTGCCAGGAGATGACCAGCCGATCCACCGCCTCCACATGGCGCGCGAACAACAGGCCGGAGGGGCTTCCCGCGCCGACCGCGGTGCGGCGCAACACCCGGCGGCGGACCGCGGCGGGCAACTCGGCCAGGCCGGCCACCTCCAGCTCGCCCTCACCGTGGGTGACATCGGCCTGGGCCCGGTCGGCCCACTGGTCCAGCGCCTCGGCGTCGTCGCGAAACAGCCGCGCGGTCCGGGCGAGCGCCTCGGAGACCCCGGGGCCGAGCGCCTTCTCCAGGACCGGGAGCACCTCGTGCCGCACCCGCGCCCTGGTGTAGGCGGGGTCGGCGTTGTGCGGGTCCTCCCAGGGCAGCAGGTCCTGCGCGACGCAGGCCTGCCGGGTGATGTCGCGGCCCAGTTCCAGGAAGGGGCGCTGGTAGTGGCCGGTCAACGGCGGCATGCCGGCCAGCGAGCGGGCGCCGGAGCCGCGGGCGAGCCCGAGCAGCACGGTCTCGGCCTGGTCCTCGAGGGTGTGCCCGAGCAGCACCAGCGCGGCGCCGTGGGTGCCGGCGGCGGTGTCGAGCGCGGTGTATCGGGCCAGCCGGGCGGCGCCCTCGGGGCCGCCCCGGGTGCCGACCGTGACGCCGAGCGCGTCGACCGGCCCCAGGCCCAGGTCACGCAGCCGGGCGACCAGGTCCACGGCCCGCCGGGTGGAACCCGCCTGGAGCCCGTGGTCGACGGTGATGGCGCCGGCCCGCAACCCCGCGCGCGGGGCCTCGAACGCGGTGGCGGCGGCGAGCGCCAACGAGTCCGCGCCACCACTGCACGCCACCAGGACGAGATCACCCGGTTGCAGCTCGCGCAGGGTCTTGCGGACGGCCAGCCTGGTGGCGGCCACGGCGGGATGGGGTCCCACGGCTCGACGACACCTCCTTGCACGTCCGGTTCGGCCGGTTCGCGGAGGTCGCGGCCTCCGCGAGATATGCCGAAGAGATTTGGTTTGCCCACGCTACGTCACCCGAAGCGCCCCGGGCCGCAGACACCACCGGATGTCGCCCGGATGGGGACGCGGGCGCGATCCGGACCGCCCGGACCGGAACCGGGGGCGCGGCGTCGACGAGCGGTCGGCCGGCGCGCTCCCCGGTGGTCCGGGTCGCCCGGCGGTTCACTTGGGGTCGGTGGGGCCCGTCGGCGGGGTGGCGCCGGCGGTGCCGGCCCGGCCGTGCACGCGGTCCACCCAGCTGCCCGGGTCGGCCACCTCGGCCTTGGTGGGCAGCGTGTTCGGCGAGGTCCACACCCGGTTGAAGCCGTCCATGCCGACCCGGCCGACCACCTCGCGGACGAAGCGCTCGCCGTCGCGATACTGGCGCAGCTTCGCGTCCATCCCCAGCAGCTTGCGCAGCGCCTGGTCGAGCCGCCCGGTGCCCTGCGCGCGGCGCTCGGCGAACTTCTCCCTGATCTCGGTCACGGTGGGGATGACCTGCGGTCCCACCCCGTCCATCACGAAGTCGGCGTGCCCCTCCAGGAGCGACATCACCGCGGTGATCCGGCCCAGGATCTCGCGCTGTTCGGGGGTCTGCACGAGTTCGACCAGCGAGCCGCCCTCGCTCTCCGCCTCGGCGCCGCCCCGCCGCGCGTGGGCGAACGTGGAGACCGCCTCGCGCAGCCGGCCGAGCACCGCCGAGGGGTCGACCTCGGTCTCCCCGAGGAAGCCGTGGATCTCCTGTTCGAGGTGGTCGCGCAACCACGGTACGGCGGTGAACTGGGTCCGGTGGGTCTCCTCGTGCAGGCACACCCACAGCCGGAAGTCGTGTGGATCCACGCCCAGTTCGCGCTCGACCTGGACGATGTTCGGGGCCACCAGGAGCAGTCGGCCCGGACCGCGACCGCTCGCCCCCGGGGTCTGCGGGGCGAATGTCTCGTATTGGCCGAGCACGCGCGAGGACAGGAACGCGAGCAGCGTGCCCAGCTCGATCCCGGTCACCTTGCCGCCCACGGTGCCAAGGGCCGCGCCGCCCGGCAGCGTCTCGCGGCGCTGTTCCACCTTGTCCAGGAGCGGGCGCAGCACGTGCCGGAAGCCCTGCACGTTGGCGCGGGCCCAGCCGGGTCGGTCCACCACCAGGACCGGGGTGTCGTTGTCGCCGGAGTCGAGTCCCGTGAAGGCCCGTACGTGTCCCTCGGACGTCTTGGCGTGCTCGCGCAACTCCGCCACCACGGCCCGTGCCTCGTCCCGTCCGACGTCGGGTCCCGGCCGCACGAGCCGGTTCACCGTCGCCACGGCCAGGTCCCAATCGATCATGTCCGCACCGTTGCCGCTCGTCATACGGCCACGGTACGTGCTCGGCGCGGCCTCGAAAGAGGAACCGGGGTCCGCGACTTCCGCGGGTTCGGGTTTTGCCGGACCCGGGAGCGGCGCCGAGCCGGGCCGGCGACCGGGCGGGCGCGGACTCAGCCGGCGGTACCGCAGCCGCAGTCGGCCAGCGCCGCGGCCATCCGGTCGATCGCCGCGCGGGCCGGGTCCGGGTCGCCGCCGAACCGATCCGCCAGGATCGCGAAGGCGAGCAGTCGACCGTCCCGATCGCGCACCAGTCCGGACAGGGTGCTCACCCCGGTCAGCGAGCCGGTCTTGGCCCGCACCACGCCGGCCGCGTCGGCGGCGCCGCTGCTCGGCCCGTACCGCTCGCTCAGCGTGCCGGTGAAGCCCGCGATCGGCAGCCCGGTCAGCGCCCGGCGCAGTTCGGGGTGCGCCGGCGAGGCGGCGGCGGACAGGGTCTGCACGAGGGTCTGTGGGGTGAGCCGATCGTCCTTGTCCAGGCCGCTGCCGTCCTTGAGGTTGGACGCGCCGTAGCCGATGCCCAGGCCCTCCAGGACCTGTCGGGCGGCGGTGGTGCCGCCCTGGAAGCTCGCCGGCTGCCCCTTGGCGACGGCCACCTGACGCAGCAGCGCCTCGGCCAGGTCGTTGTCGCTGACCGTGAGCATCTGCTCGACCAGCGCGGCCAGCGGCGGGGACTGTACGGAGGCCAGTTCGGGCGCGCCGCCGGCCGGCGCGGTGCCCGCGGCGGGGGCGCCGTCGACGGTGACGCCGGCGGTCTTGAGCATGGCCGCGAACTTCTTCGCCGCGTCGGCGCCCGGGGACTGCACCCGGGTGCTCTCCTTGCCGACGATCGTCGGGTCCACCCGGCCCTCGTCGACCATCAGCGACACCACCGGGGCGATGTTCTCGTTGACGCCGATCGCGTGCATCGCCGGGCCGGTGTACAGCGCGGTGTCGTATTGCAGCTTCACCTGCGTGGTGCCGGTCGCCTTGAGCGCGGTCGCGGTCGCGGCGGCCAGATCGGACAGCTTGGCGGGCTGGAAGCCGGCGCCGTACTGCTTGCCGTCGAGCGCGGTCAACGTCGGATCGCCGCCGCCGACCAGCACGATCGTGCCCGGGGTGGAGCCGGGCACCACCCGGGTGGCGATCCGGTGGTCGGGGCCGGGCGCGGTGAGCGCGGCCACCGCCGTGGTGATCTTGGTGGTGGACGCGGGGGTGGCCGGGCGGTCCTGGTTGGCGCCGTAGAGCGGGCGCCCGGTCAGCGCGTCGACCACGGCCACCGCGGGCGGCGCACCGAGCGCGGCGTTCCTGCCCAGCGGTTCGAGCGCGGCCCGGATGCCCGCCTCGGTCGGGGTCGCCCCGGCGGGATCCCCCGACACCGGCGCGAGCACCGGTGCGGCGGTGTTCGCGCTCTGCCTGCCGTGCTCGTCGGCCCGGGCGGCGAGCGGCTCGCCCTTCCAGGACCCGTGGGCGAGGGTCGCGAGTGCCGCCAGCAGCACCGCCGCGAGCGCCGCGGCGATCGCTTTGCTCCTCATGCCGGCCACGCGAGACCATCCCCTTCCGCCGGACCACCGGCCATGCGAGACACTGAGACCAGATCAGGTTCTGTCCGGGACCTGTGCCGGGTTCGGCCTCGCGGACAGAACGACCCTAACGGTCCCGGCAACGGTCCCGGCGCAGCACATGGAGGAGCCTTGGAGTTCGACGTCACCATCGAGATCCCCCGGGGATCGCGCAACAAGTACGAGGTGGACCACGAGACGGGTCGCATCCGGCTGGACCGGATGTTGTTCACCTCGACGCGCTACCCGGCGGACTACGGCTTCATCGAGGACACCCTCGGTGAGGACGGTGACCCGCTGGACGCGCTGGTGTTGCTCGACGAGCCGACCTTCCCGGGTGTCCAGGTCCGCTGCCGCGCGATCGGCATGTTCCGCATGACGGACGAGGCGGGCGGCGACGACAAGGTCCTGTGCGTGCCGGCGACGGACCCGCGCGTGGAGCACCTGCGTGACATCCACCACGTCTCGGAGTTCGACCGGCTGGAGATCCAGCACTTCTTCGAGGTCTACAAGGACCTGGAGCCGGGCAAGTCGGTCGAGGGTGCCAACTGGGTCGGCCGCGACGAGGCCGAGGCCGAGGTCGAGGCCTCGCGCAAGCGGCTCACCGAACAGGGTCACCACTGACCCGGTAGCGCGCCGCGCACACCCGAACGCCGATCGGCGGCGGACACCCGAGCGGGGTGTCCGCCGCCGATCGGCGTTCGCCGTCCGTGGCCCGGCGTCGGTCAGGACGGGCGGGCGTAGAAGTCCGGGGTGCCCATGTAGAACATGTTGCTGATCTTGATCACCTCGCCGGTGCGCGGCGCGTGGATCATCCGGCCCTCGCCCAGGTACATCGCCACGTGGTGGATGTCGGCGGCGCTTCGGGACTCGGTCCAGAAGATCAGGTCGCCGGGGCGCAGGTTCCGGTAGGACACCGGGGTGCTCTCGACGTATTGCGTGGCGGCGAAGTGGGTCAGTTCGACCCCGGCCTGTCGCCAGGACTGCATGACCAGGCCCGAGCAGTCGTAGCCGTGGGGGCCCTCACCGCCCCAGAGGTAGGGCTTGCCGAGTTGGGCCTTGGCGTAGGCGATCGCGGCGGACGCGCCGGCGCCCTTGGTCGCGGCGCGGTTGTCCGGCCGGTCGGGGCGGCTCGCGGCCACCGGTGCGGTGCCCTTCGCGGGCCGGGCCGGGTCGGCGGGCCGGTTCGCCGCCGCCTGGCCCGCCGTGCGGGCCGCCTCGGCCTGCCGCTCGGCCTCCCGGCGGGCCTGGTCGCGGGCCGCCTCGGCCTCGGCCCGGGCTCGGGCCGCCTCCTCGGCGCGGCGCCGCGCCTCGGCGGCGAGTCCCTCCCGGCGCTGCGTCTCCAGCGCGACCGAGGTCTGCTTGAGCGCGGCCAGTTCGGTCAGCAGCGCGGTGCGGCGGGCGGTGATCTCGCCGACCCGGCGTTGCTGCGCGGCGAGTTCGGCCTCGACCCGGTCCTTGGCCGCGCGCACCGCCTCGGCGGCGCGGGCCGCGGCGTCCGCGGTGTGTTCGGCGTCGGTCCTGGCCGTCGCGGCGTCGCGGACCGCGGTGGTGCAGCGGCGCAGCGTGTCGTCGCCGTCCCGGGCGATCCGGCGCAGGCTCTCCATCCGGGCGACCAGGTCGCCGGGCGAGTCGGCGCCCAGGACCGCCCGGAAGACGCCGAGTCCGGCGCCGCCGCCCATCCGGTAGGTGTGCGCGGCCAGCCGGCCGAGTTCGTCCCGGGCGCGGGTCAGTTGCGCGTCGGCGGTGCGCAGGCGGGCGTCGGCCGCCACGGCCCGGTCCCGGGCTCGCCCGCTGAGCACGACCGCGCCGTCGTACGCCTCGACCGCGGCCCCGGCGCGGATGTCGAGCCGGGCCGAATCGTTTGCTTCGCGGTCCAGTTCGGCCTCGATCCGGCCGACGTCGGCGACCTTGCCGGTGACCGCTTCCCGGGCCCGGCGCACCTGGTCGGCGCCGGGGTACGCGGACCCGCCGGGGTCGTCGGCGAGGGCTCCGGGGGTGAGGGTGAGGACGATCGCTGCGGCGAGTCCGGCCGGGACTGTGCCGCGGATGAACGGTCGAGGCATGCGGTCTCCCTCCAAGCGGCGGGCACCGAGGGGAACCGGATATTCCGATTCCGGGCAGGTCTCCTCACGCTAACGATCCGCGATCACAGCTGCACCATAAGCAACATATTTCCCGCTAATGGGCTTATTTCACGGGAGATGACTCGAACATCCGTCCGGCACACCGGTCCCATGGGTCACCCGGCCGCCGGCTGGTGTTCCAGCGCCCAGGCGCACACCGTCCCGGATTCCGCGTCGGCGGTCAGCCAGGTGCCGTCGGCACGCACCACGAGCCATTCGCGCGGCGCGTCCTCGGGATAGTCGATCTCCGCGACGGCGCGCAGGTCCGGCACCGAGAACAACACGTGCCGCTCGCCGGAGGAGGCCGCGAGCACCAGGTCGCGGCGCAGGAAGCCGGCGTAGATGTCGAACACCTCGTCCGGGTCCGGAAAGACCTGCTCGCCCGGCCGCGCCGCTATCACCGCGCCGTCGGGAAAGCGCACCAGCGCCAACGGGCCGGCCTCGATCGGCGTGGTCAGCATGATCCGACCGGAGCCGTGGATGTCGGTCAACACCCGGCTCTCCCCCGGCGGCACCTCGACGGCCGACTCCGGGGCGTGCGCGCCGAGTACGAAGATCCGGTACGCGTCGTCCGCGTGCGACGCGGCCAGTCCCACGTGCACCCCGTCGGGGTGTGGCAACAACTCGGAGCCGACGGTGGCCGGTTCGAGCGGCCAGGAGGCCTGCGCGCGGCCGTCCGCGCCGTCGAGCAGGACACACCGGTCCCCCTCGGCGGTGCGCGTCATCGCCCAGATCCCGGCGGCGGTCACCGCGGCCGACCCGGCCTCCTCGGACTCCCACGGCACATGCGGGTGCGACCACACCTCGGTGCCCGCCGCCGCGTCGAGCAGGACCACCCGGTCGGGCGCCGAGGCGACGAAGTGGCCGAGGTCGGGGGTGACCGAGTGGCCGCCCTTCCAGTCCCCGGGCAGTCGCATCTCGCGCACGGTGGTCAGCGAATCGTCGAGCACGACGAGCGAACCGTCCACGCCGTGTGCCAGCCAGGCCGCCGCACCGGGGATGCGGTCGAGACTCCACAGGGACGGCAGGGTTGCCCGGGCCAGAAGTTGAGCGCGCATGGCGTGCACTCTATTGGCGCCCGGGCGCCGACCCCTACGGCTCAGCGCCGCTCGCCCGGCTCCGGCTCGGGGCGACCCGGGTCCGCACGATGCCGGCCCCGACCAGCCGGCTGCCCGGCCGGCTCGGCTGCGGGCGCCTCGGCGGCGCGCCGGCGCGCCGCCGAGCGGGCGCGCAGGAGTTCGATCGCCACCGGGATCACCGAGATCAGCACGATGGCCACCAGGATGAACTCGATGTTGTCCCGGACGAAGCGCACTCGGCCCAGCGAGTGGCCGAGCAGGGTGACCCCGCAGGCCCACAGCAGGCCGCCGAGCACGTTGTAGACGATGAAGGTGCGGTACTTCATCCGGGCCACGCCGGCCACGATCGGGGTGAACGTGCGCACGATCGGCACGAAGCGGGCCAGCACGATCGAGCGTGGGCCGTACCTGTCGAAGAACTCGTGCGCCTTCTCCACGTTCTCCCGTTTGAAGAACCGGGAGTTGGGCCGATTGAACAGCGCGGGCCCGACCTTGCGGCCGAACAGGAAGCCGACCTGGTCGCCCACCACCGCCGCGATCCAGAGCAACAGGCAGACCAGCCACAGCGGTTGGGAGATGTACTTGCCGTCGGAGACCAGCAAGCCGGTGGTGAACAGCAGGGAGTCGCCCGGCAGGAAGAAGCCGATCAGCAGGCCCGACTCGGCGAAGACGATCACCAGGATGCCGATCAGGCCGAACGTGGAGATCAGCTTGTCGGGGTCCAGGAAGGATGGACCCAGGGCGATGGTTTGCACGGCGCGAGCCTCCTGGAACGGGCGATGGCGGACCTCGGAAGTCCCCCGACCAGGTCATGATTAGGTAAAGAGAATTCCTTCCGAGGGTAACGTCCGCATCCTGGGACCGGTTCCCGAGGGGGGTCAGCCGCGTTCCGGCCGGGTCAGCGCGACCAGGGCGCCCTCGTCGTCCAGGGTCAGTTCGACGCCGAGGGCACGCAGCTCGCCGAGCCGGCCCAGGTGCGAGCCGCCGCACGGGATGTGCGCGTCGCCGTCGGGCAGTCCGCAGTGCCACACCCGGCGGTCGGTGAGCGCGGGTCCCGGCACCTCGATCCGTACCTCGGCATCGGTCTTCAGCCACTGGCCGAGCAGCGCCTCGACCTCGGCCCGGATCCCGGGCAGGTCGGCGGCCAGGTCTTCGGCGCCGAACCCCTTCTTGCGCAGCGACTTGCCGATCCGGTACTCGTCGCGGCTGCCGCCCTCGTCCATCCGGGACGAGGTGATCGCGAGGTTGTCGAAATCGGGCCGGCCGAGGCTGTCCACCCGCACCTCCTTGCGCCAGCGCGGCGCGAGCGTCGCGTTGAGCGCGAAGGCGAGGAGATGGCACGAGGTGTGCGCGGCGCTCAGCGCGGCCCGGCGCTCGGCGTCCACCACGAGTTCCGCGGCGGCGCCGACCAGGTCGGCCGGCTCGCCCGGCACCTCGGCGACCACGTGCAGCGCCAGCCACGCCCACGCCTGGTCGCCGCGCCGGACCGGGATCGCCTCGCCCACCGCGAACTCCCCGTCCGGGCCGACCGCGCCGGTCACGCAGTCCACGACGGCCAGTTCGCCGCCCGCCACCCGGATCACCCCCGTGTCGGCGGGCTGGTCCGGCCAGGTGTGGTCGAGCGGATGGAACGGCGTACGCGCGACCACCAGCGCGGTCCGTCCGTCGGGCAGCCGGGGTGCGGCCAGGATCGGTGCTTCGCCGGTGGTCGCGCCCGCCGGAAAGGTCACCTCGGTGGAGCTCGTGGGGAGGGGCATCTGCGTCCTAGTCTCGAATCGGTGCGGTCGCCGTCCCGCCGGTGCGGCGATGGCGGCCTTCGGTCCATTCGATCATGGACAATCGTCCGCACACGGGAATCGCGTTCAGGGACGGTAAGTGCACGACCAAGGCTTGATCTCGACGACCGCCCGGCTGGCGCGCGACGCCGAGGCGGGGCCGCACGGTGTCGGCTGGATGCTCGTCGCCTTCATCTTCACATTCGCGGTGACCCGGCTGATCACCAGGTTGATCCGGGCGGGCAAGGGCCCGTTCCGGAACATGGTGGTGGGCCGGATCCATGTGCACCACCAGGTCTACGGAATCTTCCTGATGCTGATCGCGGGCGCCCTGGAATTCGCCTACGAACCGGGCGGTGTGCTGCGCCAGGTGCTCGCCGGGTTCTTCGGGATGGGCGCGGCGCTGACCCTGGACGAGTTCGCGCTGCTCGTGCACCTGGACGACGTCTACTGGGCCGCGGACGGCCGCAAGTCGGTGGACGCGGTACTGATCACCGCGGCGATGGGATTGCTGCTGTTCGTCGGCGCCAACCCGCTCGGCCTGGGCGACGGGGACACCAAGCCGGTGGCCGCCGTGGTGGTCGTGTTCAACCTGGCCTTCGCGCTGTGCGCGCTGGCCAAGGGGAAGGTGGCCACCGGGCTGATCGGGGTGTTCGTACCGTTCGTCGCGATGGTGTCCGCGCTGCGCATCGCCAAGCCCGAGTCGCCGTGGGCGCGTTGGCGCTACAAGGAGGGTCCGGGACGCACGTCGCCGCACGCGGACACCAAGCTGGCCCGCTCGCTGCGGCGTTTCCCGCCGGATCGGCGCACCTGGTGGGACCACACCAAGGACTTCGTCGCGGGCGCACCGCACCGCTGACCGGGCGGCCCGCCCGCCGCGCCGGCGGGCGTCACAGGTTGGGCAGCACCTCGTGTTCGAACAGGCGCAGGCTCTCCCAGGCCAGCTCGGGCGGGATGCCGCCCATCATCGGGTGCAGAATCGCGAACGCCGCGTCGCCCTGGGCCTTCAGCTCGGCGACCAGGGTCGCCGGGGTGATCACCCGATACTGACCACCCGCGCGCAGTGCGTCGGCGTCGGTCACGCTCGTGTAGCCGCCCGCCCCGGCGGTGCCCGCCGCGGCCATCGTCTCGCCGTAGGCGTTGACCTCGTGCAGCGCGTGCGGCGCGATCCGGGCCCAGTCCCGGTCGGGGTCGTTCGAGAGGTGGAAGAAGCCGGTGTCGCCACCGAAGTACGGGCCCGGGTCCTCCTCGCCGAGGGTGACCTTCTCGTCCCGGTAGAACTCCCAGATGCCCGGGTTGGATGGCATGAACCCGTCGGCGATCCGCGCGGCACGACGCGCGGCGGCCTCCACGCTGCCGCCGAGGATGATCGGCGGCCCGCCCTTTTGGAACGGCGCCGGGGTCACCCGCACGGTCCGGCCCCGATACTCGAACTCCTCGCCCGTCCAAGCCTTCCGCAACGTCTCGACGGTCTCCACGGTGCGCCCCACCCGCTCGCGCATCGGCACGTCGTACATCGCGAACTCGGTGTCCACGTAGCCGTTGGTGAGCACCACGTTGACCCGGCCCTGGCTGAGCAGGTCGAGGACGGCGAGTTCCTCGGCCAGGTGCAGCGGGTCGTGCAGCGGGGCGGGAATGGCCGCGATGGTCACCCCCATGGTGCGGCTGCGCGCGGTGATCGCGGCGGCGAACTGGAGCGGGGCGGGCAGGTATCCGTCGGCGAAGCCGTGGTGTTCGGACAGCGTGACCATGAAGAAGCCGCGCCGGTCGGCCCACTCGACCATGTCGAGTGCCGCCGCGTAGCGCTCCCCCATGCTCGTGCCGGCGAAAGCCGGATTGCGGAAGTCGAAACGCAGCGCGAACACAGCCATGCCGTTCTCCTGTCCTCGACGCCGCCGGGGTGAGCGGCGCCGCCATCTCTGATGGGGCGTCAGGTTAGTGGCCACGGTCGAGGAGAACCAGTGCCGGGCCCGGCGACGTCGGCCGGGACCGGACCGGTCAGCGGCCGTGCAGCGCCCGGTCGAGCAGTACGCGCAGGGCGCGCCGATCGGCGTCCGGCAGCCCGGCCAGCGGTGGGTCCACGGCGAGGCCCGCGAACAGGCGCGCCCGCAGCTCGGTGCCGGCGGGGGTGAGCGCGATCAGCTTGGCCCGCCGGTCGCTCGGATGCGGGCGCCGCTCGACCAGGCCGCGCTCTTCGAGGCGATCCACCACGAAGGTCACGTTCGGCGGCTCGCAGCACATCCGTCGGCCCAACTCACGCATCCCCAGCGGCGCGGCGAGTTCGTGCACCGCGTTGGCCTGCGACGCGGTCAACCCGACGGCGCCGGCGCAGGCGGCGAAGTGCGCGTCCAGGCGCGCGGTGGCCGCGTAGAGCAGTGCGGTCAGCCCCGGCAATTCGGCCGACCCGATGTCGTCTCCCCTCGTGGTCATGGCCACACCCTAGCCGAACTTCGTTACAGCTCGAATGATTCGAGGTGTAACGTCGCAGTGGAACTGACGCACCATCAGTTCCTCGCCCGACCTCGACCCGACGGAGCATCCGGATGAGTACCGACGTGCAACTTTCCATCGGCCTGCCGAACTTCGGCACCTGGCCGGCCGGCGACTGGCGCGGCTTCGTGGACGTCGGCCGGGCCGCCGACGACGCGGGGATCGACCGGATCGTGCTGGTGGACCACGTGGTGATGGGCCCGAACACGCACCACTACTCGTGGGGGCGCTTCCCCACCCCGCCCGAGGCGGCCTGGCCCGAGCCGCTCACCCTGCTCGCCGCGATCGCCGCGGTCACCTCGCGGGTGCGCCTGGCCACCGGAATCCTGGTGGCCCCGCTGCGCGGCGCGACGCTGCTCGCCAAGACCGCCGCGACACTCGACCGGATCTCCGCCGGGCGCCTGGAGTTGGGCGTGGCGACCGGGTGGCAGCGCGAGGAGTACGACGCCGCCGGGCTCGACTGGGACACGCGGGGGCAGCTGCTCACCGACACGCTCGCGGCGTGCAAGGTGTTGTGGACGAACCTGCCCGCGTCCTTCGCGTCCGAGACGGTGAACTTCACCGACGTCTACTGCGCGCCGCAGCCGGTCCGGCCGGGCGGCGTGCCGCTGTGGATCGGCGGCACGCTGGGCCGGCGCAATCTGGACCGGATCGTGCGCAGCGGCGACGGCTGGATCCCGATCATGGGCCTGTCCACCGCGGATATGGCCCGGGACGTGCTGCGGATCCGCGAGGCACTCGCCGCGGCGGGCCGCGATCCGCGCGCGCTGCGGGTGCAGGGGCCACTGCCGTTGGTCAAGGACGACGCGGGCCGGTTCGACCTGGCCCGCACGATGGCCGGCGCGGCCGAGGTGATCGCGGCCGGGGCGACCGCCGTACAGCTGCCGATCCAGGTGTTCTGTACCGGTCCCGAGGGCGCGCCCGCGTTCTTCGCCGAGGCCAGGAAGTTGTTCGACAAGGTGATGTCCGGGGCCTGAATCGCCCTCAAGTTGGGCTTCCCACCTGGGACTTTACCCCTGCTTGGTTAAAGTTTCAGGTTTTCGGAACGTCGTCGGCGGGAGGGTCGTTCCCCTGGACAACGGCGCGATACGGCGCCTTTGTCCAACGCGGGAGGGCCCTCCATGTCCGACGTCACGCTGCCCACCGGGGCCAACGCACCGCTGACCGGCGACCGCGCCGAGGTCTCGATCGGGTGGGCCTCGGCCGACGTCGTGGACGTGTCCGCCGTACTGCTGACCGACGCGCACAAGGTGCGCACCGACGAGGACCTGGTCTTCTTCAATAATCCGGTCGGCGGGGACGGCGCGGTCCGTACCGCGGCCGGGCCCGCCGGGACCACCCACGTGAGTGTGGAACTGGCCAAGGTGCCCGCCGAGATCGCCCGTGTGGTGGTCGTGGTGAGTTCGGACGCCGACCGGCCCGGCAGCACGCTCGGTCGGGTGCCGGGGTTGAGCGCGGTGACCACGTCCGGCGACGCGCGCATCGTGTACCCGACGGACGCGTTCACCGGCGGCGAGACGGTCGCGGTGCTGGTCGAGCTGTACCGGCGCGGCGACGCGTGGAAGGTGCGCGCGGTCGGCCAGGGCTACGCGAGCGGACTGGCCGGGCTCGCCACGGACTTCGGCATCACGGTCGAGGACGAACCCGAGCCCGAGCCGGCCGCCGTACCGACTCCCGCGCCCGCCGAGCCGGCGCATGTCCTGGTCAAGGAGCCGGCCCCGGCCTCGGCCCCCGCGCCGATCTCGATGGCCAAGGAGCCACTCGGCCGGGTCGACCTGGCCAAGGGCGGGCGCGCGACGATCAGCCTGGACAAGGACGACCGCTCGGTCACCGTCACCGCGTCGCTGGTCTGGGACGGCGGCGACGACGCGCGCCGCAAGACCGGCGCCGACCTCGACCTGTACGCGCTGTTCGTGCCCGGGGCAAAGGTGGGTCCGCGGGCGGACGGGAAGCCGGAGGGCGACGGGGTGGTCTACTACCGCGACCTCGGCAGCCTGAATTCCGCGCCCTACATCAAGCTGGACGGCGACTCGCGCGCGCCCGGCCGCGAGACGGTCCGGATCACCCGTCCCGATCAGCAGGGCTATGTGTTGATCTGCGCGTACAGCGCGGTGGAGAACGGCTTCGGCAGCTTCAAGTCCTACGGCGCGCACGCAGAGGTCACCGACGGTCAGGGCTCGACGGTGACCGTGCCGCTGTTCAACAACAAACGCGCGGTGTTCTGGGTGGCGATCGCGCTGGTCGACTTCACCGACCCCGAGGGGGTCTCGATCCGGCACGTGGAGAAGTATTCGAAGCTGATGCAGGAGCGTCGCCCGATGCTCTACTCGGACGGCACCTTCGAGATGGGCGCGGGCCCGGCCGAGTTCAAGACGGTGCGCTCGCCGAAGGAGCGCTGAGCCCGGTCGGCGCGGGGTCGCCGCGCGGTCGGCACCGCTCGGTCGTCGTGGCCGAGCGGGCTCCCCCTCCGCTCCGGCTACTTGGCCGAGCGGTAGACGATCACCTTGTCGCCGACCCGGGTCTCCTCGAAGAGCTGCTGGACCAGGCCCTTGTCCCGGACGTTCACACAGCCGTGCGACGCGCCGTTGTAGCCGCGCGCGGCGAAGTCGGCCGAGTAGTGCACGGCCTGGCCGCCGGAGAAGAACATCGCGTACGGCATCGGCGTGTGGTAGATCGTCGAGACGTGGTCGCGGCTCTTGAAGTTGATGCTGAACGCGCCCTCGCGGGTCGGCGTCTCGGCCGAGCCGAAGCGCACGTCGGTCGCGTATTGCACCTTGCCGTCGATCACCCAGGTCAGCCGGTCGGTGCGCTTGTCGATGCAGATCGCCCGCCCGGTCAGGCAGCGCTCGTCGAGACCGGCCTGCGCAGCCGGCGGCTTGGCCGGCGCGGCCTTCGTGGTCGGCGGCTTGCTCGCCGGGGCGGTGCCGGCCGGCGGCTTGCCGGTGGGCGGCTTCGACGACGGGGTCTCGCTCGGCGCGGCGCTGCTCGGGACGCTGCTGCTCGGGGCGGCCGACGTGGCCGGGGCGCTCGTCTCGGGCCCCGGGGTGGTCGGGGCGGACGAGGCGGTGACGGGCGCCGGCGACTGGGCGCCGGCCTTCGCGGTCGAGTCGCTCGACGAGCCGGCATTGCAGGCCGACACGGCCAAGATCGCGGTCACGGTGACCGCGAGGGATATACGAGTCTTCTTCATCGAGTGGTGCCTCTCCCGACCCAAACCCAAATGTGGTGTGTTTCCCCGAGTCGTGCACCCTTGTAGACGCCGGTGGGGCGCGAGAGGTTGCGTCCCTAGTTTGACCCATTCGCGTGAATGTTCAGCCGGACATGTCCGGCCGTGACCGGTTCGGGATCGACCGGACGCAGATCCGCCGCCCAGGCGTCCAGCGCGGCACCGATGCCGCCCTCGGCCAGCGCCGCACCGATGCCCAGGCAGCGCATGCCGGCCGCCTCGGCCGCGCGTACGCCGCTCTCCGCGTCCTCCACGACCAGGCAGCGGTCCGGCCGCACGCCGAGCAGGCCGGCCGCGCGCAGGTAGCCCTCGGGGGCCGGTTTGCCCTCGCGGACGTCCTCGGCGGTGACCATGTACACCGGTTCGGGCAGTTTCGCCGCGCGCAGTCGCCCGCTCGCCACCCGCCGGGTGCCGGACGTGACGATGGCCCAGTGCGTCGCGGGCAGCGCGGCGAGCAGTCCGGCCGCGCCGGGGATCGGCCGAATCCCGGTGAAGTCCCGCTCCTCGCGCTCGACGATCCACGCGGCCTCGACCTCGGCGTCCAGCGTGGGGGCGACCACGCGCACCAGATCGACGTCCCGGCGACCGTACGAGGCGGCCACCGCGGTGTCCGGGTCGACGCCGCGATCGAGGGCCCACGCGCGCAGGATGCGTTCGATCAGGGGATGGGAGTCCACCAGCACGCCGTCCAGATCGAACAGGACCGCGTCGCAGTCGAGCGTCGTACCGTCGTTCGCCATTCGACCAGGCTGTCAGGGGCGGCGGGGCAACGTCGAGGCTTTTCCGCCGCATGATCACGTTGCGTTGATCGACCACCCACACAGCTCAGAAATCGATCGAAAGTGATCAACTCTGGACCTGGGGAAACATCTGCCGTTGCCTAACCGTCACGTTTGCGCCGTTCGCCACCGGCTAGGGGGTCACTACGGCCCGGATACGCTCACCCCAGGCGGCAAACCATGTACTTGGTCCTCGCTCTGCTGGCACCGATCGTGATGTTCCTGCTGATACCCGGACTCGCCTGGCTCGAGGACCGCCTGCTGGGGCCACACCCGCCGCCGAAGCCGCCCACACCGGCACCGCCGCTGCCGAAGGTCGCACCGGCCGCCGACGCGGCGCCTCCGGTTCGAGACCGGATTCCGGTGTCGATGCCCGCGCCTGCACCCGGATCCGGGCCCGCACCGCTGTCGCCCGCTCGGGCCGGCGAGCCGCATCCGGCCGGGCGGGCCGTGCGCGGCCGGGGCCGACACGCCCGCCGGCCTGCGTCCCTGCTCGCCTACCGCCACCACATCGGCCGGCGGCGCCCGCCCCGAGCCTCGGTCCTGCGTCGACCGTCGGCGCATCGTCCCGGAGCCGAACCTGAGTGAGTCCGGCGCGCCGCCCCCGGTGCGCATCGAATCCGTCCCGCCGGAGTTGGGCTCGCCCCTCGGCGCCGCCCCGCTGTCCGCCCACGCCCACGTCTGGCACATCCTCGGCAGCGACGCCGACGCGGTGCTCAAGCTGGCCACGCCGGACGACACGACACCGGCCAATCCGCGCTACTGGGCCCGGGAGGTCGAGGCGTATCGGAGCGGCTTCGCGCACACCGTCTACGCGGCGCAGGGGCTGACCGCGCCCCGGACCCTGCAGGCCGACTCGCGCGGGGACGGGTCGGTGGCGTTGTGGCTGGACTATGTACGCGGGATGTCCGGGACCACGTGGGACCTCCCCCGCTGGGCCGACTTCGCCCGACGCCTGGGCGCGGCGCAGGCGGCCTCGCGACCGGCCGGGCCGTCCTGGTTGTTCGAACGACCGCCCCCGGTCGGGCCGTGGGCGACCCGGGCCGCGGCGCTCCCGTACGTGCTGTGCCACCTGGACCTGCGGCCGGTCGACCTGATCGCGCGGGATCGGGACGTCGTACTGCTCGACTGGGCGTATGCCGGCTACGGGCTGCCGGGCGAGGACCTGAGCGGACTGATCCTCGCGCACGCGGGCGAGCCGGAGTTGGCCTCGGCCCTGGAGACCGCGCTGCCCGCCGAGTACGCCCGGGGGGCCGGGTGCGCCGAGGCGGACGTACGGGTCGCGATCGCCGCGACGGCGCCCGCGAAGTACGGCGCGGGCGCGGACGAGGCGACCCGGCGGATGCTCCGGACGTGGGCGCAGGACGCGCCCGCGGATTGAGTCAGCGCCGCGACCGACGGATCGCCCAGACCAGGGCGACCACGATCGCCACGGCGGCGAACGCGGCGGGGGTGGGCCGTCGACGGGCCCGGGCGGTGCCGACGACGGTGGCATACCGCAACGGGTCCGGCGTGTGATCGAAGAGTTGCCGCCCCGCCGTGTGGCCGACCTCCACGGTCCGCTCCCTGACCTCCGTGACCCTGCGGCCGGCGGCCTCCCGGCCCTGCCCGGCGGCCCGAAGCCGACTGGCCCCGGCACCGGGCCGGGCCTTGGGCGTGGGGGTTCGGCCGAGTGGTCGGGACGTGGGCCCGGCGCCCCGGCCGGGCCGGTCGGCGGTGGCTGCTTCGGCCTGCTCCGCCCGGCGGGCGGTGGCTTCGGTGGCCCGTCCGACCTTGGGCACGGCGGGCTGCTCCGGCCGGTGGGCGGTCGCTTCGTCGAGCGGCTCCGGCCCGGGGGTGCCGGCTCGGCCGACCTGTTCGGGCCTCTGCACGGTGACCCGGTCGGGCCGCTCGCCGTGGTGTGCGCCGGCTTGGTCGAGGCGTGCGGGCTCGTGGGCCGCACCTTGCTCGTGGTGCGGGAGTTCGGGGTCGACGGCGCGGGACGCGCCGGCCGACTCGGCGGGGGACGGGGCGGGATCGGGCGCCGTGGGCCCGCTGTTCGTACTCATGGGGGGCGTGCTCCTCTGCCGCCGAGGAACGCGCCCCGGCGGGTCGTTCGTCCTCTGGGGCGCTTCGGGGTCCGGGACCGTCTCCCCGATCCTGCCGGGGGCGCAGACCCGGCAGGACCGAGGACACGCTCCCGGCGCCCACGTTCGTCGGGCCGGAATCGGTGCCTCGTGGCCGAGGCTAGAAAGGTTCGGGCCGAGGATCGGGGAATGTCACCCGGATGCCTCGCCCGGCGTGTCCGATCCGGCCGTCGGCCCGGCCGCCGACCGGGCCCGGTCCACCGCCGACCTCGACGCCGAACACCCTTACCCGGCCCGGGCGTTCGAGGCCGCCGCGCAGGCGCGGGGCGGAACCCCGGACCGCGCCCCGCCGTTCCGTACCGGGCGCGGCACGCCGTGGACGGCGCACGATCGTGTACCGGTCAGTGGTCGCCCTCGTGGCCGAGGGCCAGGGCGGCGAGCCGCGGGCGGGGTGGTTGTGGGGGGTTGTCGTGGAAGACACAGTCGCCGCATACGCCGCCGCCGGGGACTCGGTAGTACAGACAGCACGTGGTGCGGCGGCACGCCAACATCATGCCGCGCAGTCGGTCCCGGGTCAGCATGCCCGCGGCGAACGACCGTATCGTCGCGGTGAGTTCCGGTTCGGTGCCGGCGACGTGCCGGTCCAGCGCACGGGCCGCGCCGGCCAGCGCGGCTGCCGCGTTGCCCCACAGGAGGCGTTCCGCGACCGGTACGACGGCCCGGGTGACGCGGGTCAGCGGGATCAGCTGGGCGGTGACCACCGCGTCGTACAGGGCGTCGATCCCCGACCGGTCGGCGGCCACCGGGGTGCCGACAGGATCCGGCGTCCACAGCTCCATCGGCCCGGTGTCCGGGAAACGCCAGTGGGTCCGGCCCGGGTCCAGGTCGGGCAACACTCGGCCGAGCACCGCCGCGCCGAGCGCCACCGACCACAGTCGCGAGGCCACGCCCTGATACAGGATCGACGCGGCGACGCGAGGTTCGTCGGTGCCCAGCCGGCCCCCGACCCACTCCACCCGATCCGCCCACGCGGCAGGCGCGGCCGGGTCGTACAACTCGGCCAACGGCCGAAAACCCGCACCGTCGGCAATCGACCCGGTGCGCAGCTCGAAGTAGGGCCCCACCTCGGCGAGTCGCCCGCCCACCCCGGTCAACGGCGCACGCCCGGCGCGGCGCGGCCGGCAGCGCCGGCGCGGGTGTGGATGCGGCTCGACACCGAGGACATGGCGGCACACCGGCCTCTCTCGGGGAGCTCCGCCCCGGGTCGTGGGGTGGCGACGGCGTGCGTCTCCCGGCTCTCGGATCGTCGCTCCTCCCGGCCTGCCAACCCCGCCGGGGTCGTGGCCGGTTCGGGAGTCGCTTCCGATCCCAGTGGCGGGACCGTGCCGGATTCACACCGGCTTCCGCGTACCGCCGTCGCATGGCGTCCACCACCATCGCACGCGCGCGGGGCCCGGTCCACCGCCACGCGTGGGGGTGAAGCCGGCGCCGGTCCGCGTGCCGTGCCCGGGACCGGCGGACGTGGGGGCCCAGGATCGGAGGGATCGCCCGGAGATCGTCCCGTTTCCGGACCGATGCCCCTGATACCCCTGATACCCCTGATGCCCTCGATGCCATCGATGCCCCCGATACAGGGAGATGTTCGTGCCCACCGCGTTCGCCGCGCCCACCCGCACCCGCCGAGCGGGTGCGGTACTCGCGTGTTGCGCCGTCCTGTTCGCGCCGACCGGGGCGCAGGCCGCCGACCCCCGGCCGGGCCCGCCGGCACCGGTTGGGCCGCCCGCACCGCGGGCCGTCGCCGATCGGGCCGAGACCCGGGCCGGGCAACCGGTGGATGTGCCGATCCTGGACAACGACATCGGCGAGGGGCTGGTCGTGTTGTCGTACACCATGCCCGAGCACGGCCTGGTGTTCCGCCCCGAGCAACCGACCGGGCCGGCCGCCGTGTTGCGCTACACCCCGGGTCCGGGCTTCACCGGCCGGGACGGCTTCCGCTACACGATCGGCGACCGGCTCGGTCGGCAGGCCGGCGCGAGTGTGCGGATCGATGTGTTGCCGGCCGGTTCCCGCGCGGGCGCGCAGGTGGGCGAGCCGATCTCGGATCGACTCAGCGGGCGTCGCGGCGTCGGCCGACTGCGGCCGGCCGCCGCCGAATGGGCGCCGCGCCCGCACTCCACCGGGGCCGGTGCGGATGGACGGTGGCTGCTCCTGGCGTTTCTGGCCAGCGCGCTGCCCGCCGCGGGCGTACTGGTCCTGGTCGCCCGCCGCCGACCGACCGGCGCGCGGGTCGGCCGAACGGCGCCGCGTCATGCCTTGCGCAACTCTCGGGTCATCAGGTAGAGCGCGTAGAGCACCTCGGCCAGACCCACGATCAGCAGCACCACGCCGATCTTGCCGCCCATCGGGCCGGGGTCAGGGGGGTCTAGACCCACCCCCCAGAGGCCGGCCCGCCCCATGGGCGGGTGGGTCGCGCGTTCCTAGCGTTGGGTACGGCGTCGCGGCGGGCGGCGGCGCAACCCGGCGGGAGGACGAATGTGAGCGGGCGACCGACAGGGCAACGGCGCACGAACGACGTCGAGGAGAGCGGGCAGTCGGCCGTCCGGCTCGACGCGGTACGCAAGGTCCACGGCCGGGGCTCGGCCTCGGTGGCCGCCCTCGACGGGGTCACGATCGCCTTCGCACCCGGCTCGTTCACCGCAGTGATGGGCCCGTCCGGGTCCGGGAAGAGTACGTTCCTGCACTGCGCGGCGGGCCTGGAGCGGCCCACCTCGGGCTCGGTCACGGTGGCCGGCCGGCCGCTGGCCGAGCTCGACGAGAACGCGTTGACCAGGCTGCGCCGAGAGCGGATCGGCTTCGTCTTCCAGGCGTTCAACCTGCTGCCCACGCTCACCGTGGAGCAGAACATCACATTGCCGATGCGCTTCGCGGGCAAACGTGCCGACCGCCGCGAGATCGCCGAGGTGATCGCCCGGGTCGGCCTGACCGACCGGGCCCGGCACCGCCCGCACGAGTTGTCCGGCGGCCAGCAGCAACGGGTCGCGATCGCCCGCGCGTTGGCCGTGCGCCCCGCCGTACTGTTCGCGGACGAGCCGACCGGCGCGCTCGACACCCGGACCGCGGCCGAAGTGCTCGGCCTGCTGCGGGAGTCGGTACGAGTCGACGGGCAGACCATCGTGCTGGTCACCCACGATCCGGTCGCCGCGTCCTACGCCGACCACGTGGTCTTCCTCGCCGACGGGCGGATCGCCGATCGGCTGACCGCGCCGACCGTGGACACGATCGCGGAGCGGATGACCCACCTGGGCGCGTTCGCGGACGACCCGCGCACCCGTCCGGGCAAGTCGTTCGGCGAGGTCCGCTGATGTGGGGGCTCGCGCTGCGCACGCTGCGTTTTCGGGCCGGCGGCTTCGTGGCCACCTTCATCGCGCTGTGCCTCGGCGCGACCGTGGTGATGGCCTGTGGTGGCCTCCTGGAGACCGGGATCCGCAACAACGCGCCGCCGCAACGACTGGCCCAGGCCTCGCTGTTGGTGATCGGCGACCCGACCTTCACCGGCCCGCGCGAGGGGTCGGACCGTACCCGGGACTACGCGCTCCGCGAGCGGGTGCCGTTGGACGCGCGGCTGGTGGATCGGGTGCGCGCCTTGGAGGGGGTGCGCACGGTGGTCGGGGAACGTACCTTCGCAACCGCGCTGACCGGGCCCGGCGGCAACCACAAGGCCCAGGGCCACGGCTGGGATTCGGCGCCGCTGACCCCCTACGCACTGGATCGCGGCGCCGCGCCGACCGCGCCGGACGAGGTGGTCGTGGACACCGTGCTGGCCCGCCGCGCGGGGGTGGCCGTCGGCGACCGGATCGAGATCGCCGCGCACGGCGGAGCGAGCGCGTACCGGGTCACCGGCATCGCGCGGGCCGCGCGCACCGTCCCGCAGGCCGGCGTGTTCTTCGACCCGGCCGAGGCGGATCGGCTCGCCGCGCCGGCCGGCACCGTCGCCGACATCGCGATCACCCTCGCACCCGGCGCCGATCGCGGCACCGTGCGCAAGCGGGTCTCCCGGGCCCTGCACGACCAGCCGATCCGGATCCTCACCGGCGACGATCGTGGCGCGGTCGAACATCCCGAGATCCTGACGAACGGGTCGGACCTGATCACGCTGGCCGCGGTGTTCGGCGGACTGGCGGTCGCGGTCGCGGTATTCGTGGTGGCTGGCACCATCGGTTTGTCCGTACAGCAGCGGCGTCGCGAGTTCGCGCTGATGCGGGCGATCGGCGCCACGCCCCGCCAATTGCGCCGGATGTTGCTGGGCGAGACGTTCCTGGTCACGGTGTTGGCGGCGGGCGTCGCCTGGTTCACCGGGCCGGCGGCCGGGCGGGGGCTGTTCGACCGGCTGGTGGCTTCGGGCATGGTCGCCGAGACGGTGGAGTTCGAATCGGGCTGGATCCCGACGGTGGCCGCGGCGGGCGCGGTATTGCTGACCGCGCTGGTCGGCGGGTACGTAGGCGCGTGGCGCGCGGTGACCGCGAAGCCGACCGAGGCGCTCGCCGAATCCGCGTTCCGACAGCGCTGGTTCAACTGGTTCCGGCTGGTGGTCGCGCTGCTCGCACTGGCCGGCACGGCCACCTTGATGCTGGTCACCGCGTACGTCCTGAAGGGCCCGGTCGCGGCGAGCACCGCGGGTCCGGCGGCGATCTGCGCCGCGATCGCGCTGGCCTTGCTCGCGCCCGGCCTGATCCGGATGTGCACATCGGTACTGGCCCGCCCGCTCGGCGCGCTCACCGGCGAGTCCGGCCGGGTCGCGATGCTCGGCGCGCGGGTCACCTCGGTCCGGATGGCCGCCGTGGTGACGCCGATCATGCTCGCGGTGGCGATCAGCACCGGCGAGCTGTACATCCAGACCACCACGACCACGCAGGGCGAGCGGGAGTACACCCGAAGCCTGCGGGCCGACGCGGTGTTGACCGGCGTGGGCGGCGGTCTGGACCCGGCGCTGCTCGCCGGGGTCCGGGGGCTCCCGGGGGTGGCGAGCGCGAGCACGTATGTCGCGAGCACGGGCTTCGTGGAGAGCCCGCGCACCGCGCCGGACAATCGGCACGGCATCCGCTTCCAGGGCGTCGACGTCGAATCGGGCCTGGCCACGGTCGGGGTGACCGCCACTTCGGGGTCGTTGGCCGAGCTGCGCGGCAACACGGTGGCGCTGCCGAACCGGCTCGCCGGCAAGGTGCGTCGTGGGCCCGGCGACTCGATCCGACTGCGGCTCGGCGACGGCAGTTCGGCGGACGTGCGGGTGGTCGCGCTGTTCGACTCCCGGGCGGGATACGAGTCGATGCTGCTGCCGGTGTCGCTGCTCGCGCCGCACACCACCAACGGGCTGCCCGCGCAGATCCTGGTCCGCGCCGCCGAGGGCACCACCCCGGATCGGCTGGTCGACTCGCTCGGTGTCTGGGCGAAGGACCATCCGGGGGTGCGGGCCGCGTCCCGCGCCGCGCTTGTGGAGACGCACGCCGAGGAATCGAAGACCCAGGCGTGGGTCAACTACCTGATCATCGGCATGCTGACGCTGTATACGTCGCTGGCCCTGGTCAACTCGCTGATCCTGGCCACCCACAACCGACGCCGCGAGTTCGGCCTGCAACGGCTCAACGGCGCGACCCGGCGGCAGATCCTGCACATGGCGGCGGTCGAGGCGACGCTCACCACGCTGATCGGGGTACTCCTGGGCACCGCCGCGGCGGCCGCGGCAGTGGTCCCGTTCAGCCTGTCGGCGGCGGACTCCTGGCTGCCGGACGGCCCGATCACGATCTACGCGACCGTGGTGGGCGCCGCGGCGGCCCTCACCTTCGCGGCCACGCTGCTGCCGACGTGGCACGCGCTTCGCTCGAATCCGGTGCGGGCGGCACAGGGCTGAGCCCGGCGGGGGCGGGGGTGGTGGCGGGCGCAACGAGGTGCCCGCAGGGGCCTGTTCGCTTCGTCCGCGACGGCCCGCATGCGGCCGGTCGGCTGCCGCAGGACAGCGGTGGCGATGGCGACCGCCATGCGAATGCGTGTTCGTCATCGCCGTCCGGATCGGCTGCGTCCGGGCACGACGAGCGCGCGGAGGCCGCTTCGGGGACCGATTTCAACGTCAACTTCCCCTTGGTGTCACGCACTTGCCAAATCCACTCTAGGCTTCCGCCAACGAGGCGGGTCACGGCCGATCCGTGAGTCACCCGCAGGATCACGTCGGGCCCTTGTAGACGATGAGAGCAGGTATGGGACCTTCAAGTGAACGGACGGACGGCGCCTTAAACCCGCCGGGCCGACTGCGGTCGGCTGCACGCGTGCGTCGCTCCATAGGCGGCCTCGCGGCGCTCGCCGTGGGTTTCGGCGGTTTCGCGCTGGCGGCGACGCCGGCGTATTCGCAGACAGACGACGGTTCGGTGACGGTCCGGGTGGTGCGGGCCGTGGACACGACCGGTGTGTGGAGTCCCGTTCTGGAGCCGGGTATCGGTGGCGTGACGGTGACGCTCACCGGCGACGACGGCGGCAAGGTCACCGGGGTGACGGTCGCCGACGGCACGGTCACGTTGGCGCCCGACAAGGCCAAGCCGTCCGGCAGCGGCAAGTATCGGGTCCAGGTGGTGAATCCGAAGCCGGGCGTGCTGTTCCCGGCGTTCGCGTCGCGGCAGGGCCTGGACGGCGCGCCCAACCAGCTCAGCAGCAACGAGGAGTTCGTCGACCTCGGCGGTGGCAAGAAGGTCGCGTACACGACGGGGTTGTGGAGCCCCGGCGACTACTGCCAGAAGAACGCGCCGCTGGCCACCGCATGCCAGCCCGCGACGAACGAACCGACGTCCCAACGTACGTTGGTGACGTTCCCCTACAACGCACGCGGCGTCAACACGAACGTGACGAACCTGGCCACGAGGGCCGAGACCGGCAACCTCTACGGCATCGGCTGGAGCAAGTCGGACAAGCGGCTGTTCAGCTCGGCATCGGCCAAGCGCGACACGACGTACGGCCCCGGCGGGGCCGGTGGGATCTACGTCACCGACGTGGCGAACAAGACGACGTCGTTGTTCACCACCGTCCCGGACGCCGGAACGTCGGCCCACGGCGTGGGCGCCAGTGACGAAGCCTTCCTCACCGCTCCGGGCAAGGAGAGCCTGGGCGACATCGAGGTCTCCGACGACGGCCACGACCTGTTCGTCGTCAACCTCAACAACCGCAAGCTGTACCGCTACGACGCCACCCAGCCGACCGCGACCGCGCCGGTGGCCTCCTACGCCATCCCGGACCCCGGCTGCCCCGCACCGGGCGACTGGCGTCCGTACGGCCTCGGCCTGCAGGACGGCGTCGGCTACGTCGGCGGCGTCTGCTCGGGCGAATCGACCGGGAAGGTCTCGGACCTGCGCGCCGTGGTCCTGCCCTTCGACCCGGCGACGGGGACCTTCCGCGCGGCCGTGCTGAACCAGCCCCTGGACTACCCGCGCCAGGCCACCCTCGGTGGCAGTTGCCCCGGGCAGGGTTGGTTCCCGTGGACGAATACGTTCCCCACGCAGCAGAACGGTCAGACGTGCGTCAACGCCATGGCCAACCCCGAACCCGAGTTGGCCGACCTCGCGTTCGAGACCGACGGCTCGATGCTGCTGGCGTTCCGCGACCGGTTCACCGACCGGACGACGGCGTACGCACGCGCCGGAGACCCCACGACCACCATCGCGATGGTGGCCGGCGGTGACCTGAACAAGGCGTGCCTGTCCGACGGCAAGTACGTCATGGACGTGAACACCGGCTGCGGGAAGACGGCGCGGGGCGCCAGGTTCTTCGACACGAACACCATGGGTGGCGGCCACCCGAACGCGTCCTACGCCGGCCTCGCGCTGTCGAAGGTCGAGGAGTTCGTCGCGACCGCCGGTGTGGACCCCACCGACACGCCGTGGAGCGCCGGCACGATGTTCATCGGACGGGACGGAAAGCGGCAGCCCGCCGCCGGTCTGCGTCTGAACACCGAGGGCAACGCCTCGTTCGGCAAGGGTGCTTCGATGGGTGACCTGGAGGTGCTCTGCGACCAGGCGCCGCTGCAGATCGGCAACCGGGTCTGGTACGACCCCGAGCGCAAGGGCATCCAGAGCCCGAGTCAACGTCCGGTCGAGGGCGCCACCGTCAACCTCTACGACGAGTCGGGCAAGGTGGTCGGCACGACCAGGACCACCAAGCGCGGCGAGTACTACTTCGACGACTCGAACGTCACCGGCGGCCTGAAACCGAAGACCAAGTACACCATCCGGATCGACAACCCGGCCGACTACGCCAAGGGCGGCCCCCTCTATCAGTGGGTGCCGACCGACGAGGGGGTCGGCGACAACCGCTTCGTCGACTCCAAGGGCATCGTCCCCAAGGGCGGACACTACCCGGAACGCGCGCTGACCACCGGCGGACCCGGCGAGAACGACCACACCTTCGACTTCGGATACCGCCAACAGGAAGGCGCGGTACGCCTGGTCAAGAACGACCAGGACGGCAAACCCCTCGCCGGAGCGAAATTCGAACTCTGGAAGGAAACCAACGGCACCGACGGACTCCAACCCGACGGCGCCACCCCCGACACGAAGATCGGGGACGCCTGTACGACCGGGACCGACGGCATCTGCACCCGCGACGTGCCACCCGGGACGTACTACTGGCAGGAAGTCAGCCCTCCCGAGGGCTACGCCCCGCCGGAGAAGCCGGTGCTCGGCCCACTGGTACTCAATGCCGACAACCTCGAAGCCGGGGTGTCGGTGACCGCGGTCAACAAGCGGCTGCCCACCACGCCGCCGACGACGACTCCGCCGACGACCCCGCCGGCGACTCCCGATGCGCCATCGACGTCGGGTGGCGGGCACGGGGGCTCGTCGAATCCCCTGGCACACACCGGCCTGGGTGGGAACCTGCCCCTGGTGTTCGGCATCTCGGCGGCGTTGATCGCCCTGGGCGGCGGGGCACTCGTGCTGTTCCGTAGGCGCGAAGCCCGGCAGAGGTAACTCCGTTACGGCGATCGGCAGTCGACCCCCGACCGCCGATCGGGATGGATCGGGCGGGTTCACGGACCATTGGTCCGTGAACCCGCCCGAGTTTTTGACCGACGGGAGAAAAGGCATCCGCATGACCCGGAAGAAGGCCGACGACCGCACGCCGCGTCGGCGGCTCTGGTTGGTGACGCTGGTGGCGGTCGCGGTGTGCGCGACCGTGGCAGCCGGCCTGGCGGGCTATCGGGCACTGTCCGACGACGGGGACTCGGACCGGGCGGTGACCGTCGACGAGGCGTCACGGCTGGCGCTGTCGCGGCTGACGTTGTATCAGGCCAGTCCGGTCGCGATCACCCTCACCGCCACCGAGGGGGGCGGTGTCTCGACCCGGGTCGAGGCGGTGGTGGACTACCGCACCCACCACGCCGTGGGCAGCTATCAGGTCACCGGGACCGCCGGTCGACTCGACCGCGGCCTGATCGTCTGGGACGGCAACGGCCTGGGCGTGGCACCGATGCCGGAGGGCGCCGGCGGCCCGGCGTGGGAACAGGCCGAGCGCATCCCTCGCCAGGGCTGGTCACCGCGCGCCTACACCGCGGCCCCGCTGGACTCCGGGCTCCGGTTCCTGATCCAGCTCGGCGCGGACCGGCCGGACAACCCGCTGCTGCTCGCGCAGTCCGGGGCGCGTTGGCTGGGCCGCGAGCGCCTCCAGGGCCGCGACTACGACCGGTTCTCCGGTCCGCGCGCCCAGAACGCGGCGCGCGAGGGGCAAAGCGCCGGCGCCCGGTCGCCGCTGACGTACTGGGTCGACGGCGACGGCGGTCTGCGGCGGGCGACGATGCGCATGCCGGGCCTGGACACCCCGACGACCATCGAGATCGCCGGGCGCGACGACAAGGTGCGCATGCCGGAGGCGCCGTGGATCGCCGGGTGACGTCGCCGCGCGGATGAGCGGCGCGGCTTTCGACCGCCGCGACTCGGCTGCCGAGACTCCTCGTCGACCCCGGCCGCCCAGAACCGCCTGGCCACGAAGGACGCACCGACCCCCTTGATCGGACACCACGCCTCGGCCGTGGCCTACGTACTCCCGGGCATCACCCCGGGCGGCACCCCGGGCAACCGACTCTGGACCTGACAGCAGGCCCCAGAAAGCCTCAAGGAATGCAAAAGGCCCAGGTCAGAGACTTGCTGACCTGGGCCTTGAGGGAGCCGCCTAAGAAGTCGTCTCATTTGGATTGATCGGTAGTCTGATGCGGTGACGCTTGTGGAGCGGTTGGTGCCGGACGAGTTGTGGGAGTTGTTCGAGCGGGT